>CAVBQD010000042.1:0-14474 GCA_963597385.1 bacterium | reverse complement strand
AGGCACTCTAGCCAAACTGAGTTACACCTCGAAGTAAATGTATTAAGTTTTGTGAGGTAATTGCTCGTCTGTGCTTTGCTCGCCCTCTTGCAAAATCGTCGCACTGTACACTGCCGTGTCCATTGCTCTGTTTTGCTACGCTTCCTCAAGCTCCCTTAATCTGCCACCGGCAGCGGTCGCTTTCGTCACCCAAAGCAGGCACTCTAGCCAAACTGAGTTACACCTCGAAATATGTGAATAAGCATTGCTTATTGTTTGATATATGTAAAACTCCCGAAGGAGTGTTACTGCTTAATTACTTAACGCTTTGAAATTATACAATAAAAATATGCTGTTGTCAAGGATTATTTTATAATTTTTCTTTTTTCGCAAAAAATATTTTATTTGCAGTCGTTTTGTGGTAAAATGACATAAAACAATGACTTTTGAGGTGATTAGTGTGAATTGGGATTTTAATTTGCCGGTCAAGTTGGCTTTTGGCGTCGGCAGACATAAGGAACTTCCTGATTTTATTAATGAAATAGGAGGCAAAGTCGGTGTGCTCGTGTGCTCACATTCGTTTGCGAAAAACGGACTTGCCGATGAATTCGTTTCGCTGTCAAACGGCACAATCAAAGCGGTGTTTTCAGATATAAGACCGAATCCTACCACAGATAATGTAAATGCGTGTGTTGATGTTATGAGAAAAATTGACGCTGATTTTGCGGTCGCTCTCGGTGGCGGTTCTCCGATGGATTGCTGTAAAGCGGCTTGTGCGATCGCAAAGGGAAACGACAAAATTGAACCTTATCACAGCGGTGGAAAGTCTGTAACTTCTGCCGAAGCTATTCCTATGATTGCCGTAACCACCACATCGGGAACCGCAAGTGAGGTTACAAATATTTCTGTTCTTACCGATTTGGCACAAAATCTTAAACAGCCTATGAACGACCCGGCAATGTATCCTAAAATTGCGGTTATTGACCCGGTGCTTACGCTCACCGTTCCACCGCAGGTTACAGCTTCAACCGGTCTTGATGTGTTGTCACATGCGATAGAAAGCTATTGGGCAACGCTGAATCAACCTATTTGTTCCGCTTGTTCGATTTATTCCGCAAGGCTCGTTTTTAAGTATCTGGAGCGTGCGTATAATCATCCGGATGATTTGGAGGCAAGAGAAAAAATGGCGGAAGCATCAATTGTTGCCGGTGTTGCATTCAGCCATCCGAGAACAACAGGCTCTCATGCATGCTCATTTCCTCTTACCAATATTTACGGAGTGCCGCACGGTGAGGCATGTGCATTTACTCTTGATTATTTTGTAAAATTTAATGCCGAGCACGCAGATTCAGACGGCAGAATTGCCGCTTTTGCACGGGATTGCGGTTTTGATACTCCACAGGCTATGGCAGACGAGATTACGGCAATGAAAAAACGGATGGGTATGCGTACAACTCTCAGTGAAATCGTTTGCACAACCGATGAGCAGATTAAAGAACTTACCCAAAAGAGTATGTCAATGCTTATGAAGAGAAATCCTATTGAACTTACCGAAGAGGATATATATAATATGTATATAGCGTTGAGGTAGTTGAGGTGTTAATATAAGTTTTTGATTATTTATTTGAAAGGAAAAATTATGGTTAAAATCAGCGAAAATGTAAAATACATAGGTGTAAACGATTACGATATTGACCTTTTTGAGGGTCAGTATGTGCTTGAAAAGGGAATGGCGTATAATTCATATGTTATTCTTGATGACAAAATCGCCGTTATGGATACGGTTGACAAAATCGCGGTTGACCGCTGGCAGGAACATTTGAATGAAGTTTTAGGTGACAGAAAGCCGGATTATCTTGTTGTTCAACATCTTGAACCTGATCACAGCTACGGTATTCAGGCTGTTGCGGATAAATATCCTGATATGCAACTTGTTATGACCGGTGCGGCACTTCGTATGCTTCCGCAATTTTGCGATGTTGACCCGGCGAGAGTTACCGCTGTTAAAGAGGGCGATACTTTGAATCTCGGCTCGCATACTCTTACATTTGTGACAGCACCTATGGTTCACTGGCCGGAAGTTATGGTTTCGTACGAAAGCAGTGAAAAGATTCTGTTTTCTGCCGACGCTTTCGGTAAATTCGGTACGGTTGACGCAGACGAGGCTTGGAATTGCGAAGCAAGAAGATATTATTTTAATATTGTCGGTAAGTACGGCAAGCCTGTTCAAACACTTCTCGCTAAAGCGGCAGGCCTTGATATAGCAATAATTTGTCCGCTTCACGGTCCTGTACTTACGGATACGATTCCGGAAGTTGTTGACCTTTATAAAAAGTGGTCTGCGTATGAACCGGAAAACGAGGGCGTTTTCATTGCTTGTGCTTCGATTCACGGTAATACATGGCTTGCGGCTCAAAAATTTAAAGAAATTCTTGAAGAAAAAGGTTGCCCGAGAGTTGCAATTGCCGACCTCACCCGGGACGACCTTGCAGAAGCCGTTGAAGACGGTTTCCGTCACAGCGTGCTTGTTTGTATGGCTTCGTCATATGATGCAGGGGTGTTTACTCCGATGGATGATTATCTCAATCGACTTGAACATAAAGCGTTTCAAAACAGAACTGTCGCTCTTGTTGAAAATGCTTCGTGGGCACCGAGTGCAATTAAGGCTATGAAAGCTCATTTTGAAAAAATGGCAAATATCACTCTTATTGATAAGAGCGTTACGATTAAAACAAGACTTACCGACGCGTATGTTGAAGAACTAAAGGCTCTTGCCGATGAGATAATGAAAGAATTCTGATTGAAAATCTAAGCCGCTTCACAAAAAATGTGAGACGGCTTTTCTTTTGGACTATTAAAGTACAATATTTGGGACAGGCATAGTAAACAGTGTTTACAATTTGAAATGATTTGATATAATTGAATAAACAACAGTATTCGACATAAATTTTGAGAATTTTACAAATCTTGCAAACGAAATATTGATATGTTATAATTGTGTTATACAGTAAACAGATTTATGTGGGGAGGGTTTAATATGGATGATGAAAATATATTGCTTGAACCCGGAACGGCATATCAAACTGTTTATAAAAATCTTTTTTCAAAAAATGCAAACGAGTATTTTGATAAATTGGTGTCAGAGTCAAAAATCAATGTTGACGAAAATATAAAAGCTTCCGATGATTACAGAATGCTGTGTCAAAAGGTTAATGAAATTGAGAAAAGGTTAAAATCTCAAAAAACCGTAAAAACTCTTTTGATTACTCTGGGAATAATTGCAATTGCGGCTGCGGTGATAACGATTGTTTATGTTTATTACGGAGTGGCGACTGTTTCTGCCGTTGTTGCGATTGCTTCTTTTTTGATAAGTCAATTGGTTGTTAAAAAGAAAATAGCGTTGACTCAGGCGGAGCTTTCCGACGCCAAGCAAAAGGCGAACGCCGCTTATCAATACGCACTTTCGTTAATTTCTCCGTTTTTGGATATGCTTGACAGCGATGTGACGAGAAGGCTTGTTCAAATGACGGTTCCGACGCTTAATATTGATAAAAATTACGATATGCGTAGATTTGACTATTTGAGCGGAAAGTACGGATATTCGGAGCAGGACGGAGCGGACACTTCGACGGTCGGTATTATGTCGGGTGAAATTGTGGGCAATCCGTTTATTTTTCAAAGACGGCTGTCGCAAACTTGGACGAACGAAACCTATACCGGCTCACTTTTGATTGAATGGACGGAATACAGTGTGAATTCCGAGGGAAAACGGGTAAGGGTTCATCGCTCCGAAGTGTTACACGCAAGCGTGGTTAAACCTATGCCGTACTTTTTTTATTCAAACAGCTTGATATACGGAAACGAAGCGGCACCGAATTTGTCGTTTTCAAGAGAAAAAACTCATTTTGAACGGTTGTCGGAGAAAAAACAAAAATCTTTTATAAAATCAAAAACGAAGCAGATTCAAAAGCAAACAAAAAAAGATGTTTCCAAAGGCTTTACAAGTCTCGGAAATGAGGAGTTTGACGCTGTTTTCGGTGCAACAAACCGAGATAATGAAGTTGAGTTCAGACTTTTGTTTACTCCGCTGGCACAAAAAAACATTTTGAGTTTGATTAAGGAAACTTCACCGTACGGTGACGATTTTGACATATATAAAAACAGGTGCATAAACGAGTTGGTGTCGGAGCATTTGCAAAATTGGAATTTCAATATTGATTCAAGTCAGTACAGCTTTTATGATATTCGAATGTGTAAAGATACATTTATAAGGCTTAACGAGGACTATTTTCAATCCGTCTATTTCGATTTTGCTCCGCTGTTATCCATACCGCTGTATCAGCAACACAAGCCTCACGAATATATTTACAAGAATTCGTATTCTCGCAATTATACCGTCCGCGAAGCCGAAGTGTTGGTAAACAGGCTTGGTAATCAGGGCTTGATTGATGAAAACGCAAGCACGCCCGCTATCCTGAAAACACAACTCAAATATACAGAAAGCGATGCGGATTATATTTCGGTAACATCGCACGCATACAAAACCGTTCAACGAGTGGATTATGTTCCCGTCTACGGCGGTGACGGGCGTTATCACGATGTTCCTGTTGAATGGTATGAGTACATTCCGGTTGAAAAAATCTCAACCGTAAAATTGCAGGAACTCAAACTCAGCGACCGACAGTTCAGACACAGCGAATATTCGCAAACTCAAAGTCCGTACACTTTTTATCATTCTATTTTTGCAAGAATGATGTGATATTATAAGGAGAATGTTTTATGGCAAACAATTTAAACGAGTTAACAGATCCTGTCCTTGAGCAGGGAAGAGAAGTCAATGTTATAAACAAGCAGTTACCCGTGCAAAGGTCAACAAGTGCGATTGTAATTGAAGTGCTTTTGTGGATTTGCGGAATAATTCCGGGGCTAATCTTTTTCGTGGTAAAGAAAAAAAGAGAAAGCTACTTAAATCAATTGGAGCAAAAACTTCAGCACGACGCTTCAACTATAGACAATTACTTGGAACAGCGAGTTGTTATATTGCAAAACTGTGCCAAGTTGCTGGATAAGGCTATCGATTTGGATAAGGATACATTTGAAAAAATAGCAAAATATCGCAGCGGGATTGGCGACGATAACGAAAGAAATAATGTTTTATCTCAATTGGACGGAATAGGCAAGTCGATTAATATGGCTTTTGAAAGATATCCGGAGTTGAGAGCACATCAGGAAATTGCCGACGCTATGCAACAAAACAGCTATTTGCAACGAGAAATAACAGCGGCAAGAGAAGTCTACAACGATTCTGTAAATACTTGGAACCGGGAAATATTCCAGTGGCCGATTAATCAGATGATTGCATCTAAAAATCAATATACCACCAGAATACCGTTTGCCGCTTCAAAGGAAGTTAAAATGCAAGCCCGTGAAGTGATGTTTAATTAGCATATAGTTTAATGTATAAAATCCGTTGCAGCAACTGTGTCTGTAACGGATTTCGCTATTTAATATTCAACATTGTTTTAAACGATTTGATAAACGCTTCGTCATTGTGAGCGGTTCTCTTTTTTGGACCTTTCAAATGTGCTCCCGACATTCTTGCTTTTTTGGATTCGTATCTTGTCGTGAGTAAAAGACCGAGATTGCTGTCGGAAATTATCATTCCGTTTTGTGTAATTGCTTTGCCGCCTTTTGACAGCACCATAGCCGCAAGTCCGTAATCCTGTGTAATCACTATATCACCGCTGTCTACCTCGTTGACAAGTGCAAAATCAACGCTGTCGGCACCTTTTGAAACCGTAACGGTTTTTGCGTAGTCGTTGTTGATTATATGGCTTGTGTCACAGAAAATAATCGTTTCAATATTGTGTTCTTTTGCAATTTGCGTTGCCTGTTTAACGACCGGGCAACCGTCCGCATCAATTAATATTTTCATATTGTCCCTCGCACATTTATGCCTCTAATATACCAAATTTAAGTTTGTTTGTAAATATGTTGTGCAATATGAAAAATTTGTGTATAATTTCAATAAAAGGCGGTGGATTATGATGTTACATACAATAGAACCGGTGTGGAATGAGAATTCAAAAGTGCTGATCTTAGGTTCGTTTCCATCGGTCAAATCCAGGGAAGAGGGCTTTTTTTACGGACATAAGCAAAACCGATTTTGGAAAGTTACAGCGAGCGTTTGTGATTGTTCTGTGCCCGAAAGTGTGGAAGATAAAAAGAAAATGCTCCTTTCAAACGGCATTGCCGTCTGGGATGTTATCCATTCTTGTGACATTGTCGGTTCAAGCGACAGCAGTATAAAAAATGTTGTACCGAATGATATAGGCATAATTATTGAAAATTCAAAAGTTGAGCGTATTTTTACAAACGGTAAAAAGGCAGATGAACTTTACAAAAAATATATTGAACAGTCCGTTGGCATAAATGCTGTTTGCCTGCCGTCAACAAGCCCTGCCAATGCCGCTTGGACTTTTGAAAAATTATGTGCCGTATGGAAACAAATAAAAGAATAAGGCTCCTCATATAGAGAAGCCTACAGCGTGCCGAAAAAACTTTTTCGACATTTTTTTATGCCTTTTTCTTTTTGCCCGTAAACAAGGATACTCCGAAGATTACCAACAAAAGGACTACCGCGAAAGCCAGCCAGCCGTATCTTTGTGCAGGTTCGTGATTTGCAAAGAAATCGTAATAGCCTTTGAGATATACAAAAACAACAACCAACGGCAAGATGTATTGCATATAAACTCTTGCCCATTTTGGGAATTTAAGACCGTCGCCGGTGTTTGCTTCTTTAAGGAAATTCTCGAATCCCCAGCCGTTCTTTCTTACGCAGAACATTACAAACAACAAACTGCCGAGCGGAAGAAGATTGTAAGAAACTATAAAGTCCTCAACATCCATAATGCCGGTGCCTTCGCCGAGAAGTTGAACTTTTGACCAAAGGTTAAAGCCGAGGATTGCCGGTATGCTGATAGCTGTTACAATAACAAAATTTACGGCAACGGACTTTGAACGCTTCCAACCCTTCATATCCATAAATGCGGCAATGAGGTTTTCAAATACCGCAATAATTGTTGAAAGTGCTGCGAATGACATAAATATGAAGAACAGTGTGCCCCAAATTCTGCCGCCTGCCATTTGATTGAATACATTAGGAAGTGTGATGAAAAGAAGTGACGGACCGCTGCCCGGTTCAACACCGAATGCAAAACATGCCGGAATGATGATAAATCCTGCCATGAGAGCAACAAAGGTGTCAAGTATCATAACGCTTACAGCTTCGCCGCCGAGGCGTTTTTTCTTATCAAGATAACTGCCGAAGATTTCCATTGCACCGATACCGAGACTGAGCGTAAAGAAAGAATGCGACATTGCGGCAAATACGGCAGTGCCCAAGCCCGTTTCTTTTACTGTCTTAAAGTCGGGAACAAGATAAAATTTTACACCTTCGATTGCGTTCGGTAAAGTTGCCGAGTTGATTGCAAGTGCAACCATAAGAATAATGAGAAGCGACATCATAACTTTGGTGACTTTTTCTACACCGTTTTTCACGCCGAGTGCACATACGCCGAATGAAATTACAATTGCAATGAATGCCCATATTCCCATGGTGACCGGTTGTGAAAGCATTTCGGAAAATGCATTGCTTACCCCGTCAACATCAAGACCCGACAGTTTGCCCGTAAGTTCAAGATATGCGTAGTAAAGCATCCAGCCGCCTACCATTGTGTAAAACGACATAAGCAAAAACGAACCGATGATGCTTATCCATTTTAATCTGTGCCAATTTGTTCCTTTAGGCTCCAGCTTTTCAAAAGCTTTGCCCATACCCATTTGACTGCCGCGGCCTACTGCAAATTCGGCAACCAAAATAGGGAAGCCGAGAATAACAAGAAACAGCAAATATATAACAATAAACGCCGCTCCGCCGTACATTCCGCAGATATACGGGAATTTCCATACATTGCCTATACCGATTGCACATCCGGCAGATACCAAGATGAAACCGAGTCGGGAGGCAAATTGCTCTCTTTTTTCCATAAAAAACCCTCTCTTACATTTTATTCTGAAAAGTCAGCATACTAATTTTAACATAGAAAATTTTTATGTCAAGGATAAAAGCTGTTTATCGTGACGAATAATATTAATAGTGACAAATTTGTGTATTTGATTTTTTTATGGACTATGATATAATCAAATATACACGGAGGTTTCTGTATGAAAATTAATGATAATATGAACGGATTTAAAATCCTTGAATTAAAAGATGTTGCCGAACTTAAAGGCAGAATAATTGAAATGAAGCACGAAAAATCGGGTGCAAGGCTTTTGTGGCTTGACAGACCCGATAACAACAAAACATTTTCGATTGCTTTCAGAACAGTACCGAGCGACGATACGGGTATATTCCATATTTTAGAGCACAGTGTGCTTTGCGGTTCAAAAAAATTCCCGGTTAAGGAGCCGTTTGTTGAGCTTATCAAAAACAGTATGAATACATTTTTAAACGCACTCACATTCAGCGACAAAACAATGTATCCTATTTCAAGCAAAAACGACAAGGACTTCTTTAATCTTATGGAAGTTTACCTTGACGCTGTATTTTATCCGTCGATTTATACCAAACCCGAGATTTTTTATCAAGAGGGCTGGCATTACGAATTTGACGAAAACGGCGATATTTCATACAAAGGCGTAGTTTTTAACGAGATGAAAGGCGTGTATGCCGACGCAGATTCCGTAAAGGAAAACGCTCTTTGCCGTGCCTTGTTTCCAAATAGCTGTTACGGCAGGGAATCGGGCGGACATCCGAGCAAAATTCCGTCACTCACATACGAGCAGTTTATTAACGGACACAAAAAATATTATCATCCGTCAAACAGTTATATTATTCTTGACGGCGATTTGGATATTGAAAAGGTAACTGAATTTATTGACAGGGAATACCTTTGTAATTTTGACGCTATTGAGCCGAGCGAACTTCCGGAAATTCAAAAACCTGTTAATGCAGGCAAGGTTGAAGTTATGTTTGAGCAGTCAAAGGATATGCCGCTTGAAAATCAAAGTTCACTTCAAATGGGCTATGTTGTCGGTAAGTTTGACGAAAAAGAAAAGATTTATGCAACGCACATTCTTTCACGCTATCTTTGTGAAAGCAATCAGTCGTATCTTACTTCTGCACTTCTTGAAAAAGGGTATGCCGAAGACGCGGTTATTCATGTAGTTGACGGCATTCTTCAGCCGTATATTGCTGTTGATTTGAAAAATATTGACGAAAACAAAGCCGAAGAAATTGTTGACTTTGTTAACGGAAAACTTTGTGAACTTAAATCAAACGGGCTTGACAAAAAACAACTTGAAGCCGCAATATCCAATCTTGAATTTGAGCTTAAAGAAAAGGATTTCGGCTATCCACGCGGACTTATGTATGCTATGCTTTCGCTTGAAACATGGCTTTATGACGGCGAGGCAACAACAAATGTGCTTGTCGGCGACATTTTTGAAACTCTGCGTAAGAAAGCGGAAAACGGTTATTTTGAAAATCTTATTTCAGAGCTTTTCTTTGATAACGAGCACCGTTGCGTTCTCCTTGCAAAGCCGTCATATACGGTGGGCGATGCCGACAGAGAAGATGAAAAATCAAGGCTTGAAGCAATCAAAGCTGCTTGGAGCGATGCCGATATTGAATATTATAAAAACGAGCAGAAAAAACTCGATGAATGGCAGTCGAGCGTTGATTCTCCGGAAGATTTGGCAAAAATGCCGATGATAACTCTTGCGGATATTGAGGTTAAACCCGAGCCGCTCCCTACCGTTGTTGACGGTAATTTGCTCAAACATTCAACTCAAACGGACGGAATTGCATATATTAATATGTATTTTGATATTACCGGCGTTAGTGAGGAGGATTTGCCGAAACTGTCACTTCTTGCAAATCTTTTGAGCGAACTCGACACGGCAAAACATACCGCATCGGAACTTAAAACGGAACTTATGACAAAATGCGGAAGCGTAGCATTTGCGGTTTCGCCGTTCTCAAAGTACAATTCAACAAAGGACGGAAGCATTAAATTTGTTGCGTCGTTCAGTGCCCTTAACAGATATGTTGACGATGCACTCGCTCTTATAAAGGAAATCTTGACATCTACAAAATTTGATAATACTTCCCGAATTGTTGACATTATCAAGCAGTCACGCCAAAGCAGATATCAGTCAATTGTTATGTCCGGTTCGGTTTTGGCGGCAAAAAGAAGTGCAACGGCATTTTCTTATGATGCGGTCGTTGATGAACTTACAAACGGTTATTCGTTTTATCAATGGCTCAAAGAGCAGGAAAACGAACCTACCGTTATCGCCGAACTTCAAAGCCTTGCGGATAAGATTTTCGGCTCCGATAATCTTCTTATCGGTATCGGTGCAGACGATGCAAATGCGTTTGACGAAAGTGTTAAGGCGTTTTCCGCTTCACTCGGCACTTGTGATGTTTCGCACGAATTGCAGATTATACCGTGGAAAAAATCAAACGACGCCGTTCTTATTCCGGGCGATATTTCGTTTTCGGCAATGTCGGTTGACTTTGACGGTTTGTATGACGGCAAAACATTTTTGATGACGCACATCGTGTCACTTGATTATTTGTGGAATGAAGTTCGCGTTAAAGGCGGTGCATACGGAACGGGGCTTAAACCTGTTGCAAACGGTTCGCTGTTTGCATATTCGTACCGTGACCCGAATGCCAAAACCTCGATTGAAACCTATTGTAAAATTGCCGATTATGTTCGTGATTTTGCAAATTCCGACAGAAGTCTTGTCGGCTTTATTATAGGTGCAATGTCAAGTGCTTCACCGCTTTTGACCCCTCGCCTTATTACCACCGGTGCAGACGGTAATTATATCAGGGGCATTTCGGAGGAGAACAGACTTGAGCTTCGCCGTCAGATTGTAAATGTTCAAAAGAGCGATTTTGCAGTTCTTGCCGATAAACTTGAAAGTGCATTCGCTAACGCTTCGTTTTGTGTTATCGGTTCAAAAAAACAAATTGATTTGTTTGAAAATCTTGATAATGAATTTTCATTATAACAACAAACTTTCGTTATAATGTATAAAAATGAGAGGAGAAAATCGTGCATTTTTTCCTCTTTTGCTATTTGTGATAATTCCGTGAGTATTGACAATGCGTTAAAAAATTATTATAATTAACATTAATATAACCCTAAACGGATATAAATTTTATTTGGGAAGGAAGATGAAAATGAAAAAGAAAATGAAGAGAGTCTTGGCACTTGTTCTTGCAGTTCTTACTGTTGTATTTGCATTTGCAGGTTGTTCAAGCAGCTCATCAAGCGATGACACTTCAAAGAGTGAAGACGCTTCAAACACATCAACAAAGAAGTATGTTATCGCAACAGACACAGTATTCAAGCCTTTTGAATATACAGACGCTTCCGGCAATTTTGTAGGTATTGATGTAGACCTACTTGCGGCAATTGCTGAAGACCAAGGTTTTGAATATGAACTCAATTCACTCGGTTGGGACGCATCAATCGCGGCTTGTAAATCAGGACAGGCAGACGGTATGATTGCCGGTGCTTCTATTACCGATGAAAGAAAAACTTCAGGTTGGATTTTCTCTGATTCATATTATACAGCAACTCAAAGCGTTGCGGTTAAAAAGGGTTCAAGCATCAAGTCACTTGATGACCTTAAAGGCTCAACAGTAGCTGTTAAAACAGGTACAAAGGGTGCCGATTATGCAGAAGAAATTAAAGATACTTACAGCCTCAAGCTTACATATTTTGAAGACAGCCCAACAATGTATCAGGCTGTAACAGGCGGTCAGTGTGCTGCTTGTTTTGAGGACACACCTATTATGTCTGCTTCAATTAAAGACGGTGACCTTGATATGGAAATCGTTGAAGGCTCTGAAAATGACGGTGCCGGTTACGGTTTGGCTGTATTTAATTCAAACGAACAAGAACTTCTTGATACTTTCAATGCAGGCCTTGCAAACATTAAAGCTAACGGCAAGTATGATGAAATTATCGCTAAGTACCTTGGCTAATATCGGCAATTAATTTATTTCTGTTTAGGTTTAGTAGTTTGCCACCTGCCCGGCAGTGTTGACGGGCAACGGTGGCTTTCTTACTGAATACGGTTGATAATATTGATTATCCCAATGTGAGAGGAGCTTATTTATTAATGCAACAAATTATTGAAACTTATGGGCAAATGCTGCTTGCGGCTATGGGTAAAACCCTTACGCTGGCATTGTGCGGTCTGTTTTTTGCGTGTATTATCGGTTTGCTGTTTGGCATTTTATCCGTCTTGAAAAATAAAATCTGCAACGCAATTTATCGTATTTTTGTAGATGTGATTCGCGGTGTACCTATGATTGTACTTGCATTTTTTGTTTATTTCGGCGTTCCGTATATTATTAACAAGTCATCTTCGGCATCGTTTACACTTTCGGCTTTGCAGGCGGGCACTGTTTGTCTTGCACTCAACTGCGGTGCTTATATGGCAGAAATTATTCGTGCCGGTATTCAATCCGTTGACATCGGTCAAATGGAGGCGGCCCGTTCACTCGGTATGACCTATACTCAGGCTATGCGTAAGGTTGTTCTTCCGCAGGCTATCAGAACAATGATTCCGTCTATTATCAATCAGTTTATTATTACATTAAAGGATACATCGATTCTTTCGGTTATCGGCTTCCCTGAGCTTGTTAATACGGCAAAAAATGCCGTCGCAATTACGGGTAGTGTATTTGAAGTTTGGGCAGTTGTTGCCGTTATGTACCTGATTGTTATTACTCTGCTTTCATATGCAGCAAAAATTCTTGAGAGGAGATTGAACCGTGGCCGTAAATTATGATAATGTAAAAATTCATGCTTCACATCTTCAAAAGAATTTCGGCAAGCTTGAAGTTTTAAAGGATATTACAACAGATATTTACGAGGGCGAAGTTGTGGTAGTTCTCGGTCCGTCGGGTTGCGGCAAATCAACATTTTTACGCTGTATTAACCGCCTTGAGGATATTACGGCAGGCGATATGGTCGTTGACGGCAATCATATGGACGACAAAAAAATCAACATTAATAAGGCAAGAGAAAATGTGGGAATGGTGTTTCAGCATTTCAATCTTTTCAACAACCTTAATGTTATAGATAATCTTACTCTTGCACCTATTCAGGTTAAGAAAATGAAAAAGGACGAGGCAAGAGAACTTGCTATGAAAATGCTTGGTAAGGTAGGTCTTGAAGATAAGGCAGAGGCGTATCCATCCATGCTTTCCGGCGGTCAAAAACAGCGTGTTGCCATTGCAAGAGCACTTTGTATGAACCCGGATATTATGCTTTTTGACGAGCCGACATCGGCTCTCGACCCTGAAATGGTAGGCGAGGTTCTCGGCGTTATGCGTGAACTTGCCGAAGAGGGTATGACGATGGTTATCGTAACTCACGAAATCGGTTTTGCCCGTGAAGTTGCCAACAGAGTTTTGTTTATTTATGACGGCAAAATTCTTGAAGAGGGCACACCGCAGGAGGTTATCTATAATCCTCAAACGGAAAGGGCTAAGGACTTTTTCGACAAGGTATTATAATTATAAAACCGAGGAACCATCCTCGGTTAAGACTGTCGATAAAGCCTCTGAAACACGCCAAAATTGTATTAACACATATTAAGTAGGGGGATAGGCTTGCCTATCCCGAAATATTATTATTATTTTAATAACACCGTCTAAAGAAAAGTATCGCAAACATTGAGTTTGCAATACTTTTGGCGTTTTTCGTTTTTTGCTCACAAGCATATGTAAGACTTCCAAAAAATCACTTGATTTTTTGGAAAGAGGAAAAACATATGAAGTATAATTACAAAACTTTGTTTTGTTCTATACGGAATATGTTTTGACGAGGTACAGCAAAGTTCGCAAGAAAACGAAATTCAGAACCTTTCTCAACAGTTTATAGCGTGCCGAAAATACTTTTCGACACGCTTAACCGAGGAACTATCCTCGGTTTTTTTGGAGCGTTTATGAAATCAAAACAGATATTTTCATCTTTTTTATTAATATTAATTTCGCTTGCGTGGGGCGTTTCTTTTGTTTTTCAAACAATGGGCGGTCAGCTTGTCGGCCCGTTCACTTTCGGAATCTTCAGGTTTTTGATGGCGGGAATAACAATACTTCCCGTTGTTGCGGTCCTTGATATAAAAAACAAAAAAGTCGGTTCTAATCAGGCAAAATACAGCACAAAAGAACTTGTAAAAGACGGCTTTATTTGCGGTTTTTTCCTTGCTTGCACTTCTGCGTTTCAACAACTCGGTCTGTTTGCCGGCACGCCGTCGGGTAAGGCGGGATTTTTAACTTCATGCAATGTCATTTTTGTGCCGATTATCGGCTTGTTTTTCAAAGATAAGGTTAAGTGGAATGTTTGGCTTTCGATTGTTATAACCGTCGGCGGACTGTATTTGTTGTGCGTAAACGA
>CAVBQD010000041.1:0-14631 GCA_963597385.1 bacterium | reverse complement strand
AATATCTGCGTCGGCAAGTCCCCACTGAGGTCTTACGGATGATGTTGAATATTCATTTTCAACAACTACCGCAACCGGACGCTGTGTAAGAGCACTTTCGTCATATCCGGTTTCTCCTGTAAGTGGGTTAAGCGGACCCAACGCAGCTTTTTGCGTGGTGGTTTCGGTAACTGTGGCTTTGGTTTGAGTTGTAGCTTCTTCCTTATTTCCGTTAAAGAAATAGAAGTAAACACCGACGGCAATTGCGGCAATAAGCACAAGGACAATAAGAATAATTGCAACGGTTTTGCCTTTTTTCTTAGACTTCTTGTTTCCGGCATTTTCCGCCATATCGGAAAAATACACATTTCCGTCGTCGTTAAACGCCTCTTGCTGTGCGTCTTCATCGGATATTTGCTGTGTGTTTTCTTCAGTATATTCCTCAGGATATTCTTCCTGTGACTCTTGTTCCGTCTCGATATAACTGTTTGCCGGAGTTTCCTCTGCAATGTCGGCTATTTCGTTTGCCGGTTTAAAATCGTCTTCGCTGTCGGAAGCAGGAGCCTCGTTTGACACAAGGTGAAATTCTTGATTAACCGGTTCGGATTGTGTTTTCTCTTCTTTCAAATATTTAACCTCTTGTTCAGGTTCAAAATCCTTGTCGGATTCAATTTGCTCAGGCTTGCTTTCTTCCTGTTTTTCAACAATGTCGTCTTGAGAATTGAGGCTGTTTAATATATCCTCAAATTCGTTTGAGTCAAGCTCTTTTTTCGGCTTGTTTTTATTATTTTTGATTTCATTAAGTATCTCTTCTAATTCGTTATCGTTCATAAAAAGTGTTCCTTTCGATAGAATAACAGATTAATTATATCACAAATGCGGCAAATATCCATAAAAATTACTAAATTGTAATACTTTACATATATTAACGGTGCTTATGAAGCTATTGAAAACGCTGTGAAATTGATGTATAATATAACAAATCAACAAAAAAGGACAATGCTATGCCTAAAACGATACCAATTATTATCACAAACAGAAGTATTCTTGTTAAAGAAAAAGACAGTGATAAATTTGTAAATTTTAATATGCCGGGAATTGAAACGGTTCCCAACATACCGTTTTATCATCAGTTTGCGAGTAAAATTTCCGAATGTCAATATTATTTTAAAGAGTTTATGCTCAAACTGTACGGCAAAAAGGTAACAAAATATGTGTTTGCAATTATAGTTCCGGACGACACGACGGCACTTGAACATATTTTTATAAACGAGTTCTTTTTACACAGCGATTCGTGTAAAGCTGTTGCTCAAACAACCATGGGGCAGGCGATTTCTAAGGCTCACACCAGATATATTTCGATATCACGCTCAACGAGAAATATTATTTTGCAATATATCAACAACAACGAAGTGCTTGCCGAAAAGCAGTACGATGCAAATTCGTACGACCCTCGGCAAATCAAAGAAGACGCAAAGCGTTTGCATATAGATGTTGAATATGCCGGTGCACCGATTTATGTTAACAATTTTAATATGAATATGGACGATTTTCTCGATATGGGACAAGTTGTCACTACAAAAGATTTTCTTGATAAAATAGCTCAAGTTGATGTTGAAAAAGCATAAAATGAACACCTCTGCAAAAAATAATGCAGAGGTGATTTTTTATGAAAAAAAGCAAAAAAGCGAATAGTCAAAAAGACGATATGGGCAACACAAAGGAAATAATCGATTTGCGAAAATTCTTTCATCCCGAGGTAGTTCAACTTGACGATAACGGCTCGTATACCGGAATTACAAAAGAAACATACTATGACGGAATTTTGGAGGAACCGGTACAGGACGCAGACGATTTGTAATTTCAAACTTCGTCAAAAAACATGTAAGCCTTTAAGATGTTGCGGTGTATAAATTAACGGTTGCTTTACGGATTTTGTAAGGCAACCGTTGACTTTAACGAATACATATTGTTGCAATAGAGATTTTAACCGTTTATGCACTCGGCATACATTAGCGGAATTCCCGACGGCAACAGTTTGGAAAATGTAACTTTCCAACCGTTCTTTTCCAGCCATTTTAAATATTCCTCGGGCGTCCATTGATGGTCAAATTTAATCCCTGCAAGTTGTAAAATTTTGCTTCGTATTTTGCTGACGCATCCCGTTTTGTGTCCCACAAAATTCGGGGCTATTAACATTCCGCCGTCTTTAAGAACTCTGTCAATTTCAGACAGTGCTTTTTCAGGTTCCGGCATAATGTGCAACGCATTTGCAATCAATACAACATCAAAAGAATTGTCGCCGTAAGGGAGTTTTGTTGCGTCTGCTACTTCAAATTTCAGATTTGAAGGATAGTTGCCTTTGCGAGCTTCTTTTATCATTCCGTCGGAATAATCTGTTGCCGTTACGGATTTTGCCGAATAAGCAATATGCTTTGCCAACAGTCCCGGACCGGTTGCAATTTCCAAAACCTCTTTGTTTTTAATTTGCTTTGGTATGCGGTCGTACATATATTGATAGTATTTTCTGTCCATACGCATCGCTTTTTCATATATCGGTGCATACAAATCCCAAACTTTTTTGTTCATAATACTTCGCCTCCTTATTACAGTTAGCAATCTCTAACTGATTGTATTATATCATAAATTATTGTAATAAGGAAGTAAAAAATGCAACGCAAATTGCAAATATCATTTGAAAAGCCTAACTCACACAATAACAGCATAACCAAAACTAAAAAGTTTTCCACATTAAAAGTGCAAAATTGCGGCACCTTTTGGAGTCATATCCAAAATTTCCACAATTAGCATACTTTTCCACAATTTAAAGCTAACCTAAACAAAAAATCGCCGAGACTCACTGATTCGTGAATCTCGGCTTTTATTTTCGCTTTTTTACAGCCTCTTTTTTAATTATTAAGTGATGAATCAGCCCCAAACTTCTTCGGCGATTTCTTTTACCAATTTGAGTTTTGCCCACTGTTCTTCTTCGGTGATTTTATTACCCACTTCGCACGATGCAAATCCGCATTGCGGGCTAAGGCAAAGACGGTCAAGCGGAACATATTTAGCCGCTTCTTTAATCCGTGCAATAACATCTTCCTTATTTTCAAGCTTAGGTGATTTTGTTGTGATTAAGCCCAAAACAACGGTTTTGTCGTTTGACACCTTTGCCAAAGGTTCAAATCCGCCTGAACGCTCATCATCATATTCAAGGAAAAGTGCGTCTACATTTTCTTTTGCGAATACCCAATCGGCAACCGGATTATAAGCACCGCTTGAGAAAAATGTCGAGTGATAATTGCCTCGGCAAATGTGAGATGTAATTACCATATCATCAGGCTTACCTTCAAGTGCAAGATTATTGACTTTAAGAAGTCGGTTTTTATATTCTTCTGCATTTACGCCGAAAATATCGGTATCATCTGTAAGAGCCGAACCCCATGAACAATCGTCAAGCTGGAGATTACGGCAACCCGCATCGTAAAATTGTTTGATAACAGCTCTGTAACCTGCCGCGATATCCTCGATAAGTTCATCGTCTGTTGCATAAAACTTTTTTGTAAGTTCATCATTGCCCGGAACGGTAAACTGCAAATATGTTTGAGCCGGTGCAGGAATTGTATATTTTGCAACTGTGTTTTCATCTTCAAATTGCTTTAAGAACTTGAAGTATTCCACAAACGGGTGAGCTTTCGCCTTGAATTTGCCCACAAGATAGGTATCGTCAAGCACTGCAAGTTCGCCGTTAAACGGAACTCCGCCACCTGTTGCCTTGTGCTCTACTCCGTCAAATCCCCACATAAAATCGAGATGCCAAAATGTTCTTCTGAACTCGCCATCGGTAATTGCATGATAGCCAAGTTCCTTTTGCTTCGCAACAAGCTTTGTGATTGCGTCATTAATAATCCTGTTGTATTCTTCTTTGTCGATTTTTCCGTTTTTGTAATTTTCCTTTGCGTTTTTGACCTCCTGCGGTCTTAAAAAACTGCCTACAAAGTCATATTTAAACGGTGTTTTGAGTGTACTCATAGTAAACTGTCCTTTCGTTTGTTTGTTGATGAGTACAGTTTATCACACAAAAATCATTTTGCAAAATACATATAAAATGCGGCCTGCCATAGTTTTAACCTATAGGCAAATGCTTTTTCAGTGCGTCGACATATGCATTTGCATAGCGTGAGAGCATAATGTTTTTCTTTTTGATTATACCGATATGCATTGTGCAATCCATAATAAGCGGTTTTGCAATTATATCTTCGCCGTTGAGTTCCCTGTCAATAACGCCCGAACTCACGGTAAAACCGTTCAACCCGATTGCAAGGTTAAACAGCGTCGCACGGTCACGCACCTCAATACTTTTCGGCATATCGAGCACGCTTAAAAATTCCTCACTGAAATAAAACGAATTTCGTTCGCCCTGTTCATACACCAAATACGGATATGGCTTTAATTCATCAAGATTTATTGTGTCTTTTTCGGCAAGCGGATGGTTTTTACTGATAAAAATATGCGGCGACGCTTCAAACATTTCCTCAAATACAAGGTCGTTTTTCTTGATAAGCTTTCGCAAAACTTCTTCGTTACTTTCACTCAAGTACAAAATCCCAAGCTCGCTGTTGCCGTTAGCCACATCGTCTATGATTTCACCCGTCTGTGTTTCACGCAGAGTAAAGTTATATTCCGAAGCGTCAAATTTGTTTACCACATCAACAAATGCGTTTACGGCAAAGGAATAGTGCTGGCACGATACACAAAATTTTGGCTTTCGGTTTGTATCCGTACAAAATCGTTCTTTCATTATGTCCGCCTGTTCAAGCAAGTTACGGGCAAACGACAAAAGTTCTTCACCTTCCTTAGTGACGGTCATTCCTTTGTTAGAACGCACAAATGCCGTTACATTCATCTCATTTTCCAAATTATGAATCGCCGCACTGAGACTTGGCTGAGATATGTATAATTTTTCTGCCGCCGCAGTAATGTTTTTACATTCGGCAACGGTTACAAGATATTTTAATTGTTGCAGTGTCATATAATTCCCTCTTTGTTTAGTATAGTTTTATTATATATTCAAAAAATCCGCATTTCAACAGTTTTATATTCATAAAATATTTGACAAATCAATATATGTGTGATAATATGAGTGTGGGTTAGCAAAAGCTAACTTAATTTACGGTTAGGCAGTTAGCATATGCTAACTTAATAGGAGAACAATATGGCTTTTGTAGAAATTAACGGAATAAAAAAGCATTTCGGTGCAGGCGACAACAGGATTGAAGTACTCAAAGGCATAGACCTTGAAATTGAAAAGGGCGAAATGTGCGTGCTTCTCGGACCTTCCGGTTCGGGCAAGTCAACACTTCTCAACATCATCGGTGCGATTGAATCGGCGGACGAAGGTACCATCACCGTAAACGGCGAAAAGACCAAACTAATGAGCGAAAGACAACTCACGCAATACCGCAGGAAACACATCGGTTATGTATTTCAAATGTATAATTTAATACCTAATTTAACCGTCAGAGAAAACATTGAGGTCGGTGCGTATTTAAGTGACAATCCGCTCAACATCGATGAACTTATGTCAACACTCGGCATTGCAGACCAAGCGGATAAAGTTCCCTCTCAGCTTTCGGGCGGACAGCAGCAAAGAACTTCAATAGGCAGAGCAATTGTTAAGAATCCGGATATTTTACTTTGCGATGAACCGACAGGTGCACTTGACTACAAAACTTCAAAGGAAATATTAAAGCTTTTGGAAGAAGTTAATCAAAAGTACGGCAACACGGTAATTATGGTTACACACAACGACGCAATCAAAAATATGGCTGACAGAGTTTTCACACTTCGTGACGGAGAAATTCGCAAGAATTATATAAACGAAAACAAAGTTTCAGCCAAAGATTTGGAATGGTAAGGAGAGTGGTAATATGCACAATCCCTTAAACAAACGCTTCAAGCGTGATTTGCGTTCGGACGCAAGCAAATATATTGCATTGTTTTTGTTTATCGTTTTCTTCATCGGTGCGGCGTCGGGATTTATGGTTGCCGACAACTCGGTTATGGCACAATTTGAAACTACGGCAAGCGAATGTAATATTGAAGACGGTCACATAGCATTTAATGTTAAGCCGACAAGCGAAATCCTCGGTAAAATCGAAAGTCAAAACGACCTCAAACTGTACGATTTAAGTTACAAAGAAGAAACGGTTAAAAAAAGCAAAACACTTCGCATTTACAAAACAAGAAGTGAGGTCAACAAAGAGTGCCTTATGAGCGGAGAAATGCCGACAAAAGACAGTGAAATTGCGATTGACCGTATGTTTGCCGACAATAACAAAATCACAGTCGGCGACAGTATAAAAATAAAGAATAAAACTTACACCGTCACGGGCTTAATTGCGTTATCCGACTACAGTGCACTTTTTAAAAGCAATGCCGATATGATGTTTGACGCGGTAGGTTTCGGCGTTGCAGTTATGACCGACGGCGGATATAGCACAATCGGCACAGCCCACGAAACAATAAGCTATGCGTGGAAATACAACACGCCGGTTGAAGACAAAGACACAGAAAATGCGAAAAGCGAACTTTTGATAAGTTCACTTGAAAACATTCTTAAAGAATATGACGAACCGCTTATTCAGGCACAGGTTGACGCTCTTTATAAAAAAGCAAAGCCGTATATAAAACGGCTGAAAAGCGAATTTGAAGTTGCCGAAAAACAACTTGAAGCCAAATACTTTTCCGCAATCAGAAAAGCAAGCATAAACGATACGGCTAAAATGGCAAAAGAGCTCGGCATAACCGAAAAGCAATATAAAAATCTTAAACGGGTACTTGAAGACGCGGAAAAGAACAGCGATGACTGGGATATGGACTCGCTTGATACCGCACCTAAAATCAGCCTTGACGATTATAAAACAAGCAACGATATGGATTTTGACGATATGTACGACCAAATTTACAAAATCGTTGACGCCGTAAGTGACGCCGGGCTTTATAATTGTAAGCAGATTTACCGCGACCTTGCATCGCTTAAAAAGATTACCGACAAATTCAATATTGATGACAGCGGTATACTTAATGTCAAGGATTACAGTGCAAAATATACCAACAAATCTATTTCGTACGCCTCGGATGACAGCGAATCCGACAAAGCTTCAATGATGTTGATGACCTACATTATTATGGTTGTAATTGCATTTTTGTTTGCCGTTACAACTTCAAATACCATCACCAAAGAGGCAAATGTTATCGGTACGCTCCGTGCAATGGGTTATTCAAAAGGCGAACTTATCCGTCATTATATGTTCCTGCCGATTGTGGTAACGATTGTGGGCAGTATAGTCGGTAATATTCTGGGCTATACGGTATTTCAAAAACTGTTTGTCAATGTATATTATACCAACTATTCGCTTCCGACATTCAAACTGCTTTGGAATATGAACGCATTTTTGGAAACAACGGTTGTACCGTTCATATTGATGATACTTGTCAACCTCATTATGCTTTCAAAAAAGCTCAAAATCAGTCCGCTTAATTTCATCAGAGGCGAACTTAAAGAGAGCGGACAAAAACGGCTTGTTAAACTGCCAAAGAAAATGCCGTTTTTCTCAAAATTCAGACTTCGCATTTTCTTCCAAAATGTGCCGTCATATCTTACACTTGCTTTGGGTGTATTCCTTGCCGGTATTCTTGTTGTATTCGGCTCAATGTACGGACCTTTACTTGAGGATTACTCTCAGTTGGTAAAAGACGGTCAGCTTTCAAAATATCAGTATGTAATGATTAACGAGGCAGAAACCGAAAATGCCGATGCGGAAAAGTTCTGTATGACATCGCTTCAAACAACCGACGAAAAATTTATAGCGGACGATGTAACTGTTTACGGAATAGAAAGTCAAAGCAAGTACATCACAGAAAATATTCCGACAGGTCAAGTACTTATTTCAAGTGCAATGGCAAATAAATTCGGACTTTCAAGCGGTGATGAAGTCACGCTGAAAGAGCAGTACAAAGACAAAACCTATTCGTTCAAAGTCGGCGGAATATATGAATACGAAGCCGCTATAACCGTGTTTATGAGCAGGGGCGATTACCTTACGGAGTTTAACGAAGAAACGGATTACTTCAACGGATATTTCAGCAATACCAAGCTGAGCGATTTGGATGACGACGATGTCGCAACAGTCATTACGGAAAAGGATTTGACAAAGGTTGTTACCCAAATGCAAGTGTCTATGATGGAATTTGTAAAAGTGTTTAAGATTCTCGGCGTGGTTATATTCCTCCTTGTTATGTTCATTCTCACAAAACAGATTATCGAGAAAAACAGCAAGTCCGTTTCAATGACAAAAATCCTCGGATTCTCGGATATCGAAATAGGCAAGCTCTATATAATCATAACATCACTGGTTGTGGTTGCGTCGCTTCTTATTTCCATTCCGCTTATATCGCTTGCACTGCGTTGGGCATTCAAGTCATATATTTACACGCAAATGACAGGATATATTCCGTATATTGTTTCAAACAGTTGCTATGTAACAATGGTGGTTTTGGGTATTGTCAGCTATGCTGTTGTTGCTTGCCTGATGCTTCTCAAAATCAAAAAAACGCCTCTCGGCGAAGCACTCAAAAATCAATCGTTTTAAATTGGGGTGAAAAGTATGACTCATATTCATTTCGATACCGAAAAGGACGGATTTTACGGGGCTTATTGGGAATGTAAATTTCCAACAGACCGTGTAATAATCGCAATGCTTGGCGACGACCCGGAGGATTATATGGCAAAATGTGCCGTAAAATGGCTGTTGCGTCTCGGAGTTAATGTGCTCACAATGTCGCCGGCTAAAAAATGCTATGATTATCACAATTATCCTATTGAAAGGGTGGAAGCCGCACTTGCTTGGGCAAAAAAGCACGGAAATAAAAAATTCGGCATTGCCGGTGCGTCAACAACAGGCACGCTTGCACTTACAGCGGCTTCGCTCATTCCCGATTTTACTCTCACGATCGCAATGACTCCGAGCGACTTTGTTTGGCAGGGCTTTGCACAGGGTAATCGTGACGGCTGCAAGGAATGGCCGATTAAAAACGAATCGCTGTTTACTTACCGTGGCAACCCGTTGCCGTATATGCCGTTTTGCTACGAGCACCCTCGTTATTATCAGGTAATGACGGAGGAAGCCAAAGCAAAAAACAGTATGCTTGCTTCATGTAAGATATTTGACGATTCCGAGGTGGCTCATCCGATAACCGAAGACGAATTCATCAAGGTTGAAAATATTAAGGGTAATCTTGTTTTAATCGGTGCTGAGGATGATACCCTGTGGAACACGGCAAAATATATTCGCAGAATGCAGAAAAGACTTGATTCTCATCCTCATTCCTGTACGGCAGAAGCAATGATATATGAGCACGGTACACACTTTGTGTTCCCCGACAGTATACTTAAAATTATGCTTCCGATAGGTTCAAGCCTGCTTGTAAGCCTCGCTTTCGGCAATTCAAAGCCGTATTCAAAAGAATGTAAAAAGACAAGAATTGATATAGACAATCGTATGAAAAAAGCGATTATAGATTGGAAAAATTCATAATGCAAAAGGCACACAGAACGGCTTTTCTTCTGTGTGCCTTTTTACTTATATAAAATTTATTTGTTGTAGCTTTCAAGAAAGTTGTGCTTTATGCCGTCCTTTTTGTACGCAATAACGGTGTCGATATTTACATTTTCAACACTGCGAAAGATGTTGCTTTCAACCTGCGGATTGACCTTTTTCATCTCTCTTATCATATTTTTGATTTCCTGACGCTTGGAAGCGTTGTCCGGGTTACACGATGTGCAAGTATCGGTGAATTTGCACGCACATTGAATAAAATGCAAATCGTTATAATCACGCCACCTTTTTATATCGTCCTCACGGATGAGATACATCGGGCGGATAAGCTCCATTCCCTCAAAGTTTGTTGAATGAAGCTTCGGCATCATCGTTTGTACCTGACCGCCGTAAAGCATACCCATAAGCACGGTTTCGATAACATCATCGTAGTGATGACCGAGTGCAATTTTGTTGCAACCGAGTTCCTTTGCCTTGTTGTAAAGGTGCCCTCTCCTCATTCTTGCACAGAGGTAACAAGGTGACTTTTCAATATGCAAAACCGATTCAAAAATATTCGATTCAAACACAGTAATCGGGATGTTGAGAAGTTTTGCGTTTTTCTCTATAATCTCCCTGTTTTCGGGACTGTAGCCCGGGTCCATAACAAGAAAAACAACTTCAAACGGAAATTTGTTATGCCTTTTAAGCTCCTGAAAAAGCTTTGCCATAAGCATTGAATCTTTACCGCCCGAAATGCAAACGGCAATTTTATCGCTCTCTTCAACAAGATTATAATCGTTGAGTGCAGCAGTAAATCTGCTCCAAATTTCTTTATGAAACTTTTTGTTTATGCTTCGTTCAATATCCTTTGACCGGTCCGAATTTACATTGAGTTCCGACAGCATATAGCCGTAATATCCGTCTTTGAGGTTTGCGGCAAAGTAGCCGTGCTGTCTTAAATTTTCGGCAATCGGGTCGCTGATGATTCCGCTTTTACAGCAGATAATAAGAAGTTTGTCCTTTGGTAAAGTATCAAGACTTTCCTCAAACTTCGCCTGCGGAATGTTAACCGCTCCGTTAATCGTGCCGTAGGTAAATGCAATTTCATCACGAATATCTATAACCGTATAGTCATTACTGTCGAGTGTTTTCATTTCGTCAACGGTAATTTGTTCAATTTTTTCAAAATCACTTTTTGTCATAGCTTTGCTCCAAGCATAAAATATCACAAATATTATAGCAGAAATGCCGAAAAATTCAATGAAAATTTGTCATTCTATCCAAATAGGATTTGTAAACGCCCAAAACATCTCCGGCATTGTTTTGTTTGTCTTTTTAACTCCGCGACTGCCGAGGAATTTTCTTTCGGCAAAAGCTACAACCCTTGTGGATACCGCACCGAGATTGTAGTCAATTTCCGCACGGATAAATCCCGGCTCATTGATTTTGAAATTTGCCGACCAGGTTTTAAAATTCTTTTCAGCCGTGTGGGTAAAAATCACCTTGTCGTTGTTGTAAACCACAAGTTTGTGTCCCTTTTTGAATTTTGTGATTGTGATATCGGCAGTTTTATTTTCGGACAGTTTTGCCGTATCGCCAACCTGAGCCGAACCGACGGTTAAGTAAATCATACTTGATTTAGGTGAGTTTGTAACAACGCTTCTACCCTCACGGATAGCTTTTAAAATTGACTCGGCAGTCTTTTCTTCTGCCAAAACATAAGTTGTAGGCACGGCAAGAAAAGATACGGGGCCGTAATATCTGTGATGATCCGAACCGCCCACAGCCATAATTTTGTTGCCTTTGAGCAGTTGTTCGTACCACCACTCCATATTTTTCAGATTATCGGAATGTTGAACAGTGTTCCACACCTCAACCGTGTCAAATTTAAACTCGTCTTTATCGAGCAAGAACGGACAGTTTGAACAAAACGGATGATTTAGTGATATTGTAGCACCCGTCTCTCGGCTTGCGTCAATCAGTTTTTTGTAATCTTCAACCGTTTCAAGTTTGTGCGGCGGGTCGTGCGGAACCTTTGCACCCCAAACATTAACATGCCCCGGTTTGTCGGTGAGTTCCTGACCTTCAATAATCAGCATATCGCCGTCAAATCGGCTTTTCTTAACCGTGTCGTAATTGTGGTCGGTGATTATCATATAATCAAGTCCGATTTTTTTACATTCCGAAATCAACTTTTCCGGCGTCATATTTCCGTCGGAATTCGTTGTGTGTAAATGCGTGTCGCCCTTGTACCATTTTTTCATACTATCAACCCCTTTTGTATATTTATTATATCATACTTGCTGAATGTGTTGCAATAAATACACATATATGTTATTGTAAAATTGAAAAGATATTAGACTGTCGATAAAGCCCCTGAAGCACGCCATTAAAAATAAGCCAACCGATTTGAGCCTCCTTTGCAAAGGGAGGTGGCAACACGAAGTGTTGACGGAGGGATTGTAAAAGTGTTACAAACATCGAGTTTGCAACACTTTTGGCGTTTTTCGTTTTTTGCTCAGTCGAGGTACCATCGTACATCTTCCTTCGCAAGAAAACGAAATTCAGAACCTTTCTCAACAGCCTACAGCGTGCCGAAAATACTTTTTCGACACGCTGAGAATATAAATGTCGGGAGTAATTATGAAAAAGAGTAAAAATGAAAAAAGATTTATTTTCAAATTGATAATTTTGCTTGCTTCTCTTGACTGTTCAACATTGATGGGCTATGCAGGCTTGCTTTTGCTCGGCGGTACAGGTTTGTTCGATGATGTAAATTCGACGGTGGGCAGGGCAGTTATGACAGGTTTTTTTCCGTTTGTCAATATAACCGAGGCAGTTTTGGCACTTATTTTCTGCCCTATGGAAAACAGCAATCTCAAAATCAAGCAAAAGCTCGGCAGGCATTTTGATTTGTCCGTTTTCAGCGGAATGATGACAGCTTTTAATATCGTAAATTTCGGCATTTGGATAACAATATCCGTCGGACTTATTAAACTTCTTGATGATTTCGGTTAAACAGAGGTGCGTTATGAGTAAAAAAATCAATTCCGTTCTTGCCGCTCTTGTTGTTGCGGCGGTTTTAATTGCCGCTTACTGCGGTGTGATTTTTACCGTGCAGAAAAATTCAAATGACGCTTTAGATATCAACGAGGTGACAGCCGTTGACAAATCAACAACTTTGAATAACGCTCAAAACGGTTCGGCTGACGGTTCGACTTTTGTCGGCTGTATGCAAGATGACGGATATTACATAAGCGGTATTGCCGATAATTTCGATTCAGGCAAAATCCTTACCGTTCCCGTAAAGTACGAGGGCAAATATGTTAAGTTTGAAACTTCGTTTTTCAGAGAATTAAACGAAAATTCCGTGAAACTCGGCTTTGAGTCCGAAAGTCCATACTATACAATTGAGGACAATGTTTTGTACAATAAAGACAAAACAACATTGCTTTGTTGTTTTAACGACAGCACAAAGGCAGTTATCCCCGACAGTGTTTGTGAAATAGGCGATTATGCGTTTTATAAAAGCAAAATAACCGATGTTAAAATACCGAACAGCGTTAAAGCAATAGGCAAGGAAGCGTTTGCTGACAGTATGCTTAAAGAGGCTGATTTGCCCGAGGGTTTGCAAACAATCGGGCAAAAAGCTTTTCTTTGCGAAAGTCTTACAAAAATCACAATTCCTTCAACCGTAACCTCATGTGGCAATTCTGTTGTCGGTTCATCCGACAATCTTAAAGTGCTCAACATAAATTGTTCCTATGATGCACTCGGTGATATGGGCATTGTTTATTTTGGGTTTAAACAGGGTTCGCCTTATTATTTTGACGGCAGCTACACCGTAAACAGCAAGGAAGTTTTTTATCCGTGCCGAGATTTATATTTTTTGCTTTCTGCAGAGAAAATAACGGTTAGCGAACCGTGCAAAGAAAAAGATTTTGACCCTTTGAAGTATTATGACACTCTTAAAAAGAGCACAAATAACGCTTGCAAGGCAACGGTTGTCCAAAATGGAAATCCCACAAAAGTTAAGTTTGAATTCGGCTCCGATGTCAGCCACGAATGTATTGTTACACTAAAGTTTAATTAATGCAAAAAGCGACCCCGAAAATTGCAGGTCGCTTTTGCAGTTTATCAGTTTATATAATATTTTGCCTGTGCGTTCCACAACTCAGCGTACTTACCGCTTTCGTTCAGGAGTTGCGAGTGTGTACCTGTCTGCACAAGTCGGGCATTGTCAAACACAGCGATTCTGTTGCAAAATACACAGCTTGACAGCCTGTGCGAAATGTAAATTGCCGTTTTGTTTTCAACAAACGAGTTAAATCTTGTGTACACTTCGTTTTCGGCAATCGGGTCAAGTGCCGCCGTCGGCTCGTCAAGGATAACAACGGGAGCATCTTTATAAAGTGCTCTTGCGAGTGCAAGTTTTTGTGCTTCGCCTCCCGATATTTCCACACCTGCCTTGTCCGTGTCCTTGTAAATGCAGGTGTTTTCTTTTTGCGGCATTGCCTCAACTCGGTCTTTTATATTTGCATTTTCAAGGCAGGCAAACAGTCTTTCTCTGTCGTATTCGTTTGATGTGCAAACATTGTCTTTCAAAGGGATTGAGAACATTTTAAAATCCTGAAAAACAACCGAATAAAGCCTTGCAACACTGTCTTTTGAGTATTCTTTAATATTTACTCCGTTAATCAAAATTTCACCGCTTGTAACATCGTAAAGTCGGCACATCAGCTTGATAAAGGTCGTTTTACCGCTTCCGTTTCTGCCGACAACGGCAAGATGTTCACCGTTTTTGATTTTTATGTTTACATCTTCAAGTGCGTATTTGTTCGTGCCGGGATATTTGAACGATACATTTTTGAATTCAATGTCAAAATTCTTGCCGTCAAGTTCCGTTATGCCATATGCCTTGCCGTCGGTGCACTCAATAATCTCAAAGTAAACCCGTGCAAGCGGCAGAATTTCGGCAAGTTTGCCGAGCGTATTTGCAATCAGCATAACACCGTTTACTATTTGCATAAACGCACCGCAGTACATAACG
>CAVBQD010000040.1:0-14981 GCA_963597385.1 bacterium | reverse complement strand
CAGCGAGGGAAATCCGTTTGATGTTCAGGAGGATTTGATTGACAAGGCTACGGGAGTAAGCAATGTATTTGTACCGGTTGAATATGTAAACACCGACAGTTACAATGCGGACTGCGAGGAGGTTACGCAAAACGGCACTTATTTTGTTGACTCCATTGAGGAAAACACCGGCGGAAGCATAGATATAACTTTCAAGTCGGTAAAAACCGGAAATGTTTATATTTACATTGAATCGAGTGAAATAGAAAATGTTAATTACTATTGGAACGACGGTGTAAACACGACATATCAGGGTATATCGGAGCCGTACATTCTCGACCTCGGCACGCACAATTCCGGTGATGAAATCAAGGCATCGATTGACTTAAACGGAGTTACATCGGGCAGTGCCTCATTCACTATTTATGCATACAACATAGACAACACTGTTCTTGATTCGGCATACGAAATGCTGTCACTCGGCAAAATGGAAGTCACAAAGCACAGCGACACAAAAATCGAGGGCACAATAAACGCCGGATACGACGGATATTTGTACACATCTATTCCGTATGATGACGGTTGGAAGATATATATTGACGGTCACGAAGTAAAAACATTTAAAATCGGAGACAGTCAACTCGGAGCAACCGTTAAACAGGGGCAGCACGACATTAAATTGGTTTATTCGCCTAAAGGTTTAACATACGGATTACCTATATCCGCTTGCGGATGGATTGGCATATTCGGATACGGATTACTCAGGCGAATGAAAAAATCCAAAGCAAATACCAAGACACTGTAAATTGAAACAATTTGTTGATTATATATAAAAAATCTTTGCACCGAGAGCTAAATATTTATATTAAAAATTGTTATTAAGTGTTTATTTTTGGGGCAATATGTTGTAAAATGTAAGCATAAATTGAGAGGAGTATTTTTAAAATGCCAAGAATCACAGCAGAAGAAGTACAAACAATCCCTTACGGTCCATTAGGAATTATCGCTTTGCCGGGCACAGAAGCTCTTGCGGCAAAGATTGACAGTTACCTTGTAAAATGGAGAGCCGAGCAAGCAGCCGCTCACAAAGAAAACATTGCTTTTTACGGCTATCAAAGAGAGTCATACCTTATCGACACGACAATCGCAAGATTCGGCTCGGGCGAAGGTAAGGCGGTAATCAATGACACAATCAGAGGTTACGACCTGTATATTATTGTTGACTGCTTCAATTACAGCGTTACATACAATATGTACGGTATGAATGTACCTAAATCACCGGACGACCATTTTTCGGATTTAAAGAGAGTTATTTCTGCCGCATCAAGCAAGGCGAAGAGAATCAATGTTATTATGCCGATGCTTTACGAGGGCAGACAGCACAAGCGTTCATCTCGTGAATCACTTGACTGTGCTATGGCTTTGCAAGAGCTTACCGCTCTCGGCGTTGAAAACATTATCACATTTGACGCACACGACCAAAGAGTTCAAAACTCGATTCCTCACAAATCATTTGAAAATGTTATGCCTACATACCAGATGATTAAGGCAATCGTTAACAGCGTTGACGATTTGACGGTTGACCCTGACCACCTTATGATTATTTCACCTGACGAGGGTGCAATGCACAGATGTATTTATTTTGCAACACAGCTTGGTGTAAATCTCGGTATGTTCTACAAGAGAAGAGATTATACAAGAGTTGTAAACGGCAGAAACCCGATTGTTGCACATCAATATCTTGGCGAAAGTGTTGAGGGCAAAGACATCATTATCGTTGACGATATGATTTCTTCGGGCGAAAGCATGCTTGAAGTTGCAAAGAAACTTAAAGAACTCAAGGCAAAGAGAATTTTTGTTTGTACTGCATTCGGTCTTTTCTGCAACGGTCTTGAAATATTTGACCAGGCACACGAAGACGGCATATTTGAAAAAGTATTTACCACAAACGGTGTATATCAAACGCCGGAACTTCTCTCAAGAGATTGGTATCAGGGTGTTGAACTCTCAAAATACCTTGCATATTTTCTTGATACAATCAACCACGATTTATCGGTTTCATCATTACTTGACAATTCAAACAAAATCGATTCGTTACTTAAGAAAAAAGGATTGAAATAATTATGGCAAAGAAAAAGAAAAAGTCAGGCGTTTCAAAGCTTGTATTTGTTATTATTTTCAGCATTTTGGTAATGACACTTGTACCGACAGGTATTTACTGTGCCGTTGAAAGAATCAATCCGGTTACAATGGCATCGTCTGTATTTCAATCGGACAATCCGAAATTGTTAATCGGCAAATGGCAAAATGAAGAAAGAACATCTGCGTACGAGTTTTTTGAGGACGGCACATACAAGGCTTACTTTACAAAGGATTATTCTTTTGAGGGTGAATACTCAGTTAAAGGCAACAAGCTTACATTGTTGAATACTTCTATCAACCAAACGGTCGTTTACACATTTTCCGTTAACAGAAAGTCGCTTGAAATGTTGGTTTATCAGGAAAACGGATTGGACTCAAACGCAAGCACTGAACAAACAGCAAAATACGGCAAGGTTGAAAGAATCGAGCTTAGATCTCCTTTGGACGCACTCGGAATTATTGTTGACTCCATAAAGGAAGAAACAACGGACGAATCAACTACAGAGGAATAAGTTTTAACAAAGTAATATAAGCAAAACCAAGGTCATATCATTTACTTAGAAGGAGTAAACGGTATGACCAAAAATGTAGAATCAAGATGTATTGAACTTGGAAAATACATTGCAAAGAACAAAACGACTGTGAGGCAAACCGCCAAAGTTTTTGGCATAAGCAAAAGCACGGTACATATGGATGTTACAAAACGACTGGAAGAAATCTCTCCCCTGCTTGCCGACAAAGTAAACAGTGTTTTGCAAAACAACAAATCTCAAAGGCACATACGGGGCGGAGAAGCAACGAGAGAAAAATATCTCCAAATAAAAAGAAAGAAGTAGAAATTATGTCTATCGGATTTATCGGATGCGGAAATATGGCAAGTGCCATCATCTGCGGAATCATTGACAACAAGGCTGTGAGTGAAAAAGATGTAAATGTTTTTGATATTTACGCTCCGGCAACAGCCAAAATGAAATCAAAATACGGCATAAATGTTTTCAACAGCGAAGAAGAAATCGTTAAAAACAGTGACACGGTTGTTTTGGCTGTTAAGCCAAATGTACTTTCGTCCGTTCTTAAAAAGATTGACAGAGTGCTTAAAGACAAGAGTACTTTGATAATTTCCATAGCAGCCGGAAAAAGTACGGAATTTATTGCCGGTAATCTTACACACGAAAACAGAATCATCCGTGTTATGCCTAATATAAACGCAACGGTATCGGAAGCGATTTGTGCATATACGGCTAATGACAAAGCAACGGACAGTGACAAAGAATTAACCGAGAAGATTTTTTCGGCAGTCGGCGAGATTATTTATCTTGAAGAAAACTATTTCCCTCTTTTCGGTGTTCTCGGAGGTTGTACTCCTGCACTTGCTTATATGTTTATCGACGAGCTTGCAAGAGCCGGAGTTAAAAACGGAATGAAAAAAGATGTTGCACTCAAGATTTCGGCACAGGCTGTACTCGGCAGTGCCAAAATGATTCTTGAAAGTGACGAACATCCGTATGAACTTATCGACAAGGTATGTTCACCGGGCGGCACAACGATTGAAGCTGTTACCTCACTTCAAGAAAGCGGATTTAACTCTGCAATACACAAAGCCGTTGATAAGGCCGTTGATAAAGACAGCAGATTATAATAAACAGCTTAAAGAACTCGACAAAAAGTTGAGTTCTTTTTTATTTACTTTGACAATAGACAAATAGCTTTTGCATATAGTATAATTAAAAATTAAGGAGTGATAAAAATGAAAAGAAAACTATCTGTAATAATTGCATCAATCTTATTTTTTGTTATTGCGATTGGCGGAACAAATGTATTTGCCGCACAAATCGATTCCGATTACACAAACGACAGCGGCACAAGGGTTGTTAACATTTCACCGAACGGTGATGCTGACGATACGATTTCAATCCGCAAGGTACTGAAAGACAATATGTGTAACAATCTTGTTGTAAATTTTGCACCCGGAAATTACACGCTTACCAATTCATTGCCGATTTTTGACAACACCACATTTAATGCAGGCGGGGCTGTATTTACACAAAAAACCGACGGCAAGGGTTTATTAATAAACGGATTTCATATGAACAGTTCTTACGGAAAAGGTTCCGGCGGATACGGTTCGCTCAAAAATGTTGTAATCAACGGCGGTACTTGGGTCGGAACATCTAAGCCGAACACAGAAAAGACACTTAAAGACAACGGATATTATGTCGGCTACTCATCGTTTCTGTTTATGCACGCTCAAAATATCACCATTAAAAACTGTTCATTTAAAAATAACTACAACGGACACTTCGTTGAATTTGCAGGCGTTAAGAACGCCAAAATAGAGAACTGCAATATGGCTCTAAGCGACAGCAAATACAAAGGCGAGGGTTCAAACGAAGCTATACAAATAGACAATACCTATCAGCAAAGCAATTCCCCGTCTGGTGCTCCGTGGGACGACACGGCTTGCGAAAATATTACCGTTAAAAATTGCAAAATCAAATATGCAAGAGGCATCGGAACCAACAGAATCGGCAAAAGTTTTTACAAAAACATCAAAATTCAAGGTTGTAAAATAACATCAACCAACGAAGCACTTAATATGTACGATGTTCTCGGTTTGACCGTGAGCAACTGCACTGTAAAAACCACCGGCAAATTTAAAGATTATCGCTCAATAGCGTTTTATATAGGGCTTGGCAGCGTACCGAAAGGCAGTAATTTGTCAAAGGCAAATGTAACAATTACAGGTAACAAAATTTACGGTAATACGGCAGGACTTAAAATTCACAGTTTAAACAAAAAAGCAAAGTTTAACAATGTAAAAATCAAAAATAACAAAATCTATTCAAAAAAAGGCAAAGACAAAGCGTTACTCTTGGCAAGCAACACAAAGAAAACTCAAAAATCCAAAAACACGCTGAAAAAAGGCTAAAGAAAAAGGAAATGCTTACAATCAAGTTAAGCATTTCCTTTTTTTATTTATCAATGATTACATATACTTTTTGATTTCGTCTACCTTATTGAGCTGTTCCCACGGAACATTGAGGTCTTCCCTACCCATATGACCGTAAGCGGCAACATTTTTATAGATAGGGCGTCTTAAATCAAGGTTTTTGATAATTGCCGACGGACGAAGGTCAAACACCTTATTAACGATTTCGCTGATTTCGTCATCATCCTTTTTACCTGTGCCGAATGTGTCAACCATTACGGATACAGGCTTTGCAACGCCGATAGCGTAAGCAAGTTCAACCTCGCACTTATCAGCAAGACCTGCGGCAACAATATTCTTTGCTACCCATCTTGAAGCGTAAGCGGCACTACGGTCTACCTTTGTAGGGTCTTTACCCGAAAATGCACCGCCGCCGTGACGAGCATATCCGCCGTATGTATCAACGATAATCTTTCTGCCTGTAAGACCCGAGTCGCCCATAGGACCGCCGATAACAAATCTGCCTGTCGGATTTACATAAAATACGGTATCCTCATCCATAAGCTCGGCAGGAACGGTTGTTTTAATAACATTTTCAATAATATCCGAACGAAGTTGTTCAAGAGAAACCTCTGCACTGTGCTGTGATGATACAACAACGGTTGTAACTCTTACCGGTTTGCCGTCAACATATTCAACTGTAACCTGAGTTTTACCGTCTGCACGAAGATAAGGTAATGTGCCGTTCTTTCTTACTTCCGTAAGTTTAAAAGCAAGCTTGTGTGCAAGAGAAATAGGCATAGGCATAAGTTCTTTGGTTTCGTTGCACGCATAGCCGAACATCATACCTTGATCGCCGGCACCGTTAAGGTTGTCCTCATCTTCTTCATTGTTTTTAAGTTCAAACGACTTATCAACACCCATAGCAATATCGGGAGATTGCTTATCAAGAGAAGTGATAACGGCACAAGTGTTGCCGTCAAATCCTTTTTCACTGTTGTCGTAACCGATATCACAAACAGTTTTACGAACAATAGCGTTGATGTCAACATTTGCCTTTGTTGTGATTTCACCCATAATATGAACCTGACCGGTTGTGCAAGTGGTTTCGCAAGCAACACGGGATTGCGGGTCTTGCTCAATCATAGCGTCGAGAATAGCGTCTGAAATTTGGTCGCAGATTTTATCAGGATGACCTTCGGTAACAGATTCGCTTGTAAATAAAAATCGTGACATATATATACCTCTTTCCAAATATTTTCCTTAAAGCAAAAAGAACAAAATAAAAAGCATACAGCGGTTACCGTATGCTGATAATTCATCATTCGGTATTATCTTACCGCAGGTATTAGCACCTTACGCAAGGCAGGTTGCTGTGGCGTCACAGGGCCAGTCCCTCAACCACTCTTGATAATCGCTATTCCTTTTTGCATAAATATGATACTACAAATAAAGAACCTTGTCAACAAAATTTTTATTGAAATATTTGTTAATATATATTGTAATTTGTTTAGAAATAGTTTATAATTGATATGTTAACATTTTACTTATTGTTAATAAGTATAATTTGCTGTTTAAGGAGGAAAAATAATGGCAAAGAAAACCGTATTCGTTACCGGCGGTACCGGTAATATGGGTTGGGCTGCTGTTCAGGAAATGCTCGAGCATCCAAATGAAATCAACATTAAAATGCTTGCAAGAAAGAGCCCTAAAAACGAAGAAAAATTAAAAGGCATTATTGCCAAGCCTAATGTTCAGGTTGTATGGGGTGACTTGGGCGATTACGATTCAATCCTTGAAGGCGTTACAGGTGCAGATTATGTATTACATATCGGCGGTATGGTATCTCCGACTGCTGACTGGAAGCCATACAGAACGCAAAAGACAAATATCGGTGCAGCACAAAATATTTGCAAGGCTGTTTTAGCTCAGCCGAATGCTGACGACATTAAGGTTTGCTACATTGGTACCGTTGCTGAAACAGGCGACAGAAACTACCCTATTCACTGGGGCAGATGCGGCGACCCTATCAAAATTTCAATTTACGACCACTATGCAATATCAAAGACTGTTGCCGAACGCACATTCGTTGAAAGCGGCATTAAGAATTGGGTTGTAATGCGTCAAAGCGGTATTCTCTATCCAAACATCCTCAAAAATATGGACCCTATTATGTTCCATGTACCGATTAACGGCGTACTTGAATGGTGTACTGTAGAAGACTCGGGCAGACTTATGTGCAACCTTGTACTTGAAGATGAAAAAGGTACACTCGGTGCTGACTTCTGGAACCACTTCTTCAACATCGGTTCAGGTGAACAATACAGAATTTCAAACTATGAATTTGAGCACCTTCTTCTCGGTACTCTCGGTCTTGCAGGTCCTGAGAAGCTCTTTGACCCTAACTGGTTTATCACAAAGAACTTCCACGGTCAATTCTATGCAGACGGTGACAAGCTTGAAGAGTTCCTTCACTTCAGAGAGAACCTCCCTGTTCAGGACTACTTTAACAGACTTGCAGACCAGGTTGAATTCTACTTCAAAATACCAAGATATCTTCCAAAGAGCCTTGTAGCGTCTTGTGCAAAGCCGTTTATGAAGAAGATTGCATCTACAAAAGACTTCGGTACTCTTGACTGGGTTGCTACAAAGAACCCTGAAAGACTTTCTGCTTACTACGGCACATATGAAGACTGGGCAAAGCTCCCTACAAAGTGGGAAGATTTTGAAATCACAAAGTTCAATAAAAAGACCGAAGATGCTGAAAACTACAAGCTTGACCACGGTTATGACGAAACAAAGCCTGAATCAGAGCTTGACATTGAAGATATGAAGCAAGCTGCTAAGTTCCGTGGCGGCGAATGCCTCAGCAAGTCAATGAAGAAAGGCGATATGGCTACAAAGCTCAAGTGGAAATGCGGTTACTGCGGTGCCGAGTTCAAAGCTTCACCTGCTCTTATTCTTCTTGGCGGTCACTGGTGCCCTGAATGCTACATTCCTCAAAAGCAATGGGATTATGACAACATTGCAAGAACAAATCCTTTCTTTGCACAGGTTTGGTATCCTAACCACACCAAGGAAGAAACAAATGTTTACAAGTTTGACGATTTGTTCCAAATTGACGGCGTTAAATGGGACGACATTAAGAGATAATCTTAATACAGTACGATTAACCTCTCGGATTTCTCCGAGAGGTTTTTGTCTGTCGATAAAGTTCCTGAAGCACGCCTTAATATACATTAAACAAATTTTTGTTGACAACTAAGCGTAACGCCTTTATAATAAAAAACAAAAAGGGTTAAAAAAGTAGCGTTTGAAAGGACTGCACCGATGCAACAGGAAACTATAAGCAAGAAAAAGAGAATACTTACAATGCTTATAGCGGCATTGTTTATAGTGTCAACTGTTTTCTCGGTTGTTTGCGTCATTAAAAGGGCAAACCACAAATGTAACCGTGCAGACTGCCAAATTTGCCAATCAATGCAAAACTGCATTAAAAGATTGACGGATTTGGGCTCAAATTCCGATGATGAAGTTTCGGCAAATGCAACATTATATTTTACTTTACTTGTCGTTTCTTTCGTTTGTTTAACTTTTTCAAGAAAAACTCTTATCGATTTGAAAACTAAATTATCCAATTAAATATAATTATCAACAAGGGACAAGTCTGCTTTAAAAGACTTGCATATGTAAAAAATTCAGTCTGTTTAGCAGGCTTTATTTTGCTATGCAAAAGTTCCTTGTATTTTTGCGTCCATTTTTAAGATTATATTTGATTGGAGATATTTTTATGAAAAAAATTTCAGCAATTATTGCCACTGTTTTAAGTATTGCAATTATTTTAGTTGGCTGTTCTAATGCAAACAGCGGCAATAACAGCAAAGAGAAAAACGCTAAACTAAGCATTGTAACAACAATTTTTCCGGAATACGACTGGGTTAGACAAATACTCGGCAAAGAAAAAAACAATGTTGATTTGACTATGCTTCTTGATAACGGAGTTGATTTGCACAACTATCAACCGAGTGCCGACGATATGGTCAAAATGTCGAAATGCGATTTGTTTATTTATGTCGGCGGCGAATCGGACGATTGGGTTGAAAGTGCACTGCAATCGGCTCAAAACAAAGATATGAAAGTCATCAATCTTCTTGACGTTCTCGGAAATCAGGTAAAGGAAGAAGAGCAAGTTGAAGGAATGGAAACGGAAGAAGATGAAGACGAGGGTGACGAAGAAAGCCCTGAATACGACGAACACGTTTGGTTGTCGCTAAGAAATGCCGAAACTTTATGCAGTTCAATAACCGACGCACTTTGTGAAATTGATTCCGATAATGCGGAAGAATACAGGAGCAATTTACAATCATACATCAAAGAATTAGACACGCTTGATAACGAATATGCACAAGTAGTTGCGGATGCTAAATACGACACCTTACTTTTCGGCGACCGTTTTCCGTTTAGATATACGGTTGACGATTATTCATTGAAGTATTATGCGGCGTTTGCAGGTTGTTCCGCTGAAACGGAAGCAAGCTTTGAAACCGTCAAGTTTCTTGCAAACAAGGTTGATGAGCTTAATTTAACAAGCGTACTCACAATTGAGGGAACAAATCACAAAATCGCTCAAACGATAGTTAAAAACACAAAAGATAAAAATCAAAAAATCCTTGCACTTGATTCTATGCAATCGGTTACAAGTGAAGATGTTGAAAACGGTGAAACATATTTAAGCATTATGCAAAACAATCTTACCGTTTTTGAGCAGGCATTGAATTAAGGGGGACGCTATGGCACAAATTGAATGTAAAAATTTAGCAATAGGCTATGGCAACACGATTATAAAAAGCAATATTAACTTTAGTGTGAACGAAGGCGATTATCTTTGTATAATCGGTGAAAACGGTTGCGGTAAAAGCACGCTTATGAAAACGATTTTAGGCTTGCAAAATCCGATTGACGGAGAAATCAGTTTTTCAGACGGAACAAAGAAAAACGATATCGGATATTTGCCTCAACAAACGCAGTTACAGCGTGATTTTCCGGCATCTGTAACCGAAGTGATTATGTCCGGCTTTCTTAACAAAAACGGATTAAAACCGTTCTATTCAAAAAGGCAAAAGGCTGAATTTGAAACGGTTTTACAAAATCTGAAAATTGAAAATTTGAGAAAAAGATGCTACCGTGAACTGTCCGGCGGTCAACAGCAAAAGGTTTTGCTTGCAAGAGCACTTTGTGCAACTGACAAAATCATATTACTCGACGAGCCTGTTGCAGCACTTGACCCGACGGCAAGTGAAGAGTTTTACGAACTCCTTGCAAAAGTCAATTCAAACGGCACTACGGTAATTATGATTTCGCACGATGTCAATAAGGCTGTTAAATATGCCACTAAAGTTTTAAGTTTAAACTCACCGTGTTTTTTCGGCACTCGGGAAGAATACTTTGAATTCAATCAAGGAGGTAAGCAAAATGCTTGAAAAACTTATGCTTTACTTTGAGTATCCGTTTGTAAGATATGCACTTATAGCCGCTGTTCTTATTGCTCTTTGCTCATCTCTTTTAGGTGTTACACTTGTACTCAAAAGATTTTCGTTCATCGGTGACGGACTGTCTCATGTAGCGTTTGGTGCAATGGCTGTTGCAATGGTATTAAAACTTTCCAACAATATGCTTTTGGTAATGCCGATAACGATTATCGCCGCAATTCTTCTGTTAATCGGCGGTAAAAACATCAAAATTAAAGGTGACGCATCGATAGCTGTAATATCGGTAGGAGCACTTGCGATAGGATATTTGGTTATGAATCTGTTTTCAACATCCGGCAACATTTCGGGTGATGTTTGCTCTACCCTATTCGGTTCAACATCAATTTTGACGCTTACGATAAAAGATGTTTACTTATGCGTTGCGTTGTCGATAACCGTAATAATTATATTTTGCGTATTTTACAACAAAATTTTTGCTGTCACCTTTGATGAAAATTTTGCGAAAGCAACGGGCATAAAAGTAGGTGCTTACAATTTTTTAATTGCCGTTACAATTGCGGTAATCATTGTACTTGCGATGAATCTTGTGGGTTCCCTTCTCATTTCTGCATTGATTATTTTCCCGGCACTTTCGGCAATGAGACTTTTCAAGAGCTTTAAAGCAGTAATCATATTCTCAGCGATTTTTTCTGTTGTTTGCTCGGTTGTAGGACTTCTTGCTTCGGTTCTTGCGGGAACTCCGGTAGGCTCAACAATTGTTGCAAGTGACATTGTAGGTTTTATTATTTGTTTGATTTTATCTAATGTGAAAAGAGGTTCAAAAGTATGAAGAAAATAATAGCGATAATCTTAACGGCAATCTTATGTGTTTCGTTTGCCGCTTGTTCAAAAAGCAACGACAACACAAAAGACGAAACTACAACGGCTTCCACAACAGTACAAAGCGACAGTGTTGATTTGGATTTAACACAACTGAGCAGTACGGTTGTTTATTCCGAAGTCTACAATATGACATCGTCGCCAAGCGATTACAAAGGAAAAACTGTTAAAATGACAGGAAACTTCAACCAATATTATGACGAAGACAGCGACAAAACCTATAACACGGTTGTTATTCCCGATGCGGCTGCCTGTTGTCAGCAAGGACTTGAATTCCATCTTGCAGACGGTTCAACCACGAATTTCGAGCAAGGCGAAGAGATAACGGTTGTCGGTTCGTTCAACATTTATACCGACGGCGAATATCTTTACGGATTTCTTGATGACGCACAATTAGTTGATTAAAAAATATTACATTTAACAGTACAATTACAAAAGGTACCGTAAGTTTGAAGTTTACGATACCTTTTGTTTTTTATTAAGCATAGAGCATTTCGTTTATTAAATCGGGCGAATATTCATCACAATAGGAAAAATGAAAATTTATTCCGAGAGCGTTTGAAGCCTCATTCATCAAACTCATAAAATCGTCGATATTTGTTTGGCTATTGCCTATGATTTTAAGCGTTCCGTCAACAAATATATCGGTAATGTCATAATTACTTGCACAAAGTCCCGTCAAAAATCCGTAAAGCTGAATTGCACCGATTATATCGTAATCGCTTGAATTGATATATCGAATATTACACGGAAGCAAGCATTTTAAATCGTTACTGTTATCGATAAAAAGTACGGTTTTGTTCTCATCTCTTGAAAGCTCAACTGCTTTTTTAATAAGTATACTTGTTTTGCCGCAGCCCTTATCCCCCGTTACATATTCTACCATAAATCAATCACCCCACATCTTCATCATTATGAACAGAATATTCTACATCTATAGTATCAATATGCTTTGAATTATTTTTTATTCTTTGAGTTGTATAAATTATTGAAACGAGCTTTTCAAATCCGATGAAAAAGCAACCGAAACCGTAAAGTATTGTTATTACTACCGCACTTTTGAATGACTTAAATACAAGGATAAGACCGAGTGCAACCGATAAAACGGAAAATATAAGCAACAAATACCAGCGAGAAAGCCCGAACCTTTTGGCGTCTATAGACGCTTGCAGGGTAAACAGGCTGTCTGCAATTATCATAATTCCGATAATAATCGGCAAGAGATTGATTATCCAATTATGATGAATAATAGTGCAGATACCTATTATCACGGAAAGGATACCGAGAGCAAGGTCAAACTGAAACGCGATATTATATTTATCCTGAGAAAAATAAGCACAAATTTTAACAGCACCGAGAACAATAAGCATAATTCCGATTATATAGCAAACCGCAACCATTGAAAATTCAGGAAAACCGGCAAGCATAAGTCCTACGAGCATAAACAAAATACAGGTACATATATACACGCCTTTAATACTTTTCAGATATTTCATAACCGCACGCTCCTTTATAGTATATACCGGCACGAACTGTCATAACAACAATCCGTACCGGATAACGATTGGCTCAACTTTGAGAAAAACAAACTTTTTGGAGAAACATTGAAAAGAGAACTTATAAGATGCTTGTATCCTAACTTACGAGCCAACCGATTGTTAGGCTTATCCCCTTTGAACACTTATTCTCTTTGACTATATTAAATCATCTTTTGGTTAAAAAATAAACTGTCAAAAAAAGAAAAGTACACAAGTTTTGTGCACTTTCCTGCTTTTGTAATAGTAAAAGTCGTATTATAAGTTGTATTTAGCCGAGATTTTACCCAATTTTTCCATAAATTCCTTTGGCGGCACAGGCATACCGTTATATACCCACTCAAAAAATGTGCCGGTAACGGCGTGCTTATAAAAGGTTGTAATAATTTTTAAATCGCCCTCGTCAATTTTTTGTTTTTTTGAAATAAGTTCCGATTTAATTCTTTTATAAACAACATCGCCCACAACATTTGTAACATAAGATTTGATGTTGTCGGAATATTTGGACTTAAAAATATTTGTAATAATATTCTTTTTGATAAGGGCATCTTCGGACATTTTATGAAACGCCGTTTCCCAATCAAAATTTTCAGGTTTTGGCTTATTAAACTCTGTCATTGTATCGTCAAATATATCCTTGAGCACATCATAAATATCGTGATAATGATAATAAAATGTATTTCGGCTGATGCCGATATCATCAATTATATCCTTAACCTTTATATTATCAAGTGATTTTGACTGCAACAATCGGAGCATTGACGATTTTATTTCCTTTTTGGTAAATTGCTGCATAATACATCCTCGTTTTAATCAAGAAGTTCAATATCCGTCGGGTCGGTATCAAGAGAATTAACCGACTTCAAATTCTTTTGAATAATATCATTTCGATGATTTGCATCGTCTATTGTTTTACCTGCTTCATCAATTTTTTTCTTTGCTTTTTCAAGGAGAGTGCCGAACAGGTCATACTGTTTTTTGGCATTACCGAGAACTTTCCAAACTTCATTTGCACGCTTATTTATTGCAATTGAGCTGAAACCGAGAGAAAGCGAATTGAGAAGTGCGGTTATAGTGCTTGGACCTGCCACCAAAATGCCCATTGCCTGAAGTTTTTCGGGAAGTCCGGTTTTGCTGTTCATTATTTCGGCATAAAGTCCCTCGGTTGCAAGATACATAATTGCAAACGGCGTTGTATAAGGCTCGCTGATATAATTCTTAATTGCTTTTGCTTCGTCCCTAACCCTCGCTTCAAGAGCTTTTTGAGCAGCGTTTACAGCGTCAATATTGCCCTCTTCCGCCGCTTCACTGAGGCGAACATAGTCCTCCATAGGAAACTTTGAATCGATAGGCAACCAGCATATCTCATCGTTTTCGGCATTCGGAATTTTAACTGCGAATTCGACCTGACCGTTATACTTCGGGTTAGTTTTAACATTAGTTTCGTACATATTCGGAATAATCTGTTCAAGAATATTACCGAGTTGAAGTTCTGCCCAGGTTCCGCGTGTTTTAACATTGGTGAGAATGCGATTAAGTCCGCTTACGCCGACGGACAAATCTTTCATTTCACCGAGTGACTGATAAACCGAAGTGAGCTGTTTTGACACCTGCTCAAACGAGGAGTCAATACGCTTATTGAGCGTTGAAGTAAGCTTTTCATCAACAGTTGCACGCATTTGCTCAAGCTTTTTTTCATTACTTTCCTGCATTGACGCAATCGATGACTGAATAAGCTTTGTTTGATTTTGATAATTATTGTTAAGCGTTTCGATAACCTTAACCTGCTGCTCGTAATTCTTATTAACAAGGTCATTCATCTGTCGGGAAAGTTCTTCAATCCTTGCAGTGTTATCGTGCTTATTAATTTCTTCCGTAATTTGCCGGGCAAACTCTTGTGTGTTTGCCGAACTGTCGCTGCTTTTTTGAGAAAGCAAAAGTACGATTATGACAATTAAAAGAACTATGCAAAGTCCGAATAAAATATATGTAAGCATAATGTCACCTCTTTTAATATAGAATAACACA
>CAVBQD010000039.1:0-15044 GCA_963597385.1 bacterium | reverse complement strand
TGTTTACAACGATGTTGATGTAAAACTCAATTCAAACAATAATTTAAAAGAGCTTAATTGTAAACTCGGCTGTGTTTATCCGTCGCTTAACAGTGAGGATACCGCATATCAGCTTTACATACCGAGCGATATGACGGAGCTTAAACTTTCGGCTGTGCCGGAAGATATGGGTGCTTCGTGCAATGTGCCTAAGTCGCTTAAAATGACAGCCGAACAAAGCCCGATTTTCGAAGCGAGCGTAATTGCATCCGACGGAACAGTTAAGGTGTATAAATTTGAAGTAAAAAGACTTGATATAACATCAAAAGAATTAAAAAAAGAACTGAAAAATAATTCTTATGAGGATATAATAAAAAACGAGGTGTTCCATAAATCTCCAAGATTTAAGGTGATGATTTTCGGGATACTCGGCGGAATTTTCGTTTTAATCATTGCGGTTATGCTTCTCAAGCGTGTTGCGATAAAAGCACAGGATGACGATGAAACGGAATTCTTTGATTATTCGGATGAGTTTAAAAAGGACGACGCCGAATGATTTAACGAAACAGACAACAAAGGCGGTGATGATAATGAAAGTGGATATTCAGGAAATGAACGAACAGGAAATCATTGAAGAAATCCAATCATTATGCGAAAAAAGAGAGTTTTCAAAACTTAAAAACCTACTGTCGGAAATGAACCCTGCCGACATAGCAAGTGTTCTTGACGAAGTGTCTGCCAATCAGCGACTTCTTATGTTCCGATTACTTGCAAAGGAAGAAGCCGCGGAAACCTTTGTTGAACTTGACAGCGATAATCAGGAGTCGCTCATTCACGCCTTTTCGGACAGCGAGCTTAAAGAAGTACTTGATGAACTGTATCTTGATGACGCCGTTGATGTTATTGAGGAAATGCCGGCTACCGTTGTAAAAAGAATTCTTAAAAATGCCGACAGCGAGATGAGGGAATCAATCAACGCTCTTCTTAAATATCCCGAGGATTCTGCCGGTTCCATTATGACGCCGGAATGTGTTGATTTGAAAAAGGATATGACGGTTGAAGCGGCTTTTAAGCGTATCAGAAGAACCGGTATTGACAAGGAAACAATTTATACCTGTTATGTTTGCGACAGTTCAAGAAAACTTATCGGCGTTACAACCGTTAAGGAGCTTCTTCTCCACGAATCCGATGATGTTATCAGTGATTTTATGGAAACGAATATTATTTCGCTTAACACGCTTGACGACCAGGAACTTGCAACACAGCTTTTTGACAAGTATAATTTTCTTGCACTCCCCGTTGTTGATATGGAAGGCCGTTTGGTCGGCATTATCACAGTCGATGACGCTATTGATGTCATTCAGGAGGAAAATACCGAAGACATCCAGAAAATGAACGCTATGCTCCCGACGGAGAAAACATATCTTAAAACTACGATATTTGAAACATGGAAGTCACGCTTTCCGTGGCTGTTGCTCCTTATGATTTCGGCAACCTTTACAGGGTCGATTATCACAGGATTTGAGGACAAACTCGCAACAATGACTATTTTGACGGCGTTTATTCCTATGCTTATGGATACCGGCGGTAACTCCGGCGGTCAGGCAAGCGTAACCGTTATTCGTGCAATGAGCCTTGGCGAAGTTGATTTTAAAGATTTCTTTAAGGTTGTATGGAAAGAAATTCGTGTAGGCTTTGTTTGCGGAATATCGCTCGCGGCAGCTAACTTTGTTAAGATTTTGCTCGTCGACCGTATGCTTATGCATAACAGCGATATTACACTCATTGTAGACCTTGCAATCTGCCTTACATTGGTGGTTGAAATTATTTTTGCAAAGTTTATCGGTTGTACGCTTCCTATGCTTGCAAAAAAAGTCGGTTTTGACCCTGCCGTTATGTCATCGCCGTTCATCACAACTATTGTTGACGCCGTGTCACTTTTGGTATATTTCGGCATCGCAACAGCTTTGATTCCGCAATTACATTGAGTATACAGTAACAACTTAATAAAAACAAAAGCCATTGATGGTTTACTGTTACAGGCAGTAAATTTTCAATGGCTTTAATTATTGTTTTTCAAATATAAACAAATCGTTAGGCGTGCACTCGAGGATTTCACACAATTTTTCAATTGTTTCGAGTTGCAGTCCCGTCAATGTGTTATCACAAAGCTTGTTGACCGTTTTATAAGTTGTTTGCATTTTTTTAACAAGCCAATATCTCGTTTTGCCTTTTTCGTTAAGCAAATTTTGAACATTCATCTTTAGCATATCATCACCAATTAGATATTAGCATTAATATACCATAAATATAACTAACTATATGGTAGTGTACCTAATGGTTGACTATTTTGTAAATTTATGTATAATTGAATTATAAATCAGTAAAGGGGATTATTAATATGAAGCTTGCAGACATCATTAAATACGAGGGTGACAACAGCACATTCATTTGGAAACACCCGCTTGAGGATTTCAACTCGCTTACTCAACTCATTGTTCATGAGTCGCAGGAAGCGATATTTATGATGAACGGACAGGCTCTTGATTTGTTCGGTCCGGGCAGATATACGCTTGAAACGCAGAATATTCCGCTCATTTCTAAGTACATAAACAAGACTACGGGTGACAAAACACCGTTCCATTGTGAAGTATATTTCATCAACAAAACCGAGCAAATGGCAATTAAATGGGGCACGGACAGCAAGGTTCAGTTTATGGAGCCTACATATAATTTCCCTATTTCTATCGGTGCAAGCGGTGAAATGAGCCTGCGTGCAGAGGATTCAAGAAAACTGCTTGTTAAACTTGTGGGCACTGAAAACCTCTTGAGTCAGGATAATCTTGTCAGGTATTTTCGTGCGTTTCTTATGACAAGGGTAAAATCGTACCTTGCACAGGTTATCCGTGAGCAAAAAATCAATATTTTTGAAATTGACGAGCATATTAACGATATGTCCGCCGCTCTTTTAAAAATGTTAAAACCCGATTTTGAGGATTACGGCATTTCGCTCGAAAGATTTTTTGTAACCACTATTGTTAAGCCTGACGGCGATTCAACTTACGAAAAATTCAAATCACTTCATTTCAGACAGTATGCAGATATTGCCGAGGCTAAACTCCGTCAGCAAACGGCAGTTATTGATGCCGAAACACAGGCACAGCGTACTGTAATTGAATCACAGGCTATGGCAACCAAGCGTCAGCAAGAGGGCTATACCTATCAGCAAGAGCGTGGCTTTGATGTTGCACAGGATGTGGCAAAAAATGAAGCTGTCGGTCAGTTTACAAATATGGGCGTAGGTTTCGGTACTATGGCAGGTGTAGGCGGTGCAGTCGGCGGAGTTGTCGGCAATGCCGTAAGTAACGCTCTTGACAGTGCAAATCAACCGCAACAGACGGAACAGTCGCAGGACGACATGGCACAGTTCCAGGCAAAAATACAAAAACTTCAAATGATGAAAGATTCGGGAATGTTAACCGACGAAGAATTTGCAAATATGAAGCAACAACTTTTGACATCTATTATGTAGGAGGAGAAAAATGAAAAAGGGTATTAAATTTTATGTGCCTTGTTGGGCAATTGTACTTGCAGTATTTAATGTAATCACATTTGCCGTGCCGATTACGGTTAATGTTAATAAATTCACGCCGTCATTTTGGATAGGCTATGCCTTTATTACGCTTATGTTTATCGCTCAGCTTGCTTGTAGTATTGTATTTTTCAAGCAGGATAATAACGGTAAAATATTTCTTAATGTTCCGGTTATCAGCTTGAGTTACACAGCACTTCTTGTATCAATAATTGTCGGTGCAGTTGCAATGGCTGTACCGTTTGTGCCTTATTGGGTCGGCATTGTTGTTGATGTTTTGATAGTTGCTTTTTATGCTATCGCAATTATCTCATCAAAAGCGGCGGCAGACACTATAGAAAATATTGATAACAAGGTCAAAACACAAACATTTTTTATTAAATCGCTTACAGTCGATGCAGAAAGCCTCTTACCTCGTGCAAAATCCGATGAAACAAAAGCAATAGCAAAAAAGGTTTATGAGGCAATCCGCTACAGCGACCCTATGTCAAACGAGGCTCTCTCGTCTGTCGAATCTCAAATTACAATTAAATTCAACGAATTTTCAAACGCAGTGATTGAGGATGATAAACCTCTCGCCGAATCTCTCGGTAATGAGATGATTATTCTTGTAAATGACAGAAATAAGAAGTGTGAAACATTAAAGTGAGAACTTTTCTATGATTAAATGGGCGACTTTATACAAATACATAAAATTAAATTATGTTGTGGATATTTTAGACAATCACAGACTATATTTAAGTGATGGTAAAGATTTTAATGATCCATTTGAGATCACAATCACTAATAAAGTAAATGGTAATATTAGTCATATCGAAGGTTTACATATTTTATCTTTAACAAATAGTTATCGAAAAAAACTAATGTGGTCTTATTATGCAGATTCTCATAAAGGTGTATGTTTAACTGTTAAGGTTCCGCAAGAATTAGTTTATCCTGTTTGTTATTCAACAAAGCGTATATATGAGGATAGTAATATTGATAATATTATTTCTTTAAGTCAAAAAAGTATAAAAAAGAATGTAAACAATGATTTCTCAAGATTGAACAAAAATAAAAAGATTGCTCATATTAAAGACAAAAAATGGCATGATGAAAAAGAATATAGGGTGGTTTTTGATAAAGATGATGAAGATGGTTTAATTTTTGAAGATGGCAAATGGTATATGTCTGTAAAAATAACGAATATATATTTAGGAGTGAATTTTGATAAAAATGATAAGAAAACAAAAATGAATATAATTGAAGCGTGTAAACGCAATGATATTACAATCAAAAAAATGAATTTATCTAAAAAAGATTATTCAATTAATATAAAAAATAAAAAGGAGAATATAAAATGAAGCAATTAATTTGCGAGATGTGCGGTAGCACAGATTTAATGAAACAGGATGGAAATTTTGTTTGCCAAAACTGTGGAATAAAGTATTCTGTAGAAGAAGCAAAGAAAATGATGGTAGAGGGTACTGTTGAGGTTGCAGGTACCGTTAAGGTTGATGACTCTGCCAAAATTGATAACTACTATACTATGGCAGAGAATGCTTATGAAGCCAGTAACAAGCAGGAAACCGAAAACTATTGTAATAAGATTATCGAAATTGACCCTTCAAATTACAAGGCATGGTTATTAAAGGGTAAAGCCGCAGGATGGCAATCTACCTTGGGCAATATCAGAATTGAGGAATCTGTAAATTGCTTTACAAAAGCTATCGATAATGCACCCGAGGAAGAAGTGGAAGATATTAAGGCAGAAGCTGCTTCTGAAATTTCTTCCTTGTCAACTGCACTTATGCGTGTTTGTTGTAATAACTTTGAAAAATATCCTTCCGAGGATAACGGAAAAGATATCCTAAACAATCTATTGTTAGTCAAAATTATTTCTCAGCTCTTACTTGGCAAATGCGGTGTAAAGCCGACCGAGTTTTATAAAGAAGTTGCAACAATGATGAATAATGCAGTTTGCAGAGCTTTTGAAAATAAAATTACTGATGATTATCAACCCTCTGAGCACCCTTCGAAGTATGTTTGGGACCAATTCAAAACCCGCTGCATTGCCTGCATCTCGATTATTACAAGTGCGATCGATTTGTCCGACGACGATAAACAAGCTAATATTAAGAACTATAAAAATTTGATCTACATTACTACGGTATTGGTCAACTCCTGTTCCTTCAAATATTCTAATGGTAACTATATCAGAGACGAGAGTTTAAGTGTTGAGAGCAAGCAAAGTCTCATTGATGACATTATGGAGTATCATGAGAAGATCAAAGAAATTGACCCTTCCTACGAAATACCTGCACGCCCCTCTGCCGAATCCGATGTTGGCGGTTGTTATGTTGCTACAGCGGTCTATGGTTCTTATGATTGCCCTGAAGTATGGACGCTTCGTCGTTATCGTGATTACACTCTGGCAGAAACTTGGTATGGCAGAACATTTATTAGAACATATTATGCGTTCAGTCCCACACTTGTAAAATGTTTCGGTCGCACCAAATGGTTCAAAAAGATGTGGAAAGGCAAACTCGACCGCATGGTGGCAAATTTGAAGGCTGACGGCGTTGAAGATACGCCTTACGAGGATAGAAAATGGTAAGTGACAACGGCATTCGCTTCAACAATTTAGATTCCGATTTATTGAAGCGAATGCAAGAGGCAGACCTTTTTACTCGAAAGTTTGAATCGTTTTTAAAAACGGATTAAGAAATCTTAATATTTACCATTTCTCTGCATTCTTTACCATTGCCGCTTAGAGATTATGATATAAGTATTACATTAGGGATAACTGAAAGCAAGGTTCGCAATCTTCGGGTGAAATCTCAATTGATGTATCCAAGAAAACGTGAATTGACGGAGGAACTGGCTAAGAGTATAGAATACGGATATTATGAACATACTACAGATCAATTAACTGTAACTTTTGAAGAACCGTCATTTCAAAATCTTCAAAATGCCCATTTCCGGAAGTTACACATTGACAATAACCTTGATATGGATGTACGAGTATTGAAAATCATGTATTGTAATATTCCAGCATAGAAAACTGACAAGTAAAACTGTTTGTGCTTTTATACACCGTTCCTTCAACTTGTTTGCTTTATCCATTTGACATAGTATTCAAATAGTGGTAAAATATCGTTAACTTAATAAGTCAGGGGTGCTGATTGTTTTTCAATCTTGGCTGAGATTATACCCTTCTAACCTGTTCGGTAATGCGAGCGTAGGAAGACGATATAAATAGGATTTCAGCACCGATTTTATATCGGTGCTTTTTTCTTGACTTATCAAGAATATTACGAAAGGAAGTATTTATTATGAAAGCAAGTGTTGCAATTCAGGTTTTGCCCGATGTGCCAAACGAGGACGAGCTTATTCGCATTGTTGACGAGGTTATCGCTTACATCAAGTCAACGGGACTTAACTGCTATGTCGGCCCGTTTGAAACCACTATTGAGGGCGAAAGCTATGATGAGCTTATGGAAATTGTTGCAAACTGCCAAAAGGTTGCAATTAAGGCAGGATGCCCGAGCGTAAGTGCATACATCAAGGTTGTTTATAATCCCGAGGGTGAGGTATTGACCATTGACAAAAAAGTTACAAAACATCACCAATAAACTCGCACCGCTCGGTGCGATAATTGTCATATTGCTGTTGTGGTTTTTGGCGTGCGATATGGAATTTGTGCCGGCATATATGCTGCCGTCGCCTGTTGATGTTGTCAAAGCATTTGCAGATAACTTTTCTATTATGATGAAGCAGGCGGCTGTTACCTTGCAGGAAACCTTTTACGGACTGCTTATCGGCATTGCCATCGCGTTTGTTATTGCAAGTTTGATGGACAGATTCCCTATAATCAATAAGGCACTTTATCCTGTTTTGGTTGTTACGCAAACAATCCCTACTATCGCCATTGCTCCGCTTTTGGTTTTGTGGATGGGATTTGGTATGGCACCTAAAATCACGCTTGTTGTTATTACAACATTTTTCCCTATTGCAATAGGACTTCTCAACGGATTTGAAAGCGTTGACGGCGACGCAATAAACCTTATGCGTTCTATGGGTGCAAGCAGGCTTCAGATTTTCAGGATAGTCAAATTGCCTAACGCTACCGCTTCGTTTTTTTCTGGACTTCGCATTTCTGCCGCATATGCGGTTGTCGGTGCGGTTGTTTCGGAATGGCTCGGCGGATTTGAGGGCCTCGGCGTTTATATGACAAGAGTTAAAAAGGCATACGCCTTTGACAAAATGTTTGCCGTCATCGTGTTTATTTCGGCAATCAGTCTTGTGCTTATGGGTATAGTTGTTTTGCTTGAAAGAATTTCTATGCCATGGGTACATAAAAAAGAAATTTCAGGAGATAAAAAATGAAAAAGTTTAAGAAAATAATAGCGGTATTGCTTGCAATTTCACTCGTTTGTGCTTTTGCGGCATGCTCAAAATCAAATTCAAACTCGGATTCATCTTCGGATGATTCAACAGCAGAATTAAAGGATATTACAGTCAGCCTTGACTGGACGCCTAATACAAATCACACAGGTCTTTATGTTGCTTTGCAGCAGGGATATTACAAGGACGCAGGTCTTAATGTAAAAATTGTTCAACCGCCTGAGGACGACGCTATCGCCGCTTGTTCATCTGGTCAGGTTCAGTTTGCTGTGGGCTATCAGGATTTGCTTGCAAGTGCTTTCACTTCCGATACACCTATGGAAGTTACGGCTGTTGCGGCTATTCTTCAGCACAACACTTCTTGCATTATGTCAAAGAAGGGTGAGGGTATGGATCGCCCTAAGGGTCTTGAGGGTAAGGAATATCTTACTTGGCAGGCTCCTATTGAACTTGCAATGATGAAAAATGTTGTTGAAGCAGACGGCGGAGATTTTTCAAAGGTTACACAGGTTCCGAATGTTCCGACGGACGAAGCAAAAGATGTAAACGAAAATCCAAGCCACGCTATTTGGGTTTATTACGGTTGGGGCGGCATAAATGCCGAGGTTAATAATATAGATGTTGATACATTTTTCTTTAAAGATTTGAACTCAACCTTTGATTATTACTCACCTGTTTTGGTTGCAAATAATGACCTTATCAAAAACGACCCGGATACAGTTAAGGCATTCCTTGCCGCAACTCAAAAGGGCTATGAATATGCTGTTGAAAATCCTGACGAAGCCGCTCAAATGCTTATTGACGGCGACGATACAGGTTCGCTCAAGGGCAGTGAAGAACTTGTAAAAGCAAGTCAAAAATATATGGCAGACCAGTACATTTCAGACGCACCTAAATGGGGATATATTGACCCGGCAAGATGGAATGCGTTTTACAATTGGCTCAGTGAAGAAAAAATCGTAGATAAAACAATTCCTGAAAACACAGGATTCACAAACGATTATTTGGCATAGTTTGATTATTTAGTGTAGTTTATGGAAATTTTAAAAGCTGAAAACATTTATAAAAGCTTTGGCGAAAATCAGGTTTTAAAGGGTGCGTCGCTTACTCTTAACAAAGGCGAAATTGTGAGCCTTTTAGGTGTCAGCGGCGGCGGTAAAACCACGCTGTTCAATGTCCTGTCGGGTATTTCAAAGCCCGACAGCGGCAGGGTACTCCTTAACGGCAACGATATAACGGGCAAGCCGGGTAATGTCAGCTATATGCTTCAAAAGGATTTGCTTTTGCCTTACAGAAAGGTGATTGACAATGTGTCGTTGCCTCTTGTTGTTAAGGGCGTAAGCAAAAAAGAAGCACGGCAGCAGGCTGAACCGTTTTTCAAAACTTTCGGACTTGACGGTACGCAGTACAAATATCCGTCGCAACTTTCGGGCGGTATGCGTCAAAGAGCGGCGCTTCTTCGCACTTATTTGTCATCGCAGGGCGTTGCACTTCTTGACGAACCGTTCAGTGCACTTGACACCATCACAAAATCCGTTATTCACAAATGGTATCTTGATGTTATGCAAAGCATTGATTTGTCAACGGTGTTCATCACTCACGATATTGATGAGGCTATTTTGCTGTCCGACAGAATTTATATTCTTTCGGACGGTGTTTGCTCAAATGAGATTAAAATCAATTCTTCCAAGCCGAGAACGACCGACTTTAATCTTACCGATGAGTTTTTGAATTATAAAAGGCAAATTGTCGAAATTTTACATTTGCTGTAAAGTGCACAAAAAAATATACTAAATTTCTACAAATAATATACAAATTAAGTATTTACATTTCTGTTTAATAGTATTAATATAGTAAAAGAGGGCAAGGAAGCCTTTTCGATTATTCGGAGTTTTCCTTGTGCTCTTTTTTAATGAATTTTATCTTTGAGGGAGAATTTTTATGAAGAACTTAGGCTATTACAACGGCAAATATGATGAAATTGAAAATATGCAAATTCCTATGCTTGACAGAGTTTGTTGGTTTGGTGACGGTGTTTATGACGCAACCTATGCACATAATCATGTTGTTTTTGATATGGATGCTCACCTTACAAGATTTTATAATTCGGCAAAGCTCCTCGGTATGAACATTCCTATTGAACGCGATGAACTCGACAAGTTGCTCAGAGAACTTGTTTTAAAGGTTGACGACGGCGACCAATTTGTTTATATGCAGGTGACTCGCGGTAACGGACTTCGCGGTCATATTTATTCAGATGATATGCAGGGCAATTTGTGGATTACGCTTACTCCGTGTCCTGTTGCAGATACATACAAACCGATTGATGTTATCACATACGAGGACAAGAGATTTTATTATTGTAATTGCAAAACACTTAATCTTATTCCGTCTTGTCTTGCGGCAACTGCGGCTGATAAAGCAGGCTGTCAGGAAGCAATTTTCCACAGAGGCGATTTGGTAACAGAGTGTGCTCACTCAAATGTTTCTATTTTCAAAGACGGCAAGGTTATTACTCACCAGCTTGACGATAAGGTACTCCCGGGTACGGCAAGACTTCGACTTCTTGCTTTTGCCGAAAAGTTGGGCTACGGTGTAGAAGAAAGAGATTATACTCTTGACGAACTTATGCAGGCAGACGAAATTGTTGTTCATTCAACGGGTTCTTTCTGTATTCCTGTTAAAACAGTTGACGGCAAACCGGTTGGCGGCAAAGCTCCTGAGATGTTAAAGACAATTCAGGACGCTTTGGTTAAGGATTTTGAGGAGCAGTGCAAAGCATAATGGACAGAACGGAACTTACAAAACTTAATGTCGGATACAATCTCGACTGGATTATGAACCTTGACCCGAGGGGATACGGCGTGTGCCGTATTCTCTATGACGGTGCTATTAAATATACGGGAAAGCCTTTGTCGCTCAACGGAGCGGAGGGTCTTGTGAAAAATGTTAAAAAAGGCGAAAAAGTATTTATTTTAACAGGATTTGTTCTTCTTCCGTGGAACGAGGCAGAAACAGACGGTATCATTTCTTCAACTGTTTTCGCAAGATTTGTTATGCGTGCTTTTGGTGCAAAGCCGGTTATGATTGTGCCTGACCAGTGTGAAAAATCGATTAAGGCTATGAGCAAAGTTCTCGGTGTTGATGTTACATATGATATTGATAATATCCCCGACAACACAATTTGCATAGTAACCTTTACTAAGGATAAGGATAAAGAAAACGAACAGACGGCGGAGATTTTATCTCACGGCTTACCGTGTGCCATTATTTCAAACGAAGCACCGGGCAGAAACAAAAACGGCTATTATCACAATGCTGTCGGAGTTAACACAACCGATGTTGAGGCAAAGTACGATGTACTTTTCAGAGAATGCCAGAGCAGGGGAGTGTACAACCTTTCGATCGGTGACCTTGGCAATGAGCTTGGTATGGGCACCATTGAGGAACATATCAGAAAATATATTCCGTATGCGGAAAAAGGCGGCTGTAAAGCGGGTACCGGATTTGGAATTTTGGCAGATACTGCCGCCGATAATATAATCACGGCAACCGTCAGCGACTGGGGTATGAATGCTCTTATGGCGTGCACTGCATTCCTTTTGGGCGATGTAAATCTTCTTCACACCGAAGAGGAGGAGTCCGCCGTTATGGACGCTGCGGCAGGTGCAGGTATGCTTGATATGTACGGCGAAGCAAGACCGTTTATTGACGGTATCGGAAAAAACATTATCTTGCCGATGATATCGCTTATGCGTGGACTTATAGATTATCCTCATACAGTTGAGGACAAAACAACAGCTTGGTTTGAAACCACACTTAAAAAAGGATATTTTGGATGATATATTCATTTTTGCAAAACGGTAACAGTGCCGTTACCGTGCAGTTTAAAAATGAAATAAGCAGAGAGGTTAACTCGTGTGTAACCTCTCTTTGCACTGAGATTGAGCAAAGCAAAATTAGGGGTGTAACGGAATACATTCCTACTTTTTGTTCGGTGTCGGTGCTTTATGATTGTACGGTTATAAGTGCAAAAAAACTTAAAAGTAAGCTTAAAAAGATAGTTGAAAATATAAAAATCACATCAAGCCGTAAGGCTAAGCTGTACGAAATTCCCGTGTGCTATGATGACTGTTTTGCTCTTGATATGGAAAATGTTTGCAAGCATTGTAATCTTACAAAAGATGAAGTTATTAAGCTGCACAGCGGCAAAAATTATCTTATTTATATGCTTGGCTTTTTGCCGGGATTTGCTTATCTCGGCGGTATGGACGAATCACTTGCAACACCTCGACTGGATTCTCCGAGGTCGGAAATTTTTGAGGGTGCGGTAGGAATCGGCGGTGAACAAACGGGCATTTATCCTGTTGCTTCTCCGGGCGGTTGGCAACTTATCGGAAAAACTCCTGTTAAGGTGTACGACAGAACTAAGAAAAATCCTATTTTGTATTCGTCGGGCGATTTTATTCGCTTTGTACCGGTTGACATTGAAGAATATAACCGAATAGAAAAGTGCGTAAAAGCAGGTGAATACGAGGTTAAGGTTACGGAGGTTGAGCTATGATTGAGATTATCACTCCGGGACTTTTGACCACCGTTCAGGATTTCGGCAGGGTAGGCGTTATGAAAAACGGATTTACCCAAAACGGAGTTATGGACAGATACAGTATGACGGTTGCAAACCGACTCTGCGGTAATTGCGACAGTGCTCCCGTGCTTGAAATGACCGTTCTCGGGATAACGGCAAAGTTTACGCAAAGTGCGGTTATTTGCCTTTCCGGTGCGGATTTCGGTGCAAGTCTAAACGGTAAGCCGATTAGAACAAATAAGGCATATAAGGTAAACGGCGGAAACATTCTTTCTATGGGTGCCGCAAAAAACGGTATGCGTTCGTATCTTGCCGTTTCGGGCGGAATAGTCGGCGAATATATTTTTGGCAGTGCGTCAACAAATTTGAAATTTGCTTTCGGCGGACATTGCGGAAGAAAGCTCCAAAGCGGAGATGTTCTTGCCGTCGGTTCGGGTGCCTTTTCGTTGGAAAATATTGAAAAGTGGGAAATACCCGAAAATCAATATGATAAAAACGCTGTTCTTCGAGTAGTTTTGGGTCCGCAGGCGGATATGTTTATAGATGATGATGTAAAACTGTTCCTGTCGCAAAAATACGAGGTGACGGCACAGTCGGACAGAATGGGAATCAGGCTTTCGGGCGAAGCACTTAAATCGAAAAACGGTATGGATATTATATCTGACGGAATAGTTTTCGGCTCAATTCAAATTCCCAATTCCGGCGAACCGATTATTCTTATGGCTGACCATCAAACCACAGGCGGATATGCAAAAATCGCAACAGTCATAAGCGTCGATTTGGCACGTGCCGCTCAGCTTTGTGCAGGTGACAGCGTAAAATTTGAAAGCGTTACCGTTAAAGAAGCGGAACGACTTGCAAAAAAGCAAAAACGATTTTTTGACAATTTATATATGTTTTAGGTGAAAATATGGATTATTCAGCAATGCATCCGCAGGAGGTAAAAAAGCTTATCCGTGCGGGCAAAATAGATTTTCAAACTTCCGGAATGTGCTCGGGTTATGCACAGGCAAATCTTTGCATTTTGCCAAAGGATTATGCTTTTGACTTTCTTCTTTTTTGTATGCGTAACCCAAAGCCTTGCCCGATTTTAGAGGTCGGAGATGTCGGCTCAAAAGAGTTTAAGGCTATGGCAAGCGAGGGCGATGTGTGTACCGATTTCCCTAAGTACAGAATTTGGAAAAACGGCGTTCTTGAAAAAGAAGTAACGGATATTTCCGATTATTGGCAAGACGATTTTGTATATTTCCTTATCGGTTGCAGTTTTAGTTTCGAGAGTGAGATGCTTGAAGCGGATGTTCCTGTCCGTCATATTGAAGAGGGCGTAAATGTGCCGATGTTCAATACAAATATCACACTTACTCCGGCAGGTGCGTTTCACGGAAATATGGTTGTTTCAATGCGACCGATACCAAACGAGTTAGTTGTTAAGGCGGTTGAAGTTACTGCCGCAATGCCAAAGGTTCACGGTGCACCTATTCAAATCGGCAATCCCGAAGCGATAGGCATTTCGGATATAAGCAAGCCCGACTACGGCGACAGTGTAACAGTTAACGACGGCGAGGTTCCTGTTTTTTGGCCGTGCGGAGTTACTCCTCAAAATGTTGTTATGCAAACAAAGCCTCCGATTGCGATAACTCACGCTCCGGGGCATATGTTCATAACAGATGTAAAAAATGTTGCTTTAAAGTATTAGTTTGACTTTATTTAATATATTAAAGTTTACAAAGGAGCTTGTAAATGTATTTTGTAGATTTAAATTCGGATTTGGGCGAGGGTGCAGCTTTTGATTCGCAGATTATACCGTTGATTACATCGGCAAATATCGCTTGCGGATTTCACGCGGGCGACAGCAATATTATGAATAGTACCGTTAAACTTTGCAAGGCAAATTCTGTGTCGTTTGGTGCCCATCCCGGATATCTTGATAAAGAAAATTTCGGCAGAACCGATATGGAACTTACACCCGACGAGGTGTATAATATCACCGTTTGTCAGCTTGGTGCACTTGCGGCTTTTTCAAAGCTGAACGGCGTGAAAATGCAACATGTTAAGCCTCACGGTGCAATGTACAACAAGGCGGCTAAGGATATCGAGTCGGCTCTTGCCATTGCAAATGCGATTAAGGATTTTGACCCGTCGCTTATTTTGCTTGCACTTTCCGGTTCAAAAATGATTGAAGCGGCTAAGACGGTCGGAATAAAATATGCAAGTGAGGTCTTTGCAGACAGAGCGTATGAAGCCGACGGCACTTTACGCAAAAGAACTCTCGAAGGCTCGATGATTACAGATGAAAACGAGGCTATATCCCGAGTTGTCCGTATGATAAAAGAAGGTAAGGTTACTGCCTATACAGGCGAGGAAGTGCCTATTGAGGCACACAGCGTTTGTGTTCACGGTGACGGTGAAAAGGCACTTGATTTTGTGCGTGCACTTAATAAAGCGTTTGCCGAAAATGATATAAAAACAGTGCCTTTATCAGAGGTGATAGATTAATGT
>CAVBQD010000038.1:0-15130 GCA_963597385.1 bacterium | reverse complement strand
AAACACAACGGATACAATGCATTCTTGTCGTAATTGCCGTAGGCGGTAGGAGCCATAAGCTGATGAGCTATCCAAGTTCTCATATGAGAATAGTTCGTTACTACTTCCGCTCCGGAGTAAGTACTAAGAAGATTAAGTTCATTGCTTTTACCGTAAACTGCAAAGCCTTTGCTTTTTGCAAGGCTTTCAAGATTTTTGGAAAGTATGCAGTCGGAATAATCGGATACATATTCAAGGGAAAATTCGTTTCCGAAAGCACATACTTTGTCGTCGGGGAGTTTTACTGCCGCATATTGGTGACCGTTATACATTTCAACATACCATGCCTCTTTTTGGTCGGCAATGATAGCAATGTTAACCTCACTGCTGCCGTAAGTGTCAATGAGAGACAAAAGAACTTCAACGCCCTCTCTTGCAGTGGCACTTTGGCAGGTTACAAGGTCTACCGCGGTGAATTCTGACAGACCGTGCTCTACAAGAGGATCGGCTTCAAGTGCGGCAGAGTTTGAAAACGAGGTGATGGACATTATCATTGATACCCCGTATTCGTTTGTGCATACAGTCGCATCACTTCCGAGACCGTTGGCTGCTGTTGCACTTTCCATCCACGGAGTGGAGGTGTAGCGATAAGTCGTGTCGGGAAGCGTTGCAAACACCGTCTTGTCGTTATCAACCGGCATTGTTCTTCCGGGCTTGTTTTCAACGCGTTCGGTAATCGTTACATAGTTCGCCCAAACATCCTGATAGTCGTTTGATTTTGCCATAATTACCGTACCGTCGTCGCTGGCTTTTGAACCTACATATACCGCTGTGCAGGCGTATGCTTGAAAAGCTCCGACACATATGAATATCATCATAAATGCGGCAAAGCATACGATTTGTAAAAAAGTTTTCTTTTCTTTCATATTCTTTCTCCTTGTTGTGACCATTCGCCAAACGAACTTATTCGGCTTTTTACACCTATAATTTATATATTATTGTTAGAAATTCAGCATACAATAAAAAATATAAAAAGTCAATATGTGACCTCAAACCTTTAATTTTTGCAATCGAGGTTTTGTTTGACTGCAATATTTTTGTGTATTATAATAAAAATATATTACAAATTAGTTTTTTACTTCACAAAAACATCACATTTTCGATTTATTATGGCAAAAAGGATGTGACATTATGTTTGAAAAAAAGCATTGTATATTGATTGCCGATGATGAGCAGAAAATGGTTAGGGCACTTACCGATTTGTTTACGGCAAAGGGTTATAGGGTGATTTGTGCATACGACGGTGAGGAGGCTCTGGATAAATATCTTGAGCATAGTACAGAAGTTGATTTACTTTTGCTTGATGTGATGATGCCGAAGCTTGACGGATTTGAGGTTGTTCGCGAGATTCGTGCCACTCAATCGCTTGTGCCGATAATTATGCTCACCGCACGGGGAGAAGAATATGACCAGCTCAAAGGTTTTTCTTACGGTGCGGACGATTATGTCAGCAAACCGTTTTCTCCTCTCGTTTTGCTTGCAAGAGTGGAAACGGTTTTGAGGCGTGTGGGCAAGGATGTTCAAAGCAAAATAACCGTTGGTAAGCTGAGCGTCGATTCAAGCAATCGCCGTGCCTTTGTTGACAAAAATGAAATTGAACTCACTCGTCGAGAGTACGATTTGCTCTTCTTTTTGATTACAAATAAATCAATTATTTTCACCCGTGAACAGCTTCTTAATAATGTATGGGGATTTGATTACGAAGGTTCTGCCCGCACGGTCGATACCCATATTAAACAACTTCGTATGAAACTCGGTGAAGCGGGGGAATATATTAAAACGGTTCATTGCATAGGCTATCAGTTTGAGGCATAGTTAGTATGAAAAAGAAAATTTCTATTCGCAACAAAACAATTTTATATTTCAGCTTGCTGATTGTTATCGTTATTGTTTTTCAACTTGTTTTTAATCTGTTTTTGCTAAAACCTTTTGTGTCTTATACAAAAACAAATGTTATTGAAAAATCGTTTTATCAGCTGAAAAATAATTATAACGGCGATATTGACGATGTGTCGGATATGATTGATGAAATTCAAAATGAACACGGTATAAAAGTTGTCTTGTCAAACAGTGATGAAGTAATTTATACCTCAGGCTTTTCAAGCAGGCAGGAATTTGATGTTCCTAAAGAGCAGTCGCCTCCGCCGGATAAAAATGATGAAAATAAGCCGGAAATCAAAGACGACAAGAAAGATGACAGTATTAATGTAAGTGATTTTACGGATACGCCGCAAGTTGAAACGGTGAACAGAACCGATAAGGATTCCGAACTTGTACTAAAAGGTAAGTTTACATATGACGGCACAACACTGTACGCTGTTATGAGCGTGCCTATGGAATCCATTGACGCAAGCGTTTCACTTTATACAAAGGCAAATTCAGTCGTGTCGCTTTTGGTTCTTTTGATAGGCATCGGGTTTGCGTTTGCGTTTTCAAAAAGCCTTGCCAAACCGATTACTTCGGTTGAAAAGGTTGCCCAAAGTCTTGCAGACCTTGATTTTTCTGTTCTTGCCGACGAAAATGTTTCAACTGCGGAACTTGCAAGCCTTGCAAAAAGTATAAATAAAATGTCCGTAAACCTCAAAAACTCCATTGACGATTTAACCGTAGCTAACGAAGAATTGAAAAAGGATATTGATTATAAAAACAAGATTGAAAATATGCGTCGGCAGTTTATTGCCAATGTTTCACACGAGATGAAAACACCGCTCGGACTTCTCCAGATTTATTGTGAAAACCTGAAAAATAACATTGACGGTGTTGATAAAGAATACTATTGCGATGTTATTATCGAAGAAACGCAAAACCTTAACGATATGGTTGTAAGTATGCTTGATATTTCATCTATTGAAAGCGGACTTTCAAAAATGCAGTTTGAGAAAATTGATATGTCGCAACTCACCCGTGAGGTCGCGGCAAAATTCAAAAATGCTTACGACGAATGCGATTTGTCATTTGAAATTGAGGACAATATTGAGGTGCTCGGTGACGCAAAATATTTGGGTCAGGCACTCGGAAATTATATTTCAAATGCCGCAACGCATACAAAGAGCGGCGGTAAAATTAATGTGTCGTTGACATCGTCGGAAAATTCAGCTGTGCTCAGCGTATTTAACGAGGGTGAAAACATCGACAGCAATATGATTGATGATATTTGGACGCCGTTTTTCAAATCGGACAAAGCAAGAACACGAAGCAATAATAATGTTGGGCTTGGTTTATATATAGTTAAAACTATTATAGAAAAGCACAAGGGTACGGTAGGTGTTGAAAACACCCCGACAGGTGTTATTTTTACATTTACAATACCAAAATAACGAATACCGGACGGTCTCGCAAAAATCGTGAGACCGTCTTTTTCATTTTTTATAAAATTTGCATTTTATCACATTTTATCACAAAAATATCAAATTTGCCCTGTATTCTTTAGGTATCAAAGGAAAGGATACAAGGCCATGAACAAAAAAGTAAAGCCAAAGTTATCAAAAAAGAAAAAGATAATTTTGAGTGTAATAAGCATTATATTAATTCTTTGCATCGTTGCGGGAATAGTTATAATGAATAATAAAAACTCCACCTCAACTTATTCTTATATCAGAACAACAACTTTATCAAAGGGCACATTTGACGACAGCTTTTCGTCAACGGGGACGGTTAAAAGTGCCAAAACATCAAATGTCACCACCGACCTTAATTATGCGGTTAAAACAATTAATGTGTCGGTGGGTGACAAAGTCAAAAAAGGCGATGTTATAGCAACGCTTGACACTTCACAGCTTACCGAACAGATAGAACGGGAGGAAAGCAATCTTTCGTCGTCAAAAACTCAGGCACAAAGCTCATATTCAACTGCTTTGTCAAATTACAAGAAGGCGAAAAGTGAATTTTTATCGGCAAAACAAACTTTGTCGAGTACAAAAACAGCGTACAACAGTGCAAAAGCCAAATACCAAAATGTCAAATCCGCCGTGTCTTCTTATCAGTCGTCTTACGACAAGGCATATTCAAATTATGAAAAAGCGGGAGTTGAATATGTGAAAACCCAGAGTGCATATTTAAAAGCGGTATCGTCGTATAAAAAAGGTTCAATAAGTTCGTCAAGTCTTGTTTCGGCTGCACAAAGTTATATGACGGCAACGCAGAATTATCTCGGCGGTTGTTCTGTCGGAACATATTCGGTAGAAGAATCGTCAAATTCCGATTCAAAACAAGGCAATTCGTCAAGCGGAGTGAGCGTAAGTCAAACCGCAAGTACGGTTTGTAATGAGGTTGTTTCAACGGTGAAATCGCTTGTAGGTAAAACGCTTTCGGTGCCGAGCGGTTCAAATACGCTTTTAAAAGCTTCTCAAAAACTTTCGTCCTTGCAAACTGCAAAGCAAAATTGCAATTATTCGTCCGTATATTCAAGTTATACTTCGGCAAAGAATACTTACAAATCGGCAAAGCAGAATGTTCAACAGCTCAAAAGTAATTTGTCTCAACTGAAATCAAGTCTTTCTCAGGCAAAAACAGAACTCGAAAACGCTTCGTCGAGCGATACTCTTGAGGAACTCAAAACAGAGCTTGCCAAATGCACCTTGACAGCAGGTCAAAGCGGTACGGTAACTGCACTTAACGCAACAGTCGGTTCGTCGGCACAAAACGGCAACGCACTCGCAACTATATCAAATCTCGATAAGCTCAAGGTTTCAATAACTATTGAAGAGGCTTATATCAATAATGCAACTGTGGGTATGTCTTGTTATATAACAAGCGACGCTTCCGATGAAACGCTCAACGGAACGCTTACTCAAATTGACCCGACGGCAAGCGACAGCGGTTCGTTCGGTGCGGAAGTAACCGTTGACAGTCAAACCGATGATTTGAAAGTCGGAATGAATGCAACCGTTCAGCTTTTGGTCAGCACAAAAGACGGTGTTTATCAAGTCCCGATTGATGCCGTAGGCAGTGATGACAGCGGCGATTATGTGTATCGTAAAACTTCGGGAGAGGGAACCGATATGCAATTTGAAAAGGTATATATTACCAAGGGCGAAAGCAATGATTATTATGTAGAAATTTCGTCAGACAGTCTTGCCGACGGCGATATTATCCGTTCATCTTCCGACCTTACTCAAGGCATAGAAAGCGGAGAAAAGAAGTCGAGCGATTCTTCATCGATATTCTCCTCTCTGTTCGGTTCAAATAAACAAGGCGGCGGTGGCGGTGACGGACCGGGCGGAAACAGCGATATGTCACCTCCGAGCGGCGGTGGCGGTAATTCCGGCTCATCCGGCGGCGGAGCACCGTCGGGCAATCCTCCGGGAGGCTCAAATGGACAATAAAAAAGAAATCATTAAAATATCCTCTCTTACAAAAAGCTTTTTTGTCGGCAAGCCAAATGAACTTGAGGTTTTGCACGGTATAGATTTAACTGTATACGAGGGCGAATTTGTGGCAATAGTAGGAGAGTCGGGAAGCGGTAAATCAACGCTGATGAATATTATCGGAGTGCTTGACCGCCCTACGAACGGAACATATTTTCTTGACGGAATTGATGTTTCAACTGCCGACGATTTTGAACTTGCCCAAATCAGAAATAAAAAAGTCGGCTTTGTGTTTCAAACATTCAATCTTATCGGCAGGCAAAATGCAATCAAAAATGTGGAACTACCTATGCTTTATGCCGGCGTTGCTAAAAAAGAACGGCGGCAAAGAGCCGAAAAACTCCTTGCCGAAGTCGGTATGTCGGACAGAATGAAACATAAACCGAATGAGTTGTCGGGCGGTCAAAAGCAAAGGGTTTCGATTTCCCGTGCCCTTGCAAATAATCCGTCGATTATTCTTGCCGATGAGCCTACGGGTGCTCTTGATTCAAAAACAAGCCGAACTGTAATGGATATATTCCATTCACTTCACAAAAACAGCAATAAAACAATTGTGCTCATCACCCATAATCCCGATCTGGCAAAGGAGTGCGACAGAATTTTAACTCTTGTTGACGGAAGAATTATAAACGAAGAAAGGGGCGTGGCTCAAAATGGCATTCTTTGATAATATTTTGCTTGCTTTTGAGTCGCTTAAAACCAATAAACTTCGTGCCGTACTCACCATGCTCGGTATTATTATCGGCATCGGTTCGGTTATTGCAATAAGTACGGTAGGTTCTTCACTTTCCGGTTCAATCAACAACAGTATGTCATCTGTCGGTGCAACAAATATTACAGTTTCGCTTACTCAAAAATCTTCCGATGACAGTAACAGTAATGTCAGCGTTAAAAGTTTTGCCCGTCAAACGCCGAGTGAAAGTGATTTGATTACAGAGGAAATGATAAGTGAATATCAAAACGCATTCGGCGACGATGTAAAGTATGTTGAACTTACAAATTCGGTCGGCGACGGCACAGTGACTTCACAAAGCGATTCATCATCAACAAGCAGTGTGTCGATTATCGGTACAAATGACGAATACGACAAGGCAGAAGATATAAATATTTTATACGGCAGATTTACCGATAACGAAAAGGATGCATCAAGATTTGTATGCGTTGTCTCGGATTATTTTGTAGAAAACACTCTCAGCGTAACGCCTCAAAATGCAATCGGTCAAAAAATATATATCACAATAAACAATCAGGTCTATGCATTTTACATTCAGGGCGTTTATGAATACGAAAGCGAAACAACATCGTCGGATACTTCGTCCGACAGCACCGAAACCACATCTGTTTACATACCTATGCAAACTTCAAAAAAGTTTACAGGCTCATCAAACGGATACGAATCAATTACGGTTGTCACTTCCGATACTGCCGACACCTCAACATTTTTAAACACGACAGGCGACTTCTTTGCTTCTTATTACACAAACAATGATGTTTACACGGTTGAGGCAACTTCGCTTGAATCTATGCTCTCCGCCGTTACTCAAATTATATCCGCCGTATCTGTTGCAATAGGTGCTATTGCCGCAATTAGCCTTCTTGTAGGCGGTATAGGCGTTATGAATATTATGCTTGTATCCATTACCGAAAGAACAAAGGAAATCGGCACACGCAAAGCCCTCGGTGCTCCTCCTAACTCAATCAGATTGCAATTCATCACCGAGTCGGTTGTCATTTGCCTTGTGGGCGGACTTATCGGTACGGCTTTGGGTATAGGTATGGGCAGTATAATCAGTAAAATTATAGGATTTTCAGCCAAACCGTCGGTTGTTGCGGTTTTAGGTTCGGTAGCATTTTCAATGCTTGTCGGTATTGTGTTTGGCTATGCTCCCGCAAATAAGGCGGCAAAGCTTGACCCTATCGAAGCATTAAGATATGAATAATTTTTTATTACGAAAGGAACATTATCATGAAAAAACAAATTATTACTTTTATCGTAGGTTTATTGCTCGGTGCAATTATTGCAACGGGAAGTATGGTTGCTTACACAAAGCTTACAGGAAACAGCAGTCAGGGCAATCCGCCGTCAATGAGCCAATCAAGTTCGGACAGTCAAAGCGGCAGCGGACAAAACGGTCAGCCTCCTGAGATGCCAAGCGGTCAGGGCGGCGACAGCTCAAACAGCAACGACCAAAGTCAGGACAGTTCCGACAATCAAAACAGTCAAAGCGGCTCAAACTCCTCCGGTTCTTCAACTACTGCCGCTTGATGTAAAAACTGCCTTATCGTTTCGATAGGGCGGTTTTTTGATTGATTAAAAACTTTACCAAACTTGTTTATGATGCGGCAAGCAATCTTTGCGAAAATGTTCGTATGGCTCAACCTGTGCGTTCCGATTGGGCTGATGATATAAACGATGATTTTAATTAAGAAAATAGAATAAAACAGTTGAGATTTTCTTGACACGAATGTTTTAATGTGTTATAGTGATAACAATTTGACTGTCAAATATTTACATTAATTTACGAAAGGAAGCGGACAGAATGAAAATGAGATATTATTCAAGACCCTATTATTATGCCAAATCAAAATATGTCCTTTGTTTCGGTCCGTCCGCTTGCAGAGGCTTTTCGGAGCCGTAAATTAATTTTGTATCAATGATATTATGAAATTACGCCGTCGGTTTTCCGACGGTATTTTTTTGTTTGGAGAGGAGAAAAAATGAGATTTATTCAGATTGACAAGGAACAGCAAAATGTTCCTGTGGTTAAAAATGTTATCTATGCCATAAAACTGTGTTGGCAAGCCGATAAAAAACTGCTCATCGGCTATCTCATGCAAGAGGGAATGTTCTGCGTATTTTCGTTCTTTATCAGAAATGTTTTGTTCCTTAAAATCCTGCTTGAGATTATCACCGGTAATCGTGATTTTACTACTTATGTGCGTGCACTTTTGGCTTTTGCCGCCGTGTCGGTTTTGTGCAAGGTTGTCAGCTTTTGGGGTATGAAATTGGAAAAACGGGCAACAAAAAATATACTAAAGGTGCTCAATAACAAGGTGTTTGACAAGGCACAGTCGCTTGATGTTGCCTGCTATGAGGACCCTGCGTTTTACGACAAATATCAGCGTGCAACCCTTGTTTTGACATCGGGATATTTTGATATTGTTTGCTATGATTTGGCAAGCATCATAGCCGAAATTACATCCGTAATCTGCGTGTTTGCAACGATTTCGGCAATTAATCCCGTGTATCTTTTGTTCCTTGTACCCGTGTTTTTGGTGTTTGTTATCGAAACGGCAAAGAGCAAATATGTTTATAAGCGGGATATGGAAATGACAACGAACAACCGTATCAAAGCCTATGTTCAACGCACAGTTTTTCTGCGTGAATATTCAAAGGATATTCGTACATCAAACATATTCGCCGTGCTGATGAAAAGGTTTGAAGCGGCGATTGATTCCAATATTAAAATTCTTAAAAAATACGGCGTCGGTCTGTTCCTTTACAGTATGGTAAGCTCGCTTTTTGAAGAGTTTATTCCTATTATTGGCAGTTATCTTTATGCCGGATATGAGTTCGTTGTCAAGGGCAATTTGACCGTTTCGGGCTTCAGCGTTGTGCTGTCGTCAATAAATTCCGTGCGTGATGTAACCCTTGATATTACACAGTGCTTTGACGAAATGAACCAAATGGCTTTGTATTTTCAAAATCTGCGTGATTTCTTTGAATACGAGCCTGTCGTTATTTCGGGTACAAAGAAACCCGGACCGTTTGAAAGTATTGAATTCAAAAATGTCAGCTTCAAATATCCGAGTGCAGACAAATATTCGCTTCAAAATATCAGCTTTAAGCTTACAAAAGGCGAAACGCTTGCCGTTGTCGGTATCAACGGTGCAGGCAAGTCCACACTTTTAAAATTGATGCTTCGATTTTATGACGCAACCGACGGTGAGATTTTGTATAACGGCGTAAACATCAGGGAATATGAACTTGAACCTTACAGAAATGTTTTTGCAACGGTGTTTCAGGATTATAAGAATTTTGCCGTTTCTGTGTTTGAAAATGTAATGTGCCGCCCTTGTACGGATGAAGACAGAGCTTTTGCCGAAAACGCTCTTAAAAACAGTGGTGCGTGGAAGAAAATCAGTACATTTGCAAACGGCGGCGACACAGTTCTCACCCGTGAATTTGACGAAAACGGTGCAGGACTTTCGGGCGGTGAAAATCAAAAGGTGTCAACGGCAAGGCTTTTTGCCCGTGATTTTGATGTTGCCGTTCTTGATGAACCGAGCTCTGCTCTCGACCCTATTGCAGAAAGTGAAATGTACGACAATTTGACCCGTGTAACAAAGGACAAAACCGTTGTGTATATTTCTCACAGGCTTTCAAGTGCCGCTATGGCAGACAGAATTATTGTGCTTGATATGGGTAATATTATTGAAAGCGGAACACATACCGACCTTATGGCAAAGGGTGGTAAATACAGTGAGATGTTTACGCTTCAGGCTTCAAATTACAGCAAGGAGGCGAGTGAAAATGAATAAGAAAAAAGAAAAAACGGAACATTCGCTTTTGTCAAACTTGCTGTTTTTCATCAAGCTGATGTTCAAGTCGTCACCGCTTCTTGTTATCGGTGAGCTTATGTGGGGAGTTCTTGCAAATGTGCCCAACAGTCTTATCGGTGTTATCGGTGTAAAGTACATTATTGATGTTATGACCTCGGGCGAAAGGCTGTATCGCATATTTGGGGCAATCGGAGTTATAGCTCTTGTCATTATTTTAAGTCGTGTGCTTTCATGGGTTTTCCGTGAATTTATGTGGAATGTCGAAAAGGAAAAGTGCTACTATGCACTTAATAAAGGATTATATGAAAAGGCAAAATCTCTTGACCTTGAATCGTATGACAATCCGGAATTTTACAACAGTTTTATTTTGACTATCGAATCTTCAAGCGATAATATTCAAAATCTTTTGGGGCTTGTTCGCAATTATTTCGGGCACGCCGTGTCGCTCATTGCAATATCGGGCGTGCTTTTCACCATCGACCCTTGGTGTTTGGTGATTGTGCTTTTGCCTATTGCAACATTTATGCCGTTGTCAAAGGTTATCGGCAATCTTCAAACTCAGCGACAGATTGAAAACACAAAATATCACCGCAGAAGTGACTATTTTCAGCGTATTTTCTACTTGCAGGATTATGCCAAAGAGGTCAGAATGAACAACATTCATCCGCTTCTTATCGACCGCTACAACGATGCCGCCGATGATGTTATCAAAAATCAGGATAAGTATTGGACAAAGATTTCACGCCTTTATTGCGTGCAGGAAATAGGCGTGCAGGTTATCGGCTCTATGCTTGCTCTTCCGCTGTATCTCGGTTATCTTGTTATGGTCAAAAAAAGCGTGTCGGCAGGTGATTTTGTGGCAACTTTCAACGGTGCGTATTCAATCGCCATGAGCGTAAATTTTCTTACCGTTTGGGCGGTTGCAAGGTTTGAGGAGCGTGCAAAAATTATTGAAAAATTCAGAGGCTTCCTCAAAGCCGAGCATAAAATCAAAGACGGAGCTGATGTTGCAACTTGCGGCGAGCCTAAAACGATTGAACTCAAAAATGTGTCGTTCACATATCCGGGTAACGACAAACCGACCCTTAAAAATATTAATCTGACTGTTCATCCGAAAGAGAAAATTGCCCTTGTCGGATACAACGGTGCGGGAAAAACAACCTTGACAAACCTACTGCTTCGATTGTATGATGTAACAGAAGGTCAAATTTTGATTGACGGCGAGGATGTTCGTTCTGTGAATGTTCAGTCGCACAAAGACAGATTTTCTGCTGTCTTTCAGGACTTTCAGATTTTCTCCGCTTCTCTCGGCGAAAATGTTGCACTCGATGTTGATTACGACAAGGGCAGGGTTTTGTCCTCATTGTCGCACAGCGACTTTGATAAGAAATTGAAAAATTCAACCGAAACGGAGCTTCTCCGTGAGTTTGACGACAGCGGAGCTCTGTTGTCGGGCGGTGAAAGTCAAAAGGTTGCCGTTGCAAGAACATTTTACAAAAATTGTCCTTATGCAATACTTGATGAGCCGTCGGCAAATCTTGACCCGGTTGCCGAGCACAATCTTAATCAGGCTATGATTGAGGCGTCGGATGACAAAACCGTGATTTTCATTTCTCATAGGTTGTCCACCACCGTAAATGCGGATAAAATTTATGTTATGGAAAACGGCGAAATTATCGAGCAGGGAAGTCATGAAGAATTGATGAACCGAGGCGGAACATATGCGTATATGTTTAACCTACAGGCTGAAAAATATCAATAAGACTGCTGATAAAGGCCCTGAAACACGCCGATAAAAATAAGCTAACCGTTTACCGCCTCCCTTGTGTAAAGTGAGGCGTCAACACGAAGTGTTGACGGAGGAATTGTAAAAGTGTCACAAACATCGAGTTTGTAACACTTTTGGCGTTTTTTGTTTTTTGCTCACAAGCGGTACCATCGTACAGCAAAGTTCGCAAGAAAACAAAATTCAGAACCTTTCTCAACAGCTTATATCGTTAAAAAACACTTTTGATGTAATGAAACAAATCTTTACCCGGAGGAATAAAATGCCAAAACAAAAAAAGTCAAAACTGCCGCTGATATTGTTTATTATACTGCTTGTAATTGTTGCGGGCGTTGTCACTCTGTATTTTTACACGCAGATAAACAACGATATTTTGGGCAAAAATCAATCTGAGGACACTTATACTCTTGTTATTGAAAAGAAGGATTTTGAGTATGAGGTCGGTCAAAAACTCGCCAACAACAAAATCGTTTGCTCCGATGTTGTGTGGACAAATTGGATGAGCAAGCACTATCCCGATTTTGAATATATCAACGGTGAGTATAATATGACCGCTTCAATGAGCTATGAGGAAATTGCCGCAAAACTTCAAAATCCCGATGTGTCGCATAAATCCGTAAAGGTTTGCATTCCGGAGGGTACAAACGCAATGCAGATTGCCGATATTTTGGAAGAAAACGGAATTTGCAAGGCTGCCAATTTTCTTGAGGTCTGCAAGTCAACCGACGGATTTGATTACGATTTCTTAGAAACCGTGCCCGATTCGGATTTAATTGCGTATAAATTGGAGGGCTTTTTGTTCCCGGCAACCTATGATTTTGCAATGAACAGCGAGGCTAAAGACATCGCTTCTCAAATGCTTGAAGCTTTCGATTATCGCATTACCGACGATATGGAACAGTTCTGCAAAAATAACGATATGACTATGTACGAACTTATTACTCTTGCATCCGTCGTTCAGGAAGAAGCACTCGGTCAAAGCTCGGCAAAGAACATCGCTTCCGTCTTTATGAACAGGCTGAAAAAAGGCTCAAAACTTCAGTCCGATGTAACATACTATTACGCCCGTGATTTGCGTGATGAGTACGGATTTTCACAAGAAGTTTACGACGCTTATTACACCTACCGTTGCTCGGGACTTCCTGCCGGACCTATTTCAAACAGCGGCACGGATATAATCGACGCCGTTGTTAATTATCCGAAAACCGACTACCTGTATTTTTTCTCCGATTTGCAGCAGGAATTTCATTTTGCAAAGGACTATGACGAGTTTGTAGCACTTCAAAAGAAATATCCGTGGAAATAAAGCACAACACATTTTAGGCTATCTGCACAAAGCGGATAGTCTTTTTTTGTTAAAAATTATCCCTACAATCTTTATAAGAACTGTGATAAAATGATTATGAGTAATTTTGTAATAAAGTTTGGTGATATATATGAAAAAAACAGGGAAGAGGTACTTGTCGCTGATACTCAGCGTTGTGCTTTGTTTCACAACATTTATGTCGGTAATGATAGTTGACGCTAAAATAGAAACTAATCCCGGAGCTTCATTAACATATACTTTTGATACTTCGACAGGTTTACTTACTGTTTCCGGAAAAGGTGATATGTATGATTTTGGTGACACTTCGCTTCTTAGCAAACAACCACCGTGGTCTAATTTTAAAGACGATATTAAAAAAGTTGTCGTTAATGAGGGCGTTACTAATATAGGTCAATATGCTTTTTATAAATGTGCAAATCTTACTTCCGTATCGCTTCCGTCAACGGTTAAAGAGATAAAAGGTTACGGTGTTACAGGTGGATATCTTGGTAATAACGGCGGCTCTTACGGTGCGTTTCGTGATTGCGTTTCGCTCACCGATATTAATTTCCCGGACGGTTTGCAGTCAATAGGCACAGCCGCATTCCGCGGATGTATTTCGCTTAAAAAAGTAACATTCCCTGACAGCCTTACTACATTCGGTGCAGGTGCATTTGTCGGTTGTACGGGCATCAGCGAGGTTACTTTCGGCAGCGGCACAACCGAACTTTCCACAGAATGTTTTTATAATTGTTCAAATCTTGCCACCATTAATTGGGGACCAAGTATTGATACTATCGGTAAGTGGGCGTTTTACGGCACAAGACTCACGGAAGTTTCCTTACCTGAGCAAATTATATCGATTGATGAGCGTGCGTTTGCCGATTGTTTCCACCTTTATGACGCGTATATTTATAACAGAAAATGTTCCATAACAGCTCTTGCGTTTAATAACACAAAGCTTACATCAACTCAGGAGTTCAATGTTCACGGCTATACAGGTTCAACTGCCGAAACCTATGCAAATGACAACGGCTACACTTTCGTTGCACTTGACAGCTGTAAGCACGAAAATACACACATTAATGTTATCAAAGCCGCAACCTGTACAGAGGACGGATTGCAGGAAATGTATTGCGACGATTGCGATACGGTTATCGTTCCCGATACCGTTATCTCCGCAACCGGTCACGATTATGAGGTGACTTCCACTTCCGACGATACCGCCGTTGACGGACATCTTCGTCAGTACGAAAAGTGTAAAACCTGCGGATACGAAAATGTTGTTCTCACTCATGTTGAAACAGAGGACAGCGGAACGCTCAACAAAAAGTATGTTTGGGTTGAAGGCTATTATGATTACAGTTGCAACGCCTCATGTACACAATCGGGCTGGGAAAAGTATACCTGCACCGTTGAGGGTTGCAGTGCAACACAAAGAAATGTTGTTCAAAAAACCGGTCATACGGTTGAAACTTGGACTGTAACAAAAGAACCTACCTGCATTGAAGAGGGTACAAAAACCGGACATTGCTCCGTTTGCGATCAGGATGTAACCGAAACGATAGAAAAAACCGGTCACACAATCGATACCGAAAATCCTATTAAAACAGAAGATAAAACAGAAACCGACGGACATATTTATAAAACTTACGCTTGCTCGGTTTGCGGTCAGCAGACAACCGAAACCACTCATTCTGCGTGGGTTGACGGTCAGTATACATCTACCGTAGTTGTTGCTTCAACTTGCACGACTGACGGCTTACAGCGTGACAAGTGCGACATTTGCGACGAAACAAGAACTGTCACTCTTCCGTCAAAGGGAGGTCATACTTGGGAGGCTACAAGTACGGTTGAACCTACCTGTACAACCAAAGGTCAAACAAATTATACTTGCTCCGTATGCGGTGCTACTAAGCGTGACGATGTTGTAGACGCTCTCGGCCACGATTATGTTGAACAAAAAGATTCTGCCGTTGACGCTACTTGTACAACAGCCGGTTCAAAGTCATATGTGTGTTCCCGTTGTTCGGCTTCCAAAACGGAAGTTGTTGACGCAAAAGGGCATTT
>CAVBQD010000037.1:0-15632 GCA_963597385.1 bacterium | reverse complement strand
ACTACATATTGAAATAAAATGCAATAAAAAAACGAATTTTTCTAAATATGTTTAAAAATATTTAAAAATATGTATTTAAAATCAACGGTATCAATGTCCTTATCGGCATACAAAATCACGGATTTTACCTTTTTTCCGTTTGAAACAATATCAACAGTTCCAAGCTTGTCACCTTTTTTGACCGGAGCATTAACTTCCTTTTTTATATTATATTTATAAGAAATATTTTCGTTTCCCTTAGGCAAAATGAGTTTTAAATTGCTGTCATAATAAGGTTTTATTGATTTTTCCTTTCCGTTTTTCACCTTAACGGATTTAATTTTTTTACTGTTTATTTTTGCATTTACACAAGAGTAATTTGCAAAACCGGTATCGAGCAAATAAGCCGCAGTATCAAATCGGTGCTCACTTGTATCCGAGCCGAGTACTACGGCAACAAGGTTTAACCCGTTACGGCTTGCTGTTGCACTGACGCAAAACCCTGCATTTGATGTCGTGCCGGTCTTCAGTCCGGTAATGCCGTTATATGACTTTACAAGCTTATTTGTGTTATTAAGTTCGGTTTTTCCGTTTCTTAAACTGTCGAGCCATACGGTGGAATATTTTTTAACAAGCGGGTGCTTCATAACTTCACACGAAATAACCGCCAAATCATACGCACATGAATAATGATTTTTAACCGTGTCGTCAAGTCCCGTACAATTTTCGAAATTTGTATGTTTCAATCCCAGAGATTTAACCTTATCGTTCATCATTTTTACAAAAGCGACATTAGAACCTGCAACATATTCCCCCAACGCAGTACACGCGTCATTAGCACTTGCAATAATAACTGCCTTGAGCAATTCTTCTACTGTCATAACTTCACCGAGTTCAAGCCAAATCTGAGAGCCGCCCATTGCAACAGCATCTTTTGATGCCGTAACCTTGTCGCTTAACTTAATTTTTCCGCTTTCAATCGCTTCTAAAACAAGTAAGATTGACATTATTTTTGTAACTGAGGCTGGTGAAAGTTTCTCATATTCATTTTCTTTATAAAGTACCTCTCTGCTGTCGAGTGACATTAGGCAAACTGCTTTTGCATTAATCTTATCATCTTTCGGTTTGGCAAACACAGCCGTCGGAACTTGGAGAAAAGCCAAAACGCATAAAAACAATGCAATTATTTTTTTCATAACAACACCTACTTTTTTATTGTAAAAACAAAATACATTTGATATAATATTTTAAAATCAAAAACAAAAGGAAAAGATATGAGAGTTGCATTCTATACACTCGGTTGCAAAGTAAACCAATACGAAACTGAATATATGGCTGAAATCCTTAAAAATGCAGGTATGCAAATAGTCTCGCATAACGAAAATGCCGATTATTATATAATTAATTCCTGTACCGTTACTGCAACGGCAGACCAAAAGACAAGACAAAATGTGCGTAAATTTAAACGCCAACACCCAAATTCGGTTGTTATACTTACCGGATGTATGCCACAAGCGTTTCCCGAACAGGCTTCAGCTCTCAACGAGGCGGATATAGTCCTTTCAAATAAAAGCAACGACGATATTCTTGACTTGATAAACCAATTCAATGTTACGCATAACCGCATCGTAAAGATTGACAAACACCAAAGCGGCGATGAATTTTCTAAATGCTCAATCAATCAGTTCAGTGAAAGAATAAGAGCGTTTGTAAAAATCGAGGACGGTTGCGACAGATTTTGTTCGTACTGTATTATACCGATGTCAAGAGGACGGGTTCGCAGTAAGTCACTTGAAGATTTAAAAGAAGAAATAACAATGCTCGGAAGCAACGGCATTAAAGAAATTGTGCTTGTCGGAATTAACCTATCTTCTTACGGTAAAGGTCAAAATTTCAATATAGTTAACGCTGTAAGAATTTGTAACGAAGACTCTAACATTAAACGAGTTCGCTTGGGGTCACTTGAACCTGACCACATAACCGACGAAGTTATCGAAGGACTTGCACAATTTGAAAAATTTTGTCCGCAATTTCATATTTCACTACAGAGCGGTTGTGATAAAACGCTTAAAGATATGAATCGTCACTACAACTCAGATGAATATCGCCGTCTTTGTCAAAAGCTTCGTAAAACATTTAATAATGCAACGATAACAACAGATATTATGGTCGGCTTTAATGATGAAACCGAAGACGACTTTAACACTTCCCTCGCTTTCGCTAAAGAAATAGGATTTGAAAAAGTGCATACATTTCCGTATTCCGAGCGACAGGGCACTGTTGCATCTCGCAAAGGTGATAATGTGCCTAAGCAAGAAAAAGAACGCAGAGCCGCTATTATGATAGAAGAAACAAACAAGACCCGTTTTGAATATTTCAACAAACTTATAGGTTCACGGGAAATTGTTTTATTTGAAAACAACATAGAAAATAACATTTATCAAGGATATACGAAAAGCTATATTCCAGTCAGAATGAAAAGCGATGAAAATATTATCGGTCAAGAAATTGAAGTCACCATTAAGAGCGTTGATACTAATCTTGACTGCTGTTTTGCATAACTTCAAGCATATTGGATACTTCCTCTTTTGCATTTTCACTGTTAAGCTGTGAAAACGAAAAGATGTAGTATCCTTTTATCTTATCAATTTTTGAGATATATGTAATTTGACGAGCAATAATATTGTTATTATTTTTAAATTCATTAATTACAGTTTTATCATTTTCGGCTGCGTACTTATCTTTTGTGTTTGCTTTATAAAGAGGCAGTCCTATATACAAGTCAACATTTGTATTTTCGCAGATTTTAACCCATTTTTTAACCGTAAACATAAACGGCTGATAAATATTTTTAAACCCAAAATAAATCTGTGGGCAAATATAATCGATATATCCGTTTTCAATCCAACTTTCAACATCCGCATAAAGATTATTCTTATCATTTTCTATATCGGAAGCGGGGCTTATACCGAATTCAACGCTTGAATTAACTGCTTTTATTGTATCGCAGACCCTTTTTACCATATTAGTTACATTCTGTCTTCTCCAATCGGCGAGTGACAAATCACCTGTGTATTTTTTAAATTCCTTTTTATCAAACGATTTGCTTTGTGTCGGATAAAAATAATCATCAAAATGTATTGCCGAAACGCTGTAATTGGCAACAATTTCTTTGACGCCTTTCACTATCAAATCTGTTACTTGTTTATATGCCGGATTAAAGTATATTTTTCCGTCATAAACTTCGGTCATACTTTTATTTCTTCTTGCGAAATTATTAGAACTCAATTCGGAATAATCGTCATTTTGACTTACTCTGTAAGGATTTATCCAAGCTTCAATATTCAAATTATATTTTTGAGCAAAAGTGCACATTATTTCAAGCGGGTCATATGACATCTCACTGCCTTGACTGCCGTTAAAATAAAGACTTGTAGGATAATATTTGGATAAATAAAAAGCATCGGCACAAGGTCTCACCTGTACAGTTACTGTATTAAATCCATAAGATGATATTTTTGAAAATTCAGCGTTTATTTTCTGTTCAAATTCTGACTTGCTTTTGTCTTTGGTAAATTCCGATAATTCATAATAAGCAATCCACACGGCTTTTCTGTATTCATTTTTTTGCGTTACGGATTTTATGTTTTCCTGCTGAATTGTACAAGACGACAGCACAAAACAAATAACTAAAATTAACGGAATTGTTTTTTTCACTTGAAGACTTCCTTCCGATATAGTATTATATACATATGAGGTGATTGTATGGAATACAGACTTGGCAAAAGCAAAAAGATTTATGAAGAAGGAACAACAACTTTGCTTGAATGTCCAAATTGCAAGAACAAGGTTACCTTCTCCGTCTTTTCAAATCTAAACACAAAACTGATTTCTCAGTTTCCGGTTATGAAGTTTGAAAATGTTTATTTTCTTGTATGTCCTAAATGTGCCGCAATTTATGGCGTAGACAGGCAAAAAGGCGTTAACTTTAAAAACGGTGAAAAACTTTCTATAGGTAATTACGATTTAAAGGAACTCAAAAAATTTGAAATATAATTATATAATCGCATACTTAATAGCTATAAATATTGCAGGCGTAACAGTCAATATAGCAGATAAGCAAAAGGCAAAGCATCACAAATGGCGTATTTCCGAAGCAACGCTCTGGATTATTGCTCTTATGGGCGGTTCTGTGGGAAGTTACGCAACAATGAAAATAATCAGGCACAAGACAAAACACAAATCCTTTATGGTGGGATTTCCCATAATCATCATTTTACAAGTACTTATTGTCCTATATTTAATATTTAAAATATAATTCGGCAGCTCATAACTGCCGAATTTTTTATAATATTATACAAATCAAGCCGCTACAACCTTCGTTAATTACTTTTTCTATTGTTTCTCTGAATTTTTCCCTTGCTTCGGTCGGCATACGATAAAGTTTATTATTAAGTCCTTCGTTAACAAGCGAATGAAGAGATTTGCCGAAAATATTGGTTTCCCAAATTTGTGAAGGATTGTTTTCAAATTCTTTAAGCAAATACATTACAAGTTCTTCACTCTGGCTTTCGCTTCCGACTATAGGAGCGACCTCGGTATAAGTATTACACTTTATCATATGAATAGAAGGAGCGTGGGCTTTAAGTCTAACACCGTATTTACCTCCCTGTTTCATTATTTCAGGGTCTTCAAGTGAAAGTTCATCAAGAGTAGGCATAACAATTCCGTAACCCGTTTGTTCCACTTGATTAAGAGCATCCTTTATTCTTGCATATTCCTTTTTAATTTTTGAAAGAATCGATATTTCACGCATTAAATCCTGTTCGTTTTTTATTGTAATTTCACATTTATTAGAAAGAATAGCGTAAAAATACGAATTGTCTATATTTGCTTTAACACTAACTTTACCGCAAGATAAATCAACAGACGAAATACTCACATCTGTTATTTCTTCGATTGCGGAAACAGAATTTATGTAATCATTGACAGAACGGATATTGGTAACCTGTGTTGAATTTTCAAGCACACAAGAAGTTATTGCTGTTCGCATTTTATCATTTTCATCAAGACTTCTGAACCAATTTGGCAAATCAATACCGATACTTGTAACCGGAAACTCATAAAGAATTCCTGAGATTATATCTTTAATTTTGCTTTCATCAAGTTCAAGACAATTAACGGGAATAACCTGCTTGTTATATTCTTTTGAAAGTTCACATGCTAAATCTTTACAAGATTTACTATTTGGATTTGTACTGTTCAAAAGTATTACAAAAGGCTTATTAAGTGATGTAAGCTCCTCGATAACGCGTTTTTCTGCTTCGTAATACTCACTTCTCGGTATTTGAGTAACGGTGCCGTCTGTCGTCACCACAAGTCCAATTGTAGAATGTTCATCAATAACTTTTTTTGTGCCGATTTCCGCTGCAAGATTAAACGGTATTTCCTCATCACTCCAAGGCGTCATCACCATACGCGGTGCTTCATCTTCAAAATACCCTTCACTGCTCGGAACTATGTAGCCGACACAATCTATCATACGAACTTTGAATCTTGAAGAGTTATCCAAATTTAACTCGACCGCGTCCTCCGGTATGAATTTCGGTTCTGTCGTCATAATTGTTTTACCGGCAGACGATTGCGGAAGCTCATCATTTGCTCTTTGCTTAACAAAATCATCAGCAATGTTTGGAATTACAAGTGTTTCCATAAACTTCTTTATAAAGGTCGACTTTCCGGTTCGAACCGGACCCACAACCCCAATATAAATATCTCCGCCTGTTCGCTTTGAAATATCGCTGTAAATATCTGTATTCATATTTCCTCCTATAGTCCCGGAATAACAATTACTTTATTACTGTCAAGGTCTTCACAAGTAATGTTATTTTCTTTTTTTATAAGTTCAATATCCGAAGAAAACTGCTTTGCTATATCCCACAATTTTTCGTTTTGTTTTGCAAAATACAAAGTCAGTGCAGGATAATCAACCGACTCGTTCAAGCATTCCATATCTGTAAGCACATTAATCCTTTTTGAATTACCTGTATATGCGGAATATGTGTACATCACATTTATTGAAATTGTTTTATCGTTAACAATTGTATAATCAAAAGAATTAACAAAAGCGGAGCATATTGAATTTACTTTTTCGATATCAACTTCAACGGTCTTATTTTGAGTAATATATTGTATTCCCTGTTCAGAAGTTTCGGTAAAAATACACACTTCAAAGTCAATACACAATTTTTGTTTTTTAACTAAACATTCTTTTACGCACACATTCAAATCAAAAATTTTTGTAATCGGTGTTGACAAATCAAGCGAAAGCTTACAGTTTGAATTATCGGAAACATACTGACCTTCCGTCAAACAGTCAAACGATGCATAAGTATTTTTTGTTTTTTTACCGACAACATAACCATCGGATACAATCTTTTGTATTTGCTGTTTTACAACAATAACAGAAAGCGACAAATCACCGTATAATTCAATTTTACCGCCTATATTGTCAGCAGAGCTTTTTGCCTTAACATATAAACTGCCACTATAGATTTTAACAATACAGTTACAGTTTTCATCAACTCCTGAAATTTCAACAATTTTTGACGCTTCAAAATTAAATTTGGCCTTATTAATTTCATTATCATTGTCCGTATACAAAACCGACAATGTAACATTTGATTTTATAAGAGTTTTATCCTTTATTGCTTTAAATTCGGTCGAAGTAATATTGGTTTCAAAACTTACAACTCTGTTAATGCCGTTTGAATTCGTCGGAAGGTCAAACGATTCTTCAATGTCGATTTTAGAAATAACCGCATTTTCAACATAAGCTATTTTGTTTTCAAATACTCTAAATTTTGAGTTTTCGCATTTACAGATAGCAGGACAGCTTTTTTTATCATAAACATTAACGCTAACGGCAAACGAGGTATGAACATCTATTCTTCTTTGATTGATAATTCTGTAATTACAATATTTATTGCAAACCTCGGCTGTTGAAAACGCATACTCGGTTACTTCATCAATAGGAATATTTTCACTAAAATCTTCTACAAAATCTGTGTAAAGAAGTTCGTTATTATCATTAAAATATGTAAGACAAATTTCGGTCTTTCCAAAAATGTAGACAGAAGCATCTTTTATATCACAAGAAGTAATATAACTGTGTGCCGTACATTTCACAACCTTAAATATGTCGTCAAGATAAGCTTCGGGTGTTTCTTGATAGTTTTTATCTACATTGACAGTCTTATTAAACACAACTTCGTTCTTTTCCAAACAGGAATATTCTTTTTCAAGTTCCATAGTTTTGCTCCTTTCAATTTCATTTAAGACTATGCAAATAAAAAGCAAATTATCACATAAGAGCAAAAAATAAAGCACCGAAAATGAAAAATCACTTTCGATGCAGTAAACATTATTAAATATTAAATTAATTATGCATTCTTAATGTCATCCTGATTAAGTGCAGCAGGCTTTCTTGATTTATTGGTAAGAAGCAACGGTTGAGTTGAATTACGAACCGAATCTTCAGTTACAACAATTTTCTCGACAGAAGAATCCGACGGAACATTAAACATCAAGTCACCAAGTATACTTTCAAAAACAGAACGAAGACCTCTGGCTCCGGTTTTTCTTTCAAGAGTAATATCAGCCATTGCCTCTAAGGCTCCCTGTTCAAATTCAAGTTCAACGCCATCCATTTCAAACAATTTTTTATATTGCTTTACAATGGAATTCTTCGGTTCTGTCATAATCTTAACAAGTGCATCCTTATCAAGTTCATTAAGAACAGTCAAAACAGGTATTCTACCGATAAGCTCCGGAATCAATCCGTATTTAACCAAATCGTGTTGATTGATATTTTTCAGAACATCATCTTTATGTTCAATATTCTTTGAAAGTTCGGATTCAAAACCCAAAGAGCCTTTTCCGAGACGCTTTTCGATAATCTTATCAATACCGTCAAACGCACCGCCGCAAATGAACAGAATGTTCGTAGTGTCAATCTGTATAAATTCCTGTTGCGGATGTTTTCTGCCACCTCCCGGAGGCACATTTGAAACAGTTCCCTCAAGAATTTTAAGTAAAGCCTGTTGAACACCCTCGCCGCTTACATCACGAGTGATTGAACGATTTTCGCTTTTGCGTGAAATCTTATCAATTTCATCAACATAAATGATACCGCGTTGAGCTTTTTCAATATCAAAATCAGCGGCCTGAATAAGGCGAAGAAGAATATTTTCAACATCTTCACCGACATATCCGGCTTCTGTAAGAGTTGTGGCGTCAGCTATAGCAAACGGAACATCAAGAATTTTAGCCAATGTCTGTGCAAGCATTGTTTTGCCGACACCGGTAGGTCCAAGAAGCAAAATATTACTTTTTTGTAAATCGACATCGCCCTGTTTATCACAATATATTCTCTTATAATGATTATAAACAGCAACAGAAAGATTTTTCTTTGCTTCGTCCTGACCCACTACATATTCATCAAGCTTTTCCTTGATTTCAATAGGCTTCGGAATAACCATTTCAGAAAACTTTTTATCATATTCGGGGGCGGAAGAACTTTGACGAATCAAATCCTCACAAAGTTCTACGCACTCGTCACAAATAAATACATTTGGTCCTTCAATAAGGCGGCTCACCATTGATTCGCTTTTACCGCAAAAAGAACATCTGGCTACATCCGATTTAACATTTGAATTGTCTTTTGCCAAAATCGATACTCCTTTATCTCTTCTCGATTACTTTATCAACAAGGCCGTATTCCATAGCCTCGTTTGCAGACATCCAATTATCTCTGTCTGTATCCTTAACAAGAGTTTCGTAATCTTTGCCGCAATTTTCGGCAAGAATTCTGTTAAGTTTTTCTTTTGTTTTCAAAAGATTTTTAGCGGCGATTTCAACATCTGTTGCCTGACCGGTAATTCCGTTACCGCCAATAAGAGGCTGGTGAATAAGGATTTCACTGTTAGGCAATGCTATTCTTTTACCTTTTGCACCACTGCTCAAAAGGAACGCTCCCATACTTGCCGCCATACCGACACAAATTGTAGACACATCACATTTAATATAATTCATCGTGTCGTAAATTGCAAGTCCTGCAGTTACAGAGCCACCCGGTGAATTAATATATAGCGAAATATCTTTTGTGCTGTCTTGGCTTTCCAAAAACAACAATTGAGCAACAACAAGTGAAGCGGTTTGATCGGTTACTTCATCTGACAAAACAATAATTCTGTCTGAAAGGAGTCTTGAAAAAATATCAACACTGCGTTCGCCCGAACTTGATTGTTCAATTACATAAGGCATTGAAGCCATAGTCATCACTTTCCTTTAAAAAATTTAATTAATTACTCTTTAACAGCGTTATCAACAACAAAATCAACAGCCTTACGAGTAGTAATATCAGCAGCAAGTTGTTCGTTTGGAACAGCAGCCTTAATTTTGTCGGCTTCCATATTGTACTGTTCTGCAAGCTTATTTACTTCTGCTTCGATTTCTTCTTCAGTTGCTTCAATGTTTTCAGCCTTTACAATTGCATCAAGAGCAAGCTTGGTTTTAACCTGTTGCTTAGCACCCTCCATAAATTGTTCTTTAAACTGTTCCATTGTTTGACCGAGATACTGAAGATATGTATTAAGGTCAAGACCTTGCATTTGAAGTCTGTATGAATAATCCTGTACCATTTCATCACATTTCTGAGTGAACATACATTCAGGAATTTCAACTTCCATATTTTCACAGATTTGCTCAAGAATTTGATTTTCAAAATCAGTCTTAGCATTTGCTTCTTTTCTTTCGGCGATTTGCTTTTTTAAATCATCTTTAAGTTCATCAAGAGTATCAAACTCTGATACATCTTTAGCAAACTCATCATCAAGTTCAGGAAGTTCTTTAGCCTTGATTTCATTAATTGTACACTTGAAAACAGCGTCTTTACCTGCAAGTGAAGGTTCATACTGTTCAGGGAATGTAACATTTACATCAAACTCTTCTCCTGCTTTATGACCTGCAACTTGTTCCTCAAATCCCGGAATAAAGCTGTTTGAACCGAGTTCAAGAGGATAGTTTTCACCCTTGCCGCCTTCAAAAGCAACACCGTCAACAAAGCCTTCAAAATTAATATCACAGGTATCGCCCATAGCAGACTCTCTGTCCTCAACAGTAACCAGGCGGGAATTTCTGTCCTGCATATTTTTAAGTTCTGTTTCAACATCTTCGTCTGTAGCTTGAGTATCAAGCATTTTACCTTTAATGCCCTTATAATCGCCGAGTTTCACTTCAGGATATGTTGTAACCTTCATAGTAATAACAACACCCTCGGATTTGCTCATTGTCGGAAATTCAACATCTGCCGGTTGGTCGATTACATTAAGACCTGCTTCATCAAATGCTGCACCTACAGCTTCAGGGTAAACGATTTCAAGTGCTTCTTCATAAAAAGCACCTTCTCCGTATACTTTTTCAATCATACCCTGTGTAGCCTTACCCTTACGGAAGCCAGGAATTTGAATTGATTTTCTTTGCTTCAAATAAGCCTTTTTACAAGCCTCTGTAAATGTTTCAGCATCTACAGTAATTTCAAGTTCATATACATTTGTCTCTACTTTATTAGATGACTTAAGTGCCATAATAATGACCCTCCTTCATTAATTTACAATTTGATACCGTAGCATTATACCACATAAATAAACATATTTCAATATTTTTATTAAATTTATTATTATATATAATCAGCGAATAAGTTTCGGAACAAAGCCGAGCCTGTCACAAGATATAAGTCTGAATTCGATACCGTCAACCGTATCATCTATTGCAGTTTTAGCGGCCTTACCGTGAAGATGCCCGTAATAGCATTTTTTTATACCGTATTTCTTTAATAAATTTAAAATTTCATCGCATTTTGTATCTGTTGTTATAGGCGGATAGTGCAAAAAAACGATTTTGTTTTGACACTTAGCACTGTCAAGCGACATTTTTATTCTGCCGACTTCCCTGTTGAGCACTTTTTCATCGTGTTCGTCATTAACATCAAAAAGCCATCCCCTGCTTCCGCAAATTGATATATTATCAACTTCATAAGAATTATTCGATAAAATTTTGATTGTATCAAATCCGTTTTTGTCAATAAACTCATTCATTTTCTTAGCTGTATTCCACCAATAATCGTGATTTCCTTTTAAAATTATTTTTTGACCGTTAAGTTTATTGATAAAATCAAAATCGGCTATAAGCTGGTCAAAATTCATTGCCCAGCTTATATCTCCCGCAATAACAACAGTATCATTATCGGTAACAATTTTATTCCAATTTTTTTCAATTCTGTCTACATAATCATTCCAACCGGGAAACGAATCCATTGGTTTATCTGTGCCGAAAGACAAATGTGTATCGGCAATCGCAAAAATCGACATAAAATCTCCTTGACTAAAAACAAAAAAGCTTCAAATAATAAAAAAGAAAGGGAGTGAAAATAATGAAGCAAGAAATTAAGGGAATTAACTGCGAAGTTAAAAACTGCATTCATCACGACATGTCAAACTGCTGTACAGCCGACAGTATCAAAGTCGGTTGCACAACTGCAAAATCAACAAACGAAACAAATTGCAAAACATTTGAATGCAACAGCAATTGCACCTGTGAATAATCGGACTTACAAAAATAAAAGGGACTTAATTGTCCCTTTATTTTTTATAAATTCAAAAGTTTAAATACCATTTCGCTCATATTTTGTTTGTCGCAAACATTATCAAAGCGAACTGACTTGTTTTTAAGTGCCTGAAGCGGTTTAGGAACATCAACACCGGAAACGCTGTTAAGTTCGTCAACCATTTCAAACTCGTCAAGTTCAGGTGCATTTCCACCCATAACAGCAGTCAAAACGCTCTTTGAAAACTTATACGGAGAAGCAGTTGAATCTATTACTGTAGGTACATCATCACCGGTACGCTTTACATAATCGTCATAAACATTAACGGCAACGGCTGTGTGAGTATCGCAAAGATAATGATATTTATCAAAATGTTCTTTAATAGTTGCGTCAACACTTGCTTCATCGCAACAACCGGCATCGAAAATTTCTTGCACGGACTCAATAAGAGTCTTAGGCACTTCATATTTACCGTCTGTTGAAAGAGCTTTCATAAGGTCGTTTACAAGGCTGTCATCTTCACCGCTCATATGATAAAGAAGTCTTTCAAGATTAGAAGAAATAAGAATATCCATAGACGGCGATGTGGTGGTAAAAAACTGTCTGTTCTTATTATATTCACCCGTCTTTAAGAAATCTGTAAGAACATTGTTCGAATTTGAAGCACATACAAGCTTTTTAATCGGAAGGCCCATTTTCTTTGCATAATATGCAGCCAAAATATTACCGAAGTTACCTGTCGGAACAACGACATTGATTTCGTCGCCAAGATTGATTTTCTTTTGCTCAAGCAAATCGCAGTATGTAGAAAAATAATAAACGATTTGAGGTACAAGTCTGCCCCAGTTAATGGAGTTTGCAGACGAAAACATCATATTCTTAGCGGCAAGTTGTGCTTTAATTTCATCATTTGTAAAGATTGCCTTTACTGCACTTTGAGCGTCGTCAAAGTTACCGTTGATAGCACAAACGGAAACATTATCGCCCTCTTGAGTTGTCATTTGAAGTTTTTGCATAGGAGATACGCCGTCAACAGGATAGAACACAAGAATTCTTGTATGGTCAACATTTTTAAAGCCTTCAAGTGCGGCTTTACCGGTATCACCGGATGTTGCAACAAGGATAACAATTGTTTTGCCGTCTGCTGTCTTTTTTGCTGAAACGGTCATAAGATAAGGCAAAAGCTGAAGTGCCATATCTTTGAAAGCACAGGTAGGTCCATGCCACAATTCAAGAATATTTTTATTGCCGCAAACATTTACCGTAGGTGCGATTTTAGCAGAAGAAAACTTATCGGCAGCATATGCTCCGTTTACACAATAATCAAGTTCTTCCTCTGAAAAATCGGTCAAAAAGTCTTTAAGTACGGTCTTAGCTCTTTCGGTATACGGCATATCGACCATAGAAGCAATTTTATCAAGTGAAAACTGCGGAAGCTCACAAGGTACAAAAAGTCCGCCCTCTTCGCTGATACCCTGTGCAATTGCCTGTGCGGCAGTTACTTTAATATTTTTATTTCGTGTTGAAGTATAGAACATAATATGTCCTCCTAAAATATAGTAGTATTATTTTATTACAAAGTAAACGCATTTTCAAGATGTTTAATGGATTTTATTCGGTTATTCTCCAAAAAAACTTCAATAACATCAAATCTGGGCTGTAAATTCACCTTATATTGCATCATATATAAGTTTGCCGTTGAAATGATTTTCTTCTGTTTCATCTCATCAACAAACTCTCGAGGTTCGGCTATAGAGTTTTCTCCTCTTGATTTCACTTCAGCAAACACAATATAATTTTCGTATTCAAGAATAAGGTCAATTTCACCGAAACGGGATTTGTAACTATGTTCACGCAAAAAATAGCCTTTACTGCGTAAATAATTTGCGGCTTTCATTTCCGCAAGTCTGCCTTTATTATTCATTTTTTAACATACCATGTTTTTAAAAATGTTTGTCTGTGGATATCGCTCGGACCGAATTCATCAAGCATTTGATAATGAAGCTTAGTTCCGTATCCCTTATGCTTTTCAAATTGATATTCAGGATATTTTTCAGCCATTTCAAGCATATATCTGTCCCTTGACACTTTTGCAAGAATAGAAGCCGCCGCAATCGAAACTGAATTTGCATCACCCTTTACCACAGCTTCGGAAGTCATATCCAAATCAGGTGTTTTATTACCGTCTATCATAGCATAATCGGGTTTTATTTCAAGTCCTTCAACTGCCATTTTCATTGCAAGAAATGTTGCGTTTAAAATGTTAATTTCATCAATTGTTTTTTCATCAACCGAAGCGATAGAATAGCATAATGCTTCTTCCTTTATTTTATCAAAAAGCGACTCTCTTTTCTTTTCGGACAATTTTTTTGAATCATTTACGCCGTCTATAATTTGACCTTTTCTCAAAACAACGGCTGCGGCAAAAACCGGACCGGCAAGAGGTCCTCTGCCTGCCTCGTCTACACCGCAAATACAGGTATATCCGTTTGAATATGCCTCATTTTCAAATTTAAGCCAATCAATTTTTTCTCTTTTAGTGTTCATCACGGTAATTCAAGGGTAATTCTACCCAATTTACCTCCTCTGAATTCGTCGGCAACGATTACCGACGCTCTCTCGTAATCTATCTCTCCGCCTTTAATCAAAAAGCCGCGTTTTTTTCCAATCATCTCAAGGATTTCCCAACCTTGAAGTCCCTCAACTCCGGTTAACTTATATCGTTCCTCAATAGCATCCGGATTAGTCTTAGCAAGGCTCTCAAGCAATCTGCATGCAATCGTTTCCTTATCGGTTACTTCATCTTTAACAGAACCGATAAAAGCAAGTTTATCGCCCACTTCAGGGTCATCAAACTTAGGCCACAGTACGCCCGGAGTGTCAAGGAGTTCAATTCCGTTGCCGACGACAAACCATTGATTTTGCTTTGTAACGCCTGCCTTATCCGCAACTTTTGCTTTGGCATTTTTGCCCATTCGATTTATAAAAGAAGATTTTCCGGTATTCGGAATACCGACAACCATAAGTCTAAGCGGTTTTCCGATCATACCTTTTTCTTCATTTCGTGCTATAATATTTGACAATGCTTTTTTAACGGTTTCGTCGAATTTATTAAGTCCCTTGCCTGTTTTACAGTCTACGGCAATAGCGTAAGCACCTTTGTTTTCAAAATATTTTATCCACATTAAGGTTGCTGTAGGATTTGCGACATCACATTTGTTAAGTAAAACAATTCTCGGCTTTTTCTTGATAATATCATCAAGTTCCGGATTTTGCGAACTGTATGGCACTCTTGCATCAAGAAGTTCAACTACTCCGTCAACAAGGTTAAGCGATTCTTTAATGAGTCGCCTTGTTTTTGCCATATGACCTGGGAACCATTGTACATTTTGTTTTATAAGTTCAGGCATAACATTCACCTACTTTTTTATTATACAATATAATTTTGACAATATCAAATAATAAATAAGCCGTATCACAGGCATGCCTACGATACGACTGTTCTTTCGGTTATTATCTGAGTGCTTCCTTAACTTTAGCAGCCTTACCAACTCTGTCACGAAGATAATAGAGTTTAGCTCTTCTAACCTTACCGGTACGAATAACCTTAACATCAACAACGTTTGGTGAATGAACCGGGAATACACGCTCAATACCAACACCGTATGATACTCTACGAACTGTGAAAGTTTCAGAAATACCTGAACCTCTCTTTGCAATAACAGTACCCTCGAAGTTTTGAATTCTTTCTCTTTGACCTTCACGGATGTTAACCGATACCTTAACAGTGTCACCGATGTTAAACTTTGGTACTTCTGCTTTAATGTTGTCTTGTGCGATAATCTTAAGTGCGTCCATTTTAATTTCCTCCTTTATAATTTATGAGATGTTCATATCTAAAAGAAAGCGGACCATCTTCTAAAATGCGAAACGCTACATCTTACGCGTTGCAGGGATATGCAACGGATAAATGCTGAAATATAATATC
>CAVBQD010000036.1:0-15792 GCA_963597385.1 bacterium | reverse complement strand
GTAGGCTTATATTCATATGCACTCACTTTGCCCACTGCTTTTACATAGCCGCTTTCAATCTCAACAGAGCCGTTTCCGCTGAATCCGTAGTTAGAACCGCATACATCAATCTGTGCACTGCCGCTTACTTTCATGCTGCTGTTATCACCGCTCACATGGATTTGACTGCTGCCGCCGTTTTCCTTATCGTGAATCACGCTGCCGCCTGTCATATTAAAGTCAATATTCGCAGAACCGTAAAGCATACTGATTTCATTTCCGCTTCCGGTGGCTGTATTGTTTTTAACGGTACCTCCGCTCATGGTAAATGTACCGCCCCAAAGACCGACGCCACCGCCGGTAGACGCCTTATTTCCGGTAATCAAACCGCCGCTCATGGTAAATGTACTGCCTGTGGCCACATAAACACCGCCGCCGCGGCTTTCTGAAGAAACAGCGGTACAATTTTGAATGGTGCCACCGTCCATAACAAATGTGCCTGCGTTATATACACCGCCGCCTTCATTATGTTTACTGCCGTAGGTGCGTTCTGCCACGCAGTTATTAATCATTGCGTCATTGTGCATTTCAAATGTTGCACCGGAACTGACATAAACGCCGCCGCCGTAATAGCCGCTGGTACGGCAATTTTTCAGAGTGCCCTTTTTTATGGTAACGGTACTGCCGGATACGCCGTAAATCGCACCGCCGTTGCCGTTTGCTGTACAGTTTTCAATGGTACCGCCTCTCATAGTAAAGTTTTTGCCTTTACAAACATAAATACCGCCGCCGTAGTCAGCAGTGTTGCCGCTGATGTTGCCGCCATTCATGTAAAACTTGCTTCCGGTGCAATATATGCCGCCGCCGTCTTTTTCGGCGATGTTGCCGCTGATACTACTGCCGTCACCCATGGAGGAGCTGATAGATCCGGCACAATACAAGCCGCCGCCGTAGTCGGCAGTGTTGCCGCTGATGCTGCCGCCTCTCATGTTGAAACCACTGGAAGATTTAGAATACACGCCGCCGCCAGAGTTTGCAATGTTGCCCGTTATGTTGCCGCCTTTCATGTAAAAGTTGCCTTTTCCGCCTACGTACACACCACCGCCATTGCCGACGATACTGTTGCCGCTGATCGTGCCGTTCCAGGTGGTTAGACTGCCATTGCTTTCGATACCTCGGCCACTTTCGCCGGTCTTGTGGGTGATTTTGCCGCTTGTGCCGCAGTCAGTGATAGTAAGATATCCCCCACTGGAGACCTTGATGACCGCTGTGCCGTCTGCACCGGTGATGGTCTTGCCGCCCAGACAGAGATAAACATCGTAAGTGCAAGTCCAAGCGTCGCTGAGGTTCACATCGTTCTTTAGGTAGTAGAGGCCATCCACAGTGATTTCACTGAGGGCTGAAATGCCCGTCCATTCAAGAGCTTTGCCGTGAGTGGTGACGGTGCAGGACTTATCGCCGCAGAGGTGGTGGGTATGGGATTCCTCTGCAAAGGAGATTGTGGGCATAAAGCACAGCAGCATAGCCAGTGCAAGGAATATGCTTAATAATCTCTTTTTCATTGTGTTTCCTCCGTTTCGCCGCCCGAAGACAGTTTAAAATCAAATTTCATTTCAAGCAATGCAAACAATTTGTGCATAACATCTGTTGCTATTGCCGTTATATCAAGCCCTTCCACAAAGGCAAGCACTTTTTCCTGTTCCTCTTCCGACACCTTATACACACGCATTGCAGCTGTTAAAAAGCTTCTGATTTTGTGGTCGAGCGGAAAATGAATGTCGCACTTTCTTGCCATATAGTTACGCATAAGTCCCGATGTGCCTATTTCGAGTTCGTAAAAATCGCTTTCGGCATAATCCGGGAAGTTTGTGCCGAAAATCTTTTTCAATTCCGCTGTCGTGTGAACATAAATGAATTCCGCCGTGTCGGGTACGGAATACGCCTCGATATAAATTTCTCTCAAATTTTCGTTAAGCTCGGTCAAAGTGAGTTGAATTGCCGTTTCTACCGCATAAACATAAAGCGGCGGCAAGTCGCTTTTTGTAATTTCCTTTGCAACGCCAAACTGACCGTCAAACATAGTTTCTGCCAAGTCGAGCAAAATTGCGTCTTTGGTCGGGAACAGGTTTTGAAAACTGCCCCTTGTTACCTTTGCACCCTCGGTTATCTGCGTAACCGTGGTATTTTTGTAGCCCTGCTCCAAAAACAGTCTAACGCAAACGGTTAATATTTTTTTCTTTGTTGCTAATCCGTCTTTTCTCATAAAATTTAAAACCTCTTTGTTATCTGATATGTATACTAATAATATTATATTAAAAATTTGTCAAAAAGTCAATCGTTTTTGTAAAAAGGTTTAGTTTTTGCTTGAACCGTTCTGTATTTGTTTATATTAAACCCCTCCGTCAACACTTCGTGTTGCCACCTCCCCTTGATTACAATCAAGGGGAGGTGGATTGAGGGGGAACTTTGTATTGCAACCGTACAACAGGCTCCCATTATTTATAAGGGGAGCTGGCAAGCCGCCGGCTTGACTGAGGGGTTAAAACAAACATTCCGCAGGAGTACGCCTCACCATGAACACCAAAAAAGCGTCGCAAACAATCTGTCTGCGACGCTTTGGTTATATTAACATTACAATAGGTAAAAATTATGCCATAATTTTCTTGTAAAGTTCTTTGAGTTCTGCTTCGTTTGTATCTCTTGGGTTACCCGGACGGCAAGCGTCTGCAAATGCGTCTGCTGCCAAAGTATCGAGGTCTTCTTCTCTTACCTTTTCGTTAACGGCAGGAATACCAACATCGGCAGAAAGCTTTTTAACTGCTTCAACGGCAGCTTTTCTGTATTCAGCCTGTGACATTTCGTCAACGCCCTCAACGCCCATAGCACGAGCAATTTCTCTGTACTTTTCACCTGTGTAATCTTCGTTATATTCCATAACGATAGGAAGCATCATAGCACAAGCAACGCCGTGAGGTGTGTCGTAGTGAGCACCGAGTGTGTGAGCGATTGAGTGAGCGATACCGAGACCGACATTTGAGAAGCCCATACCTGCGATATACTGTGCGAGAGCCATACCCTCTCTGTCTTCCGGCTTGTTTTCAACAGCACCGCGAAGGTGTTTTGAGATAAGCTTAATAGCTTCGAGGTGGAACATATCCGACATTTCCCAAGCACCCTTTGTGGTGTAGCCCTCGATAGCGTGAGTAAGTGCGTCCATACCTGTTGAAGCTGTAAGTCCCTTTGGCATTGATGACATCATATCAGGGTCAACAACTGCGTATTCAGGAATATCGTTTTCGTCAACGCAAACGAACTTTCTTTCCTTTTCAACATCTGTGATTACATAGTTGATTGTAACTTCGGCAGCCGTACCTGCTGTTGTAGGAACTGCGATAGTTGAAACAGCGTGATTCTTTGTAGGAGCAACGCCCTCAAGTGAGCGAACATCTGCAAATTCAGGGTTTGCAATGATGATACCGATAGCTTTTGCGGTATCCATTGAAGAACCGCCGCCGATTGCGATGATTGAGTCAGCACCGCAAGCCTTGAAGCTTTCTACACCGTCAACAACATTTTCGATTGTTGGGTTTGGCTTAATGCCCGAATAAACAGTGTAAGGAATTTTTGCTTCGTCAAGAAGGTCTGTTACCTTTGAAGTAACGCCGAACTTGATAAGGTCAGGGTCGGAACATACAAAGATGTGCTTCCAACCCTTTGATTGAGCGATTGGTGCAATTTCCTTGATTGCACCCTTGCCGTGATATGAAACAGTATTAAGTACTATTCTGTTTACCATAATAAAAACCTCCGTTTTTCTTTTCGTTTTTAATGTTTACTTTATTATACCACAATATTTTAAATAAGTATTGTGATTTTTTTAACAAATGTTTAAGAATTTCTACACTTTTTCCACGCAACAAAATTAAATTTGATACCATTTAATCTCATTGGCTTCAAGGTGCAAGTCAAAACTTGTTCCGTCGCCGACATAAACGGTTGTGTCCTGCGGTTCATAAGTGTTATTAACAACGCAATACTTGCCGTTTTTAACATAAGCGTGAACCTCAACATTATAGTTGGTTGAGTACCAACGAAGAAGTTCGTCCTCTGCGGAAGAGCTCCACAAAACTGCACGGTAAAGCACACGGCTGTTTTCAAACGAATAAGGAAGTCCGCTGATGTAAACGCCTCTGCCCTTGCCGAATTCCTTGACAGCCATTTGAACCTCTTCGGCGTGTCTTACGGCAAACGGAAGCTCGGTTGCATTTTGAACAAGAACGGTCGTGCCGTCAAGTGCAACGATATTCTTCTTGCCCTCGCCGAAATCGACATTGCCGTTTTCGGTATCTTCAAGGATGAAGTGGTCTCTGTGTTCCTCGGTATTGTATCTTCTTGTATTGAGCGTAAAACCGTTTTCTTCCTCAACGCCCAAAACATCGTTAAGTTGGAAGAACTTGCCCTGCCAATGATGAGCCGCCGGCTCGCCTACACCGATAAATCCGCCGCCGTTATAAACAAACTTTTTAACAGCTGTAACGATTTGTTCATCTGCCCAATACTGACCGCCGGACTGTGCGGTATCCGCATCGCCGACATTGATAACAACATCAAATTCGTCAAGAAAATCCTTGTTATTTTTAATATCGTCAAAGCTGATGAACGAAACATCAAACGGAGCACCGCTCAACGCCTCGATAACACCGAAGTACGAATAATTCTGTCTGTAATAAAGTCCGTGGTGAACCATATGATTTGACCAAGAACGCATTTTGCCCCAGCAGTTGAGCACAGCAACTTTCTTTACGCAATAAGGGGTTACGCCCTGAATGTTATCGTAAAGCGTGCGAAATTCATCGCAAACGCCCTTGATATAGTCAACAAATTCAGGAAATTTAAGTGCAAGTTTGAGATAACCGCCGTAACCGATACGCTGAATCGGGCTTCTCAAAATAGCTCTTCTTGCCGTTACCCAGTTTACCTTTGCCTCATAAATCGGGTCGCCGCCCTCGCAGAAAACATCCGGGAAGAAGTAAGGCAAAAATCTGCCCTCTGTGTATTTTACATTTTTAATATCGCTGAAAAGGCGAAGCGTTGCACCGTTGCCCACACTGCCTACAACAGCGTCAAGACCGATTGAAGCAAAGTCGTCCATAAACGGCTCCATACCAATCCAGTGGTCGCCCATAAACATCATAGCTTCCTTGCCGTATTCGTGAACAATGTCCACCATTTCCTTGGCAAGTTTGGCAACCTCACGCATTTGGAATTTTTGGAAGTCCCTGAATTCCTTTGACGGAACGCGATATGTGTTATTCATATAGCCCTGGTCGATGATAAATTCCGGACGGAACTTGTAGCCGACTTCTTTTTCGAACTGTTCAAGAATGTACGGGCTGACCGATGCGGAATATCCGAACCAATCAACAAACTTTTCTCTTGCAAATTCATCAAAAACAAGGGTGAACTGATGGAAGAATGTTGTAAATCTTACAACATCAACATAGTCGTGCGTGTCAAGGAATCTGCGAAGTCTTTCAAGAGAATGTGCTCTCGTTTTCGGCTGACGGACATCAAAGGTAATCTGCGGTTCAACATCTTTCCACTCGTTGACAACGGCGTTGTACATATGAACCGGGTCCCACATAATGTAAGCAAGGAAGCTTACCGTATACTCGTGAAACGGAATGCACTCGTTGATTGTTACATTGCCCGTGTTTTCATCATATCCCCACAGTGACGGAGACACCGTTTCGCCTGTTGTGCGGTCGATAACCTCCCACCATCTTGTAATATCGTCACGGTTGTTAACCTTGAGCATATCCGGATAAAGGTGGTTCATAAGATGAATTTCAAGCGTAGTTTCGGTTGCCGTGTAAAACGGTGTCATAATATACATCTGCTGAATTTCATCAGGATTTGCCTTTGCCCACTCGTTATCCTTTCTTGTGGTGTAATAGGTTGCATAAATCTTTGCACCGGTATCTTTAAGTTCCTGCGGGAACTCCGTACCGTCGCAGTCACGGATTGCGTCTGCACCCCATTCCTCCATAATTTCAAGAGTTTCCTTAACCACATCCATATCGGTAGGGATTGTTACTCTTCCTTTGCTTTGTGCCATAGCTGTACCTCGTTAATCTATAATTTGTATTTTGTTATTTTTAAGCGTCATTTTGCCGTGATTTCTTTTACGCTTGAGCGGAACGCTTTTACGCATATAGAACTCATTATCGGCAACATAAGCGTCCGGATTGCCTGACGGACTGAGAATTCCGCCCAAATCATCATAGCTTACATTATTGACAAAGGTATTATGCACGGCTTCGCCGAGGCAGAACATCATACATCCGCCTTCGTTGAGCCTTGAATAATTATACTTATATGTTGTGCCGTCGCCCGAATCGGCGTCCCACGGCATACCGTCCTGATTGAGCTTCGTGTCTACGCCCTCATTGTACTGCAAAAGTGCGTCCTTGCACTTCCACGGCCAAATCGCCGCCGCAACCTTACCCATACGCTTGCCCGGATTTGAATAAACACGGTCGTTCATTTCCGTTGCACAGGAATCGGACACATTATGCTCAACAAGCGGTTTGAGTGCATACATAGGTGTAATTGCGTCACCGCCTATATTTTTTGTGTAATTTCCGGTAATTAAAATATTTTCGTTGCCGTATTTCTTAAAGGTTTCTTCCTTTAATTCTTTGGTGGCAAACTCGGCGTGACGGTAGGAATATCCAACCGCAATGCCCCATCTGCTGACATTTTTTACATAACAGCCGTCAACGGTTACGCCGTCGTATCTTGCAACGCCTGTTTTGCCCTCATCGGCAGGCTTGAACGCCGTCATATAAATACCGCCGTTATTCATATGCTTGTTGTAAACATTGCCGTTTACATCGTGAACAAACAAATTTTTGAGCATAATTGAGTGAAGCGTACCTCTGTTTTGAGCAACAACGGCAACGCCCGTTCTGTCCATTTTGTCAGGGGCGCTGTACGCTTCGGGAGTTGTGAATTCCGCCTTGTTCGCAACTTCTATATCACGGATAACAATGTTTTCCACATCGTAAAGAAGAACGGAGGAACTTACATCGCCCTTGTAAACATGGCCGCCGAAATCAAGCTTTGTGCCGTAATCCTGATGCCAAACACCCTCGCCGTTTGTGTTGATGAACGGTGCTCTGCCGTCCTCACCGTAAGGTGCAATTTCGATAGCTTCTGCGTTTATATCGCCGCAATTTTTGAGGTGTAAAAACTGATTGTTAAACACCGAGCCGTATTCAAGCAAAATCTTATCGCCCGGATTTATCTCAAGCGAATTGATTTTGTCAAGAGTTAAAAACGGCGTTTCCGGTGTAAGACCGTCATTACTGTCGTTTCCGTTAAGAGAGCTTGCGTAATATGTTGTTGACTTCATTTTCATATTCCTCCTCTCTTATCTTTTTATATATAACATCTTTGGATTCTTTAAATCTGAACTTATCGCCGTTATAACGGGTGAACAAATCCTTGTTTGATTTGTAGTAATCCTTGAGCTGTGATTTTTCAATAGGCTTGTAGCTGTAATTAATCCCCTTTTTCTCGGACGCAAAGTCAAGCTTGAAGCGTGTAAGCTCCCAATCAAGATACACGGGAAGCGTAAACTGCTTTAAGCCGTAAACAATCTCGCCGTTTTCAAGAGCCTCTTTACGCTTTTCGTTTTCCCTGTCGCACCTTGATTTAAGTGCGTCAAGACTGCTGTCGTCAATAAGTCCGAGTTTTTCGGCAAAGGAAAGGCACGCCTTTGCGTACTTTTCTTCCTTTTCGCTCGTGAAAAAAATTGTATTCATAAATTTTCTCCGTATCATTTGTGTTTTTGATGAAGCTCTTTCATTCCCTCAACTTCATCACAAATAGGCTTTAGGTTGCAACTCGAACAGTCAAACATAACATTATCAAGAATGTGGTTGAGGGCAGAAGTAGTCTCCTTGATTTTTTCGGCAACGGAATTAAGTTCCTTATAGCCGTCAAAATCGGTAATGAAAACGACTTCCACACTTTTCACCTTTTCGTTTTGCAAAAAAGCGTCAATCAGTTTTTGTCCGTAATCGGCAAAGGTAACACCGCTTTTAACGGCATTTTTGCTGACTCTTATCTGCTCACGCATATTGAGAGCGGACGCCCTTGTCATAAAGTCACGAACATAAAATCTGTACTTTATCTGTTCAAGTTCTTTAACGGTATTGAACGCCGTATCGTCGTCCGTTTGCTCGTCAATCTCTGCAAGAACGATTTTGCCAAACGGAGAATCACCGGTTATTTGCGGCAAATCTCTGCCCACAAGATACGCCTTGTTTGAAAAATGCATATCACTGCTGACTGCAAGAGTCGAAACGCACGGTTTTTGACTTCCGCCAAGTTCAAATGCCGTATCCTTGCCAAAAATAATATCATTTTTACTGCCGTCTTGCAAATCTTTTGTTGAACGGGGCAGTTCTTTTTTATCTTTAACAAGTTCATTCAACCTATTTATAAAGCCGTTATAAAGCACCATTACAGTTTTCTGTCCTTTTCCAAATTGTCGTAATGAACCTGAAGTTTATCGTAAATCACTCTGACAAGCTTCATATCCAAATTGAAATAGTACACAGAAAATGTTGAAATAAACAGTGCCAAAAATACACATACAAATATAAATGCCGATTTCATCATTTTGCCATTCCCTTCTGTCTTGCATATTCAGCCGCACCGAGAGCACCCATAAGCTGTGGGTCGGTTTTAAGATTAACAACCTTAATTTTAAGCACCTTTTCAATTGCTTTTTTAAGACCCTCGTTCTTTGCACAACCGCCTGTAAGCGTAATACTGTCGGTTGCACCTGATTTTTTAGCCATAACAAAACATCTCTTTGCAACGGCAAGCTGAATACCTGCTGCAATTTCATCCATAGGTTTACCCTCGCCTACAAGAGAGATAACCTCACTTTCGGCAAAAACAGTGCACTGTGCCGTAATCGGAATTGTGTTTTTAGCCTTGAGCGAAAGCTGACAGAATTCAGGAAGGCTCATTTCAAACGCATTTGCCATAGCCTCAAAAAATCTGCCCGTACCTGCCGCACACTTATCGTTCATAGCAAAGTTTTTAACAGTACCGTCGGTGTCGATTGCAATGCCCTTAACATCCTGACCGCCGATATCGATAATGGCCTTTACGCTCGGGTCTGTTACATGAACACCCATTGCGTGACAGCTGATTTCCGAAATGTTTTCGTCGGCAAACGGTACCTTGTTTCTGCCGTAGCCCGTACCGATAAGGTAGCTTAAATCCTGAGCGGAATTAAGTCCATCAACCTTGCCGATAGCCTCACCGAGTGCAAGTTCGGCACTTGCAACCGGATTGATTTTGCTTCTTACGGTTGCGTCGGCAACCATTTTTCCGTCTTCGTCCAAAATAACGCATTTTGCATATGTAGAACCTACATCGCATCCGCCAAAATATTTCATATTCTAATGTCCTTTCTGCTTACCATGACAATGTATCATCAAAATCAACAAGTGTTTCATCAACAGGAGTTTCGTGCATAACCGTTGTCATATATTTGTTGATGTTTTCACGCATATCACGACGGGATACCGTACGAGGGTCCATAAGGTCCTGCGGAACCCAAATGAAATGAATTCCTCTTTCTCTTGCCTGGTCGTCAAATATACCTACAAGTCCGTCCATACCCTTGCACGAAATTTGGTCGTACATAATTACCATATCGGCATTGTATTCGTCAACAATATTCCAAAGTTCGTCAACAACATTTTGATAACCGCCCTTTGTATGTTTACGCATTGTAGTACGCTGAAGAGTTTTTGCAAAGGTGGTAAGAGCGGCGTCCTTGTCCTCCGTGTCATACATAATATAAGAAATCATAGTTTCCATATCCATTACAACATTTACGCCCCAGCAGTTTTCAAGCCAATTCGCAAGAGATGTGTAATAGTTTGCCGGACAAGACCAAACGATTGCTCTGTGACGCATTTCCTTTGAGCACATTTCTCTTTTTTCGTAGCCCTTCATCATAAGCTTGTTGACTTTTTTGTCTATCTTCAAAAATCTGTCATCCATACCGCCCGAAATGTGGAAATAAAAAAGACGGTAAAGCCAAAATGTAGCACCGGTCATTTGAGGATAATCGGTTTTGTTAATATCCCACTTTTGGATTTCGTATTCAAGCTGTTTGTTGTATTTCTTCATTGCCGAGAAAAAGGCATTCCAATCAAACTTTTCACCCGTTTGTTCTTCAATAAATGTGATAACATCCTTGACTTCCTGCAAAGCGTATTCCTGAACATCTTCACCGTTGTAGCGGAGCGGAACATTGCACACATGGGTAGGAATGTTAAATCTTCTGTCGATATAAGCCGAGTTCATAACCGAACCGTCGCAAGGCATATTACAAGTAATCGCACACTTGCCGACAATAGGATAATCGTCATTAATCGCAACACCGGCTTCGGCTGACGGGAGCGGACAAACATCGGCAGGAACGCCGTAACTTTCCGTAATGTCAAGGTAAGGCGGCGTAATGTTTTGGTCTACCATTGACGACAGGAAAATAGGCACGGTTGTAACATGGTTGTCTTTAAGATTCGGGAAACCTGCCATAATTTCCGATGAGAAAATCTCGTCAACATTGACCGTTCTGTCCGACATCTTTGAGTTTTTGTGAAAATGCTTGTCGTTTGCAAGAAGATAATTAATCATATCCGTTGTAGGACGAACAAGACCGTTGAAGTGGAGGTGCGTAATACGAAGCTGTGTTCCGCGAAGACCCTCGGTGTGTCTGTCAATCCAAGCCGGAGCGGACAGATAACTTGCCATCCAACGATAGTTGTAAATACCCTTAACCGTGGAAACGGGAGCCTTTGCAACCATAACCGCCATATCTTTCCATGTGATAAGCCAACGATAATAGTCATAAAGCGTATCGGAAATTCCACGCCATTCTCTGTGCTTTAAAAGACCGGTTTTGTCCTCATGAAGTTTACCGAGGTTTTTCGGTTTGTTACGCCAAATGCTCATTACTTGCCCTCCTTTTCTTTTTGAATTCTCTTAATTTCAAGGCTCTCAACAAAAGCCTGAATTCTTGTACGAAGCTGTCCCGAAGCGTTAGCCGTGTACTGTCTGTCAACGGTAACGGACGGAATACCCATTTCGTTTGTAATGATGTGAGAAGCAAGTGCTCTCTCATATCCCCAATATTCGCAGAATTTAAGTTGTTCGTAAACAACGCCATCTGCGTGATATTCGTCTACCAAATATTTAACATAATCTCTTCTGCCCTGAACCTTGTCCTGCGACATATAGCGTGGACACTGACAGGTTTTCATATAGTGAAGAATGATTTGTTCAAGCACATCGCCGTCATCGGTGAGGTGAATTTCTTCCCTGCCCGGAAGTGAACCGAAACAAAATCTGTCGGCAACAACAAGTGCACCCGCTTCTTCAAACAACTTTGTAAAGTCGGGGTCATCCATTTCCGAACCGACAACTACAACCTTTGCTCTGAAGTTTTTCTTTTCGTCCGGCTTTCTTGTTTTAAGTTCTTCGGCAGTTTCACGAAGTTTATCTAAAATCAAATACTTCGGGCAACAGTATGTAACAAGATTGATGACATGGAATTCATAGCCCGTAATTCTCGGATTGTCCTCTTTTCTGTATTCGCCGATTTCGGTAATAAGACGGCAAACCTCGTTGTGTTCCTCAACCGCCTTGCGAAGTGAAGCCTCACTGATGTCAACTCCGTAAACCTCATGAAGTCGGTCAAGCACCTTGGTTTGCATTTGATTTCTGTAATGCTTAACGGTATGAGGTGCAATCTTAAACGGAACATCAGAAATACTTACAAAGAAGTTTGGATTGTTAACCAAATTGAGCACTTCAAAGTGTTCATACGCTCTGTTCATTTCGGAACACGACTCCGAACCGATAAAAGCGGACAGGAAATTGTAACCGCCCTCGATACCTCTTTCAACAAGTGCCTTTGAATAACCGCAAAGGTAGGAGCTCATATAATAGGTTGCAATGTCAAGCGAGCCGGTTCTCGGAGCACGAAGTCTGACCGAAAAGCAATCGCCGACATTAAGCAAAACTTCCGGAATGTGATAACAGGTGTACGCAACGGCTTTTTTGCCGTCCTTAACCGCCTGCTGCACAAGCTCATTGTTTGCTTCCTGAAGCAGATTTTCAAAATAAATAAGGTGTTTTAAATCTCTCATTACAGTACCTCAATTTTTTCAAGTGCTTGTTTAACTCCGGCAACCACATTTGACTCCTTTGGAAGATTGAAAATATTCTCACCCTGAATGTCAAACATAGAAAGGTTTTTGTCGTCACCGATGTAAGACAAAACCTCAATGCCGTTTGTGTTGATATAGTCCTTGAGCGACTCATCCGCCATACGGTTGACGATTGCCCCGATTTTTTCATACATAACCAAATCATCGGCAACGCTCTTGATTGTGTTGATAACCTGACAGCCCTTTTTGCTCGGGTCGGTTATGAGAAGAAGATGAGTTACCTTTTCCATAACTCGGCGGTTGATTTGCTCAATACCCGCTTCGCCGTCAATTACAACATAATCGAACTGCTCTGCCAAAATAGAGATAACCTCTTTAAGATACGAATTGATTTTGCAATAACAGCCTGCCGTTTCCGGTCTGCCGACTGCGATAAACGAAAATCCGTTAGTTTCCACAAGTGCGTCAAAAATTCTGAACTTAGCTTCGCCTAAAAGTTCAACCGCACTTCTTGTGTCACCTTCGTCAACGGACGCAATAATTTCTTTTCTTATATCATCGATAGTCATTTTAACATCAATGCCGAGTGCCGTAGAAAGTCCGACAGCCGGGTCGGCGTCAATAGCCAAAATCTTTTTGTCCGGATACTTTTCAACAAGACATCTGACAATAGTTGCCGACAGCGAGGTTTTGCCTACTCCGCCCTTGCCTGCTACGGCAATAATAGCTTTACTCATATTTCCCTCCAAATAAGTTTTTTATCTTGTTTGTTAAAATCTTAACATACCAGATTAATTATAATATATAATATAGGTAATATTCAAGGCACAATCAAGATTATGTAATAGAAAAACTTTCGGCTTTTTTAGTGAATATTACCAAAAATTTCGGTTTTAAATTTTCTTGAAAGAGTGTAAAAATTTTGGTAAACTGAATATATCACACAAAAAGGAAGTAATTATGGATATTGCAAAACAACTCGAGCTTGAATTTTCACTCAAGCCGTGGCAGGTGGAAAACACCCTAAAACTTATTGATGACGGCAACACAATTCCGTTCATTGCACGATACAGAAAGGAAGCGACCGGTTCGCTTGACGACCAACTTTTGAGAGAGCTGAACGACCGTCTTGACTATCTGCGTTCGCTTGAAGAGCAAAAAGAAAAAATCATCTCGTCAATCACCGAACAGGAGAAAATGACGGATGAAATAGCCAAATCTATTGAAAATGCAAAAACTATGACGGAACTTGAAGACATCTACCGTCCGTTCCGTCCTAAAAGAAAGACAAGAGCGTCCGTTGCAAAGGCACTCGGTCTTGAGGGGCTTGCAAACGCAATTTACGCACAGGAAAAAGGAACTCCGGCTCCCGAAATTTTAGCTCAGGATTATATCACCGACGAAGTACCCGACACCGAAAGTGCTCTCCAAGGTGCCAAGGACATTATTGCCGAGCTTGTATCAGATGACCCGAACGGCAGAAAGCTAATCAGATACGCCGTACACAGCAACGGCGTGCTCACATCAAAAGGTGCTGACGATGACCTCGGTGTGTACGAAATGTACAAAGAATACAGCGAACCTGTAAAATCCATTGCCGGTCACAGAGTTTTGGCAGTAAACAGAGGCGAAAAAGAGGGCAAGCTCAAAGTTTCGATTGACTTTGACAAAACGATTGCGACCGACCTTTTGTTTAACATTCACTGCAAGAACAACACGAAAGCTACCGACCTTGTGATTGAAGCGGTTGAGGATTCGTTCAGCCGTCTTATATTCCCGTCAATTGAACGTGAAATTCGCAACGAACTTACCGACAAGGCGTGCGAAGCGTCCATAAAGGTTTTCGGTGAAAACACACGCCAACTTCTTATGCAACCGCCTGTTAAGGGCAATGTAACAATAGGTCTTGACCCGGGATACCGCACAGGTTGCAAGGTTGCCGTTATCTGCGAAACAGGCAAGGTTCTCGACACGGGAGTTATTTATCCGGCACCGCCTCACAACAAAATTGCCGAGGCTAAAAAAACAATTACCGCACTTGTTAAAAAGCACAATGTAAAGATGTTTGCAATAGGCAACGGCACGGCGTCGCACGAAACGGAAGTTTTTGCCGCCGAACTTATCAAGGAACTTGACTGCGGCATAACATATATGGTTGTAAGCGAAGCCGGTGCTTCGGTTTACAGTGCCTCAAAGCTTGCGGCGGAAGAATTTCCGCAATTTGATGTAAGCCTGAGAAGTGCCGTAAGTATTGCAAGACGACTTCAGGACCCGCTTGCCGAGCTTGTAAAAATTGACCCGAAGGCAATCGGCGTCGGTCAGTATCAACACGATATGCCGCAAAAAGAGCTTACCGCCGCACTTGACGGCGTGGTTGAAAGCTGTGTAAACAGCGTCGGCGTTGACCTCAACACCGCTTCGCCGCAATTACTTTCAAGGGTTGCCGGCGTATCGAGTGCCATTGCGAAAAACATTGTTGCTTTTCGTGAAGAAAACGGTTCGTTCACATCAAGAAGTCAACTCAAAAAGGTTGCAAAATTAGGTCCTAAAGCGTTTGAACAGTGTGCGGGATTTTTGCGTGTTGCCGAAAGCAAAAATGTGCTTGACAACACTGCCGTTCACCCGGAGAGTTACGCCGCCGCAAAAGAGCTTTTGAGCGTTTGCGAAGTGTCGGAAAGCGACATCAAGTCGGGCAACATCAAAAAGCTTCAATCACAGGTGCAGGTAATCGGAACTTCGGCACTTGCACAAAAACTTGACATCGGCGAGCCGACGCTTATCGACATAGTGAGCGAGCTTTCAAAACCGGGCCGTGACCCGAGAGACGAACTGCCGAAGCCGCTTCTTCGCACCGATGTAATGGGTATGGAAGACCTCAAAGCAGGTATGGAAATGAAAGGCACGGTAAGAAATGTTATCGACTTCGGTGCGTTTGTTGACATCGGCGTTCATCAGGACGGACTTGTTCACATCAGTCAAATAACAAACCGCTACATCAAGCACCCGTCAGATGTGCTCAAGGTAGGCGACATTGTGACGGTTTGGGTGCTCTCCGTTGATGTTGACAAGAAGCGAATTTCACTCACAATGAAAGACCCAAGTAAGACTGTTGATAAAGCCCCTGAACCACGCCGATAAATAAAACTAACCGATTTGCCTCCGCTTGAAGCAAGAGGAGATGGCAACACGAAGTGTTGACGAAAGAATTATAAAAGTACCGCAAACATTGAGTTTGCGGTACTTTTAGCGTTTTTCGTTTTTTGCTCAGTCGAGGTATTTATATACATCTTCCCTCGCAAGAAAACGAAATTCAGAACCTTTCTCAACAGCTTACAGCGTGCTGAAAATATTTTTTAATATAATTTTGTAATCGCCAACACATAATCGCCGAGAAACTGAAGCTCGGCGGTTATTTTTTTGCCGTCGAGTATAAGCGACTTACCTCTTGTAAGCGGCAAAATATCTATGCGGTCATACAGCATTTTAACGCCGTCGCCCGTGAGTTTTGCCAAAGCTTCCTTGAGCGTCCACAAAACAGTAAGCC
>CAVBQD010000035.1:0-16101 GCA_963597385.1 bacterium | reverse complement strand
CTTATTTCCAATACCCGTCATTTTGTTTTAAATGCTTTTTTGAAAAGTAGTCAATCAATGCGTGCGCCTCAACAACTTTTATCCTTCCAAAATCAGATGACGGGAATTTTGGGTCATTAAATAATTTTTGTACTGTGTTCTCGCTCCAACCAAGCATATTTTTTAGGTCTGAAATTGTATAGAATTTAACTTCACTTGATATATAAGTTTGTTTTTGTCTTTCATCCATACTTGCTTTTAATTGCCTCCTTTGACTGAAGTTTATATTAGATTCAATTATTTGTTAATTATGCGATTTTTCATATTGCATAATTGACATTAATTATGCAATCCAACACTTATTGAAAGTGCTTCATTAACACCGTCAATATTCTTTTGACTTAAATGACCTATATATGAATCAAGTCGCCTTTTATCAATCGTTCTAATTTGCTCAAGCAAAATAATAGACGGAGCCTGAAGTCCGTCTTCTGTGTTTATGAAATAATGCGTGGGCAGTTTTGCTTTGATTCCGACTCTGCTTGTAATTGAAGCAACAATTACTGTAGGACTGAATTTGTTACCGACATCATTTTGAATAACAAGAACAGGTCTGTAGCCTTTTTGCTCCGAACCTATACCTCTGCCGAGATTAGCGTAAAACATATCGCCTCTGAGTATTTTTTTGTCTTTCATTTTATATACCTCCTTCATAGACACTTGCCTATGTAAAAAGCCAACCACAGAATTAACTACGGTTGGCTTTTATAAGAAGATAATATAATTTGTCCCCGACACCCCAATTATCAAAAGGAAATCATCAAACGGTCTGTTGCGAGCAGACTCCACAGGAGTTTCACCTCTCCGAGTTCATCCGAGCTGCTCTCATTAGTTGCGACGGTTTTATCACGCTCGACTTGTGACTGAGCAGGAGTATCATTATACCTGCTGCCTGTTATCGCCGTTTCGGTAGCAGTCCGAAATTTATACCGATTATTTATCGCTCGGCTAATGCGTCTTGGCGTAATTGATAAAGTGGCTTGTGCTTTGCACAACAGCAGGAAAGTATCTGATGAATGCGTATTAAGTTGTACGAAAGGATGTCCTTTCATAAACTTAAACTTGTTGGGGTATTTTTGTTGGGGTGTTTGTCCAAATATTTTAAAAATTTCTTTTTTCCTGCTTGTACCGATTCATAAATTGACTTGATGTTTCTACTTTCAATATCTGCTATTTGGCGATATGTAAGGTTATCTATATAATACATTTTAAACCTGCGTCTTTGAATAGGATTTAGATTTAGCATACATTCTTTTAAGTACATTTCGATTTCTTCATTTTCTAACGATTCTCCTATATCAATTTCATAAATGTGAGAAACATCACTCTCAAGCCTTTTCGATTGCCTTATTTCTCGCATTTGATGTTTAGCTTCGTTACGGTTATATTTGTTGTTAATTTCAAGATATGTTTGCCACTCGGTGTTATTAAAAACCATATCTTCTTTTAATTTTGTATTTAATAATATTGAAATGATTTTATCTTTTTCAATATCGCTGACAATTATTAAAACAGTACCTGTTGGCATTTCATAATCTTTGGAAATGTCGTATATTTCACATATCCTTTTCATCTATATTCTCCTTGATTTTTGATTTGTGAAGTTTCAAAAATCAAGAATTATGGATATTTAGCTATGTATGATTGCCATAACTCGTTCATCGTTGTCCTTTCGTATTTTCGTCAGAACAACATAAAAGAGGTCTGACGAAAAAATCGTCAGACCTCAAAATTTTTATTTAAATGTAAGATTATATTTATTTCAATATAGCTAATGACGCACAAATTTATTATACATATTAAGATATTAGTTATTGCTGATTATAAAATATTATCTTTTATGTATATCGATTCACAGTATTTTTAATTTATTATTTCTTTTTAGTTCTTGCACCTTTCCTAACGATACCAAAATTCCTTCAAGTATTAAGCTCATGCAAGATGATGCAAATAGAATATTTAGTTCAAATAAATAAGAAATAGTTACAACAGTCAAAATAAAAATTAAAATAATCCATGAGATTTTACGAAAATGTTTCTTTTCTTTTTTTGTCAGCTTTTTTTCCGGTGTATCAAGTGGGCATAATATAAATACAAGAGCAGTAAATATACAAGATAAAACGAGTAAAAATATTTTAATATCATATACTCTAGTTATTTTTATCACGAATACACACAAAGCAATTGAAATTGTTGATAATATCTCGCATTTTATTTCTGTTTTAGCATGATAACCACCGGCATATCTTCTAATTGATTGAAAAAGAACATAAAATATTACACTTTCAATAAAACAATTAAAGACAATACCGAATATACAAGCAATAAACAAATAAAACATATGTGATAAAAACATAAAAAATCCATACACATATATTTCTTGTTCACTTTCATGTATAGTGCCATTTTTCACAAGCTTTTTTGTGAAAAATGTTGAAAGTTTACTTATCATTTTCTATATTGCTAAATTTTTTTAATGACTCTGGAAATTCAGGCTGAAATAACGCACCACAAGTAGTACTATTTGCTGAGTGTTTCATTTCACTCTCAACAGCCTTTTTCACAGAAGTAAAAAATTTATTTTTAATCTGCATATAAGCAACTCCTTTCTTCATTTTTTAATCAGCATTATATATTCATCATAATAATTAAATAAAAAGAATTCAATATATTAACCAAAACAGGTGTTTTTATCGCTCAATTCATGTATAAAAGTAAACTTTTTTAGAACAAATCATACATTTATTGTATTTTTACCACTTATAGTGAACTTATCCAATATTGGTTTGTGTTATTTTGATAAATTGAATGATAATATTATATTGGTGATGAGATGAAATGAATATTAAATACGATAAAATAGGACTTCGTCTTGCTAAAAGGCGAAAAGAGTTAAAATATACTCAACCACAATTAGCAGAAATTGTTGGTATTTCAAAAAATCATATATCACAATTTGAAAATGGTGGGTCAGTCAGTTTAGAGGTATTGTTAGACTTATGTGATGCATTGAATATCACCCCGGATTATTTACTTTTAGGAACAATCAGAGACACTCCAACCAATGATTTCATTGATTTAGTTAAACTATGTGATGATTACGAAATATCAATTTTATCTGATACAGCAAAGTCCCTTATTAACAATAGAACAAACAGATAATAAAGTCGGTAGTAAAAACTACCGATTTTTATTTGCAATAAATTTAATGATATGTTAATATTATAAAAAATTGTAAACTGTATTTTCAAAATTTATAAGGAGGAGACACTTTATGTTAATTGCAATTTGTGATGATGATTTAAACTTCACCAACACTATAAAAGAGCATTTGTCTTTCTATTCCGGAGAGCATAATACCGATTTTGAAATACATACTTTTACAAACAGCGAAGAATTGATTAATAGTAAAATCAAATTTAATATTGCGATACTTGATGTAGAAATGCCGGGTTGTAACGGAATTGAATTAGGCAAGATACTCAGAGAAAAGAATCGTCACATTGTTTTAATGTACATAACATCTCACAAAAAATATCTTGATGAAGCATTAAATCTTAACGCCGCCAGATTTTTTGAAAAACCTATTGATTCAAAAAGATTTTATGACGGACTTGATAATGCGCTTAAAAGAATTGATAATACTACAATAAAATTCTTTTTAAAAGAAGATAACGCATCTGTCAGAATTAATGCAAATGATATTATATATATTGAAATAGAACCTATAGGACATAGAAAAACAAAAGTTGTTACAGAAGAAAAAACTTATATATCTTCTAACAAAATTTCTTTTTGGGAAGAACATTTAATAAGTTCAGTTTTTGTAAAAACTCATAAAAGCTATATAATAAATATGGAATATATAACTAAATACGAAAACAATATTTTACAACTTGATAACAAGCATAACATTCCTATATCGAGAAATTATCAACCAACAGTACATAAAGCTTTTATTAGATATATGACGGGTATGTAATATGAAACTGATATTTGATATTTTTCTGTATACATTTGAAATGATTATAGCCTTCGTATTCATTTCTTATAATTACGATAAAAAATACAATAAAACTTTTAAAATTTTTACAATAGGCTTTTTTGTTTTTCTGATAGGCGCAATTCTTTTAACATTTATAAATGATGAAATACCAAATCTAATAATATTTTTTATATTAAATTTACTTTTCTTTATATTGTGCTTTAAAGTTAAACTCAAAGAAGCTATAATGTATTCGGTTCTTTTAGACGCTGTTATGTTCGGTGCGGAGATGATAACAATATTTTTATCATCCTATATAATGAAAATACCGACGGATACATATAAAACCAATCCGGCAACATTTTATATATTAACTATAATAAGTAAAATTATATATTTTGCTGTTTCACAAATTATTGCCTTTGTTATAAACAAGCTTAAATTTAAGAGCAATAATTCTACGCGGTTTATACCTTTATTTATATTTCCATTTATATCTATAGCAATTTCTGTTTTATTTTTAAGAATGTCATTTGTTAATAATTATGATAATAGATATAATATAAGTTTTATTATTCTTAATATAGTTATGATCATTGCTTGTATTTATATTTTTATCTATTATCAAAGGCTCGCAAAAAATGATACATATTTAAATGAGTTGCAAACAGAAAATAAACTATTAGAAATCAATAATGATTACTTAGAAGTTTTAAAACATCAAAATAATGAAATGCGTATGCTTTTTCACGATACAAAAAATCATTTCTTAACGATAGCCAATATCAATAATATTGATGAAATAGATTCTTATATTAAAGGTGTTATAGGTGATATTCAAAAATATGATATTGTTCAGTTAACAAACAACAAACTTCTTGATTTATTGCTCAGTAAATACAGCGCATTATGTAATAACAATAATATTAAGCTTAATATTGAAGTCAGAACGGCCAATCTTGATTATATTCCGGAGTCAGACCTATCAATGATAATTAACAATTTAATGGACAATGCCTTTGAATCAGCCAAACAAAGCAAGGAAAAATTTATAGATTTTTCACTTATTCGTGTTAATAATTTTGATATTTTGAAAGTATCTAATAGTTGCGATGTCCCGCCTATTAATAAAGCCCATAAATTATTAACAACCAAAAAATCTAAATCTGAACATGGATTCGGCACAAGAATAATAGAAAAATATGCAAAAAAGAACAATGCTGAATATGAATGGCAATATGAAACTGATAAAAAAATATTTGTAACAACGATAATTTTTAAACATTAAAATATTTTAACTTATATAGAAAGACCACAATCTGTTTAATCAGACTGTGGTCTTTTTATGCTTTTCTACCAATTATAGTATTAATTTTTTTATTATTCAAAACCAAAAATGACTGAAAAACATACCACTATTGTGATAAATATTGTATTTTAAAAACAAAATTGTATCTTGAAATAGTACCTGAATATAATTAGTAAAAATTAATTCTAAGTTAATAAGGAGTAAAAGCTATGAAAAAGTTAATCTCTGCGATAATGACAGCCGCAATAATTGTAACATCCGTTCCGATGATTTCGTATGCAAATGACAGCACGGATGTAATGAGCGATTACAACGCCATTGTGTCAAAGTACGACACGGGTAAAAGATTTATCGGCGGTGTGATTCTCACGGAAGATTCGGATGAAGTAATGATTGACGATATGACCGTTTCGTGCGATGAAAAGGTTACAACTGTTGACGGAACCGTTATGGTGCCGATTGACAGCCTGTGCGACCATATCACCGCAACATATATGCCGGCTAACGAGTTGAGAGGATATTCCAAAATCGAATATGAAAATTCCGTGGTTTGGTTCAGCGAAACTTCGGGAGTAATCAATACTTGCGTTGACGGCGAAGATAATTTTGAAGTGCTTGAAGAAACACCGTATAAAACCGATGACACGGTTATGGTGCCGCTTGAATCTTTTGCCGACGCTTTGGGTTATGAGGTTAAGGAAAGCAATGAGGACGGAACTCATTACCTCCTTACTCAACCGTATCAAACCGCCCGTTTGCTTGTTTCGACAAACAAAAGAAATATTAACACCAAAGGTGCGGTTGCTTCGGTCAGAGATGAAAAAAACGATATAACCGTTTTGCAATATAATACTGCCGAAGAAGCAAAATCGGCAATAGAAAGCTTGTCGGAAACCAAAGGCGTAACAAATGTTGAGCCCGATTGTATTATGTCAACAAATATGTTTGCCGGGCTTAATAAAGGCAGCGGAGAACTTGACACAACGGCGGGTCACAGAGATGAAGATGCAAGCGAAGCAATACATATTGATGATATGCTTGAACCGTTAAAAAATGAGAAATTGAACGATATAACCGTAGGAATTATTGACAGCGGCGTTTGCTCAACTCACGAAGCGCTAAAGGACAGAACAATCTGCGCCGATGTGGATTTCAGTTCGGACGGACAGGAAACCTCCGAGGACAATAACGGTCACGGTACTCATGTTACGGGTATTGTACTTGATAACACTCTTGATAATGTAAAGGCTCTTGCCGTTAAAGCCTTAAACGGTGAGGGTAAAGGTACGGACTATCAAATATACCAAGCGATGCAGTATGCGGTTAACAATGGCGCAAAGCTCCTTAATATGAGCCTCGGCAGATACGGAACAAGTGATTTGCTTACCGAATATATCCAAGAGCTTTGGAATAAAAATATATCCGTTGTTGTTTCGGCAGGCAATGAGCATTGGTTTGCCGATGAATTCACTCCTGCCGGAATAGTTGAATGTATTACGGTAGGTGCAACAAACAGTATTATTTCAAGCACCAGCAATGATGTATCGTTTTCAAACAGTGGATATCCTACTGATTGTGACGCTCCGGGTGTGAGTATATACAGTACATGGATATATGATGATAATTTTAAAGGTTACAGAAATTGTACTGGAACATCTATGTCCTCTCCGTTTTGTGCCGCCGCTGTTGCAAACATGTATTCATACGACAGTGAATATACGGCACAATATGTTCATGACAGAATAAGAAGCGAATGTCAACCGTACTTATCCGGAAAATATATTCATCAAGAATATAAGGATTGGGTTTTAGGCGTACTTGATTGCAGAAGCCTTATTGATTTTAACCGTACAGCAATGCCGGCGGTAAGCGCATATCCCGATTACCTTACGGAAACTCAAATAAACACTGTCACTTGTGAAGATGAAAATGCAGAAATTTATTATACTACCGACGGTTCCCGTGCTTCAAAAGAAAACGGCACATTGTATACAGAACCTATAGCGGTTGATAAAACCATGCGCCTTCATGTTATTGCATATTGTGAGGGAAAAGAACAAAGTTATCAGGAATATTACGATTACATTATGGTTGTTACACCTGATGAAAGTAAATTCACAATAAACAATTATGGCGTAATTACATCGTTTGATTATACAGAAGGAGAAGATAAATATCTTCGTGTTCCGGATATGGTAAAAGGTGAATATGTATTCGGAATAGGCGACAGTGTGTTTAAAGATAACGATGACCTTGTAACAATCTTTTTACCTGAAACCTGCCATTCAATCGGAGATTATGCCTTCTATGATTGCGACGCCTTGGGCAAAGTAAACGGCAAAGGCGTTAATACTGTCGGAAAATATGCTTTTTATAATGCCAACACGGGAGGAAATAACAATCATTCAGAGGATGAAATCATATTAGGTGAATTGGAAAAAATAGGCGCTTTTGCATTTTACGAAACATACGGATATAAATCATTGGTGTCCGAAAAGCTGACGGAAATTCCGGAATCGGCATTTCAAAGATGCGGTATTGAATATCTGTATGCTCCGAATGTTACTTCGATAGGCAAAAACGCTTTTAAAGATGACTATAGTTTTTCAATAAAGCTTGAATTTCCTAAAGTAACAGAAATAGGTTATCACGCTTTTGAAAATTGCGGAGTACATTACATTGAACTGCCGGGAATGACCGACGCTTCGGGTTTCGGTGAGGGTGCATTTTACGACGGCGGTCTTTATTCGATAGATATGCCTAATCTTGAGGGTGAGATACCACGTGACACTTTTTTCAAAACTCAATTAAGAACGGTTAATTTGCCGAAAATCACTTCGGTGGAAGTCGGTGCTTTTGATGAATGTGAAAACCTTAAAGAACTCGTTTTGGAAAATGTAAAAGAATTTAAAAGTAATTTATGGTCGGGTATATATATTAAAGGTGTAGGTTATGATTACGGAAATATCGAAAGAGTATCAATGCCTAATTGTGAATCGTTTACAGGTCAGATTTGGTCATATTATCTGAGAGAACTCGATTTGCCTAAGTGTAAAACCCTGAGAAGTGTATATTCAAATTCATTAAAATATGTATATTTGCCTGATCTTGAATATATAGATGAGTATACATCAGACAAGAAAACCTTTGGTTTTAAATGTCCGAATCTTTTATATGCTTATTTGCCAAAACTTAAAAGTGTTTCGGGAAATGATGAGGCTACGCATTCAATTTTCCTTGATTGTTTTAATCTTGAAAAAATAGATTTACCTAGTCTGGATTTCGATTCATACAAACCTGAAGGTAAGCGTAAACTTATTTATACCATATCAAATTATTCGGATGAAGATAAATGTAAACTTAAAATAGTAAACGCACCGTATTATGCCGATAAAAAAATATTAGGTGAATTTGACAAAGGCTATCTCGGTGGGAAAAGGCCTTCATTTAAAATACTTGAGGATTTGCCGTCAACTCAATCCGGCGGAGATTTAAGTATTGATGTTTCGGGTTACAATATTTCATATCAATGGTATTATTCAAAGGACAATACTGATTTTGAGCCGATTAAAGGTGCTGTTAATGAGCAATTATCACCGTCAAAACCGGGATATTATTGTGTTGATGTAATTCAAAGCAATTATACACAAAGCGGTACAAAGAGATCTTCCGTATGTAATTACACCGATGAAAGAGTTGTGAACCCTTCGGTTAATTTAACTGTAACGGCTCAAAACGAATTTTCGGTATCTGCCGATAATTACACATATACGGCAGAAAAAAACGGTGATGTTTATTCACTCAATGTATCTGTTCCAAAGGGAAATCTTGTAACGGTAAATTATCTCAGCGATGATTTTGAAGCATGGTTAAATGATAAAAACCGAACCGTATCGGACAAAGCAAACTATACTTTCAGAATCGCCGGTGACACCGTGATTAACTGCGTTTCAAAAAATGCGGGCGTTGTATCATTTTACAATGCAAACGGTGACCTTATCTCATCAAAGAAGTTCACAAAATTCACAAGCAGTTCTTTCCCTGCCGCACCTACTCTGTACGGTCACACCTTTACGGGCTGGGATAAAACCGCAGAAGAAATTGATGAAGCGGTCAAGGCAGGCAAATCCGTTAAGGTAACGGCTCAATACAAAAAGAATTTGACATATTACAGCCTTGTTTTAAACGGCGGAGTGGTAACGGACACCTCAAGTGATGATTACAACGGCGAAATGTCTTTCAGAGAATTCTCAACCGTTACGGTTAAGGCAAGCTTTGAAACACCGATATTCAGATATTGGGTTGACGGCAACGGCAATATTGTAAGTTATCGCAGCGAATACAAGTTTTATATGTCAAACGATCTTGAATTAACTGCTGTTTACGGCGAAACCCCTGCTACTAAACAACCGATTGTAAGACTTACAAATGCATATGTAAACTATAATAATATGCAATTAGTTTTCACATCTGAAAGAGATATACCTGATAATTATAAAGTCTTAGAACAAGGAATCATCATGTCAAATGATCAATATATTTATGATGGCAAAGGTAAACTCACTTTAGAATATACCGGTAATATTTTAAAAGGAACATCAATTGATACATTAAACACAGGAACTTATACAATATACAAGAAAATAAAAAAGAATTGGGAATTATGGGTAGCTGTTGCTTATGTGACTTATCAATTGCCATCCGGAAAAATAGTCACAATATATTCAAATCAAGCTGAAGCAGAATATTATAAGGAGGGATAACTTTTGAAATTAGAATATAAAAAGCCTATATCTGATTTTACTGAATTTTTAACTGTCGAAGTAATTACTACAAGCAGTAACGAACCGGGGTTAGATATCGGTGGATTCGAATAAACAAAAGAAAAGGAGAATAAAATCATGAGAAAAATGAAAAAATTATTATCAGTTGTTTTATCTGTTACAATGTTAACTTCTGCATTTCCGATAATTGCAAATGCAGAAGAAAAAACAGATACTTATGAAAAAGTAAACCTAATTGAACAAAAAGATAATCGTACCGAAAACAGCAAAACCTTTTATACATCAAACGGCACTTATGCCACAATAGCTACTACCGATCCCATTTGCTATGAAGATGACGGTAAATATAAGGACATTGATAACACCATAATTAAAAAGGATGCAAATACATTAACCAATACCGATAACAGTTATTCTGTTGAATTACCGAAAGTTTATGATTCCGGTGACAACATAGTTATCAGCAAAGATAATGTTTCCGTATCCTTGGGTATAATCGGCAATGATGTTTCATCAAAGGCTAAGGTTAATAATTATAAATCCGAAGAAGTCGATGAAACATCGTTGCAAAATCAGCTTTATAATGAACTTGAAATTTCCAAAACGGAATCGGCGGTTCTTTATAAAAATATTTATTCAAATACAGATATTGAATATCAGATTTTGCCTGATTTAATAAAGGAAAATATCATCATTAATAAAGCTCCGACAGATAAATTATCATATACATATTCATTAAAAACAAACGGTGCAACTGCAATATTAAATGATGACAAATCTGTTTCTGTTATTTCAAACGGAAAAGAAGTATTCGTTATTCCGTCGGCATATATGTATGATGCAAAAGAAAATTTCAGTGATGATATTGATATATCTCTTGATAAAATAAACGATTCGGAATATATGCTTACTTATACTCCGGATATGCAATGGCTTTTAAATAAATCTATTGAATATCCTGTTATAATCGATCCTGATGTTATTACCGATTCTAATAGTGAAGCAATATCGAGTACATATATAAGCAGCTTGCAAAAATCAACCAATTACAGAAACTCAACCAGCTTATATATTCAAGGCTCGCCAGACGGAACGGGAACATACAGAGCAAGCTATTTTAAGATAAATTCTCTTCCTGAAATACCTGATGGTGTTATGATAAACAATGCAACATTTGGAGTTTACAAGTTAGTTACAGGTGGAAATGAAACTAATAACATTATTAGTTTATATTCCTTAAATACAAAAGATAAAGACTTGATAAATACTATAAAATATAACAATAGTAATACTTATACTGAAGATAATTATAGTAAATTAGATACAGAATTCATTGGCAATTCAACAGGTATGATGGAATTTAACGTAACCGATAAGGTAGCTGAATGGTATGACGATAGTGAAAGTAATCATTATCTGGTATTACGCGGTACTGATACCACAAAGAATTATATTCGTTTTGCATCTTCTAAAAACACTTCTGCTCAAAAGCCTGTTATTACTGTCGAATATGCTTCGGGAACAATATTTAATGACAATGTAAAACTTCACAAAATTGATTTGGGATATGCCGGAACAGCTTATATTAATGACGCAACAGGTGATGTAACAGTTGAATCATATAAGTTTGATTATAACGGATTTAATTCAAATACAGTATTGTCAATGCTTATGGGTTCAAAGGTTAAGCAAACCGATAATTTCAACGGTAAAATTGCATTTAATTTTGATGAAACTTTAAAGTTAAATGATGATATTAATGGTAAAAAAGCATATTGTCAAAATTTTTCCGATGGTTCAAGTGCATATTTTGTAAACACATCCGGTGACAATTATACAAATTACATAACCGATGAAGAATATAAAATTTATACAAAAAATGAATTATTGATACTTGAAAAAGCATCTGATGAAGACGGGTATTCTGAAATTAAAGAATTTGAATCCAAAAATGGAATTTTAAAGAAATACACTTCAAAAAATTCATCTGATGATGCAGTTTATACATCATTAAATTATAAAAATGATGATTCTATTCTTTCAAGCATAACAGATGAAACAAATGCTGAATATTCATTTGATTACAAAAATAATAAAATAAGTAATATTACCTATACAAATACCGGAGCTGAAACGGTTATCGGCACCGATAAAGAAAAAATCCCAACTCAATTAACAATTACTCCAAAATATAATGATGCTACCGATAAATTTGAATCATTAACTACATCTATTAATAACTTCATAATTGATGATATAACCCAATCATCTGATAATAGCACAGTAACCGTAAATTATGAATTTTTATCAAACGGTTCTCCTGAAACTGTTACAGATGAAAACGGAGTAAAAACATTATTTAAATATGATGATTTTGGAAGAGTAATCAAAATATCTCAAAAAGCGGGAGATAAAAGCAAAGACTTATATTTTTACGATTACGGCAAATTAAAAACCACAATTACCGACTCATACGGAAATATTGTCTATGAAAACTTTAACAAAGACGGAACTATTTCAAGTATAAGCAATGCAAACGGATATTCTCAATTTGTAAGCAAACTTGATGAAAATATGACTGTTAAATCATCAGAGATTTCAAGATATTCACAAAATTATATTATTAACGGTGATTTTGAAACAGAAGAAGATAATTGCTTTGGCGATGCAGGTGAAATTTATTCTCCTTCTGAACTTGATGCGTATAATGGTTCTAATGTTTATCAAATGAACAGTGATACAGCTTCAACAGGAGTAAGCGTTGACAAAGTAAATTCTACATACACCGCATCTGTTTGGGCCAAAGGAAGCAATGCAAAAGTTAAGCTTAAATTAATTAATTCCAAAGATTCAAATTCTGAAAATGCAACAGTTGTTGAAAGTGAAGAATCAGAACTGACTGAAGATTGGCAACAGCTTTCCTGTTCAATTAATTCTAACTCTGAAAAGTATATCGGTATTTCTGTAGAAACAGAAAGAACAAATGATACATCGCAATCAGCTGTATATATTGATTGTGTGAAGTTAGAAAATAATATTATGGCAACAGATGTAAACATTGTTAAAAACGGAGAGTTCTCTCAAAATCTTGACGATTGGACATTTTACAATGCCGAGCAAACCTCCGAAGCGGGTAGGGCACCTGCTTGTGACAAAGGAACTTTAAAATTAAACGGTATTATTAACGGACAAGCTTATGCTTACCAAAAAATATCCGGAAACTTTAAAAAAGGTGACACATTGACATTCGGAGCATATTCATATGCTTCAAACACTCTCCCTCAAAGTCCTATGGTTGACAGAAGACCGACCGTTTCAATTTATGCTTCCAAAAATAATAATTTGACAATCAGCGATTTGAACAGCTCAACACCTATTGCTCAAAAAGCCTTTCCGGTTGATTGTGATAAATGGGAATATTTAGCCGATGAGTTTGTTTTAGATGCTAATTATGAAAATTTATATATTGTAATTTCTTCCAAATATCAAAACGGCAGTATTTATTTTGACGGCATAAACTTAGTAAACGGAAAATTTTATGTTTGCGATTATTCTTCGGACAGCAGTATGATAGATTCAACTGTTTCACAGAAAAGTGCAAATGAAATCCTTGATATTGCTACAAATTATACCGAAACAACGCAAGAAACAGACATTGTAGGTTTTAATAACGAAACTCAACCTATGACTTTAAGTACAAAAGTGAGCAAAATAGATGACAAAAAACAATTTGCAAAGTTAAATGTTTTGAGTGTGAACAAAGATTTTATGGAATACTCCTCCGATCCGTTAGGATGGACATTTTACTATAAAACAGACATTTTCAAAAACACAATTTATAAGGCCGATGTAATGGAAGCTCATGATAATATTGTGGAGGCAGTATTATATGACCAATATGGAAAAGTATACACTTCCAAATCCGGCAAAGGAACAGATTTATATCAAGTTCTTTATAAATACAAAGGCAGTTTACTTGAAAAAATACTAATGAAAAATTGGGTAGTTTCAGAAGAAGAAGGTACAGCCGATTTTCATTATGATGATTGGGGAAATTTAATTTCCGTAAACAACATTATTTCGGGTGAATCAGAATCTTATGATTTTGAATATTATTCTAACGGTAAATTAAAAAGAATTTCATATCCAAACGGAACAGAAATTAATTTCCAATATGATAATCACGGAAATATCATTTATGTTGAAGATAACAATGAGGAAATTAAATATAAATACGCATATCTTGATGACAACACAAAATATGCCACTTATGATTTGATATCCGGTGAAGTTATTGTTGAACAAAACGGTGTTACTACAGAGTATAACATTAATGATGTCAAAGACAGTTTTCACAGTTACAGTGATAATTCGGATAACGGAACAAATGAAATTGTTGAAAACTTTAAGAAAGCATCTACATCAACAAATGACGGTGATTTAATTATAACCACTCAAAATTTACAGTCATTAAGCAATTCTGGAGACAAACAAATTAGTTATAGTTCAAATATATCAGATGAATATGATGAATTTGGCAGACTTTCAAAACGCACTTATTATTCAAATGAACTAAATAATAAAAATTCAGATATTCAAAATGACAATGATGGCGGAATAGTATATGCTGAATATAAATATTTAGATACCAAAAGCGAGTATTATATTTCAACAAACAAGTATGTACCAATGACCAATGTTATAGAAACATATAATGGTGTTAATGGTAACGATACATCATCTGATATTGCGTGTCAATCAAATCTTATAAGGAGTATTGCATATTATGATTCTGATTACAACAGAATGGTTGAATACAGATTTTGGTATGATGAGTATGCTGATTTAGTGTCAAGTACCGTAATAAGCGATACAGAGGAAGAAGAAGGTATCGACTTTATCATTTCTTCAAAAGGTTATGAATACACTAATGGATTGGTTACAACTGAAGCACCATTGGTTACTAAAGAAGGTGATAACAGCGTTTTTACAAATAAAAAATATTCATATATATATGATGAATTAGGCAATTTGTTGGGAGTGACATCACAAAATATTTCAGGGCAAGATTCTCCTATTGTTGAAAAATTATTTACATACAAAGAAACAGCCCCATATTTGCTTGAAACTGCAGGTTTAAATGAAAATGATTCAGATAATTTTGTAGGTATTGATGATAATGGAAATATAGATTCGTTTTTCGGCAAAGATTTTGCATATTCAAAAAACAATAAACTTTCTGGATTTGCCGGTAATGTTAAAATAAAGAAAAATAAAGATGGATTAAACATTAATAATGATGATCACGATCTTGTAGAGTTATTTACAAACTCAAAAAATGAAACTAATCAAGATAATACACCTTATGAAAAAAATGTTGATATAAATGTTGAATATACATACTATCCTAACGGTTTACTAAAATCACGCTGTATAAATACAGACGAAAATGTAACTGTAACCTACAAATATTTTTGGAATAATGAAATTTTAAGTTTAGTTTCAATAAATAAAACTTATATAAATGACAAGGAAAATTTTGATGAAACAGCATATATATCAATATTAATAGATAATAACAAAAACCCATACGGATTTTTGTATATTGATCCTAGCCAAAACATTAATGAATATTATTACTCATTTGATGGGGTTGGTAATATTATAGGTATTATTGATAATAATGGTGCTTTGTGTTATTTATATGATTATGATGCATTAGGAAATGTTAATTATTCGGTTGATTATATGAAACCTATTTGGGAAGGAATTGAAATATCGTTTCTTGATATAAATCCTTTATGTTCTAAAGGTTATTTATATGATAAATATGCGAATTTATATATTTTTAGAGATAGCTATTATTCACCTGAATTAGGTAAAATTACTACCAAAAATACAAATATATATTCATATTCAAATATATTTGACTGTAATCCATATTCATTTTGTAATAATAATTATATAACTAAGATATCAGATGG
>CAVBQD010000034.1:0-16144 GCA_963597385.1 bacterium | reverse complement strand
TGAAAACGGAAGCTGTGCACTTTTTGTAAGAGCACCGAATGAAAGGAAAATAATCGGTAAAACTATAACAGATTTGTTTTGCGTAAGTATGCCTTGCAAGTCTGTAACACCGTGATTGATACCGAATATTACAATACCGCCTGCCATTCCCAAACCGCCGAGAAGATTCATCCATAAAGCCTTAAAGCAGTTGTTGACAGCTTCGCCTGTTTTGGTGTATCCGATAAGAAGGAATGAGCAAACGCTTGTTACTTCCCAGAAGAAATACAGCCAAATGAGGTTGTTTGAAAGCACAAGACCGAACATTGCACCTATGAATATATACATAATCGCAAAGAAAAAACCGCGTCTGTCTTTAACATCGTCGTGATGGTGATGGTAGTCGTCCATATAACCGCACGCATATACGGTAATAAGTGTGCCCACAATGGCAACAATGAGTACCATAATGATTGTGAGTTGGTCACAGTATAAGTTGCTGATTTGATTTTCAGGCTTAACTCCCGAAAATTCATACCAAAATTCAAGTCCCGTTTGTGCTATTGATAAAATTGCCGCATAATATTTTTTGTACTTTATTGAAAGTACGGTGATAAGTACCACCAAAAATACTTCGCCGGCAACCATCAGGTAGTCAACAATTTCAACAAACGGTATTCCTCCGACAAGGGAAGTTTCGTTGAATGTCATCTCACCGCCGCCCAATGTGTAATAGGTTACGGTGAACATCAAAGCCGTAAATATAATTACGCCTGCCGATGCATAGGTTATGATTTTTCTTGCCTTGTTGTTTTTTGTAAGCCCTTGCAACAATGCACTCACAAAAGGGAAACCGACAAGAAATGCAATCATAATTTCCATTTTTTTGCCTCTTTTCTTAAGAGAATCTACTCCAAAATCCTCTTTATTAGTATTGGTCTGAATACCGCATAAAATAATAACATACTTTTTGTTTAAAATCAATAAAAACTTTAAATATTTTAGTAATTATTTAGTGTATTTTATTTAACCTGATTTGTTAATAAAAAATTTATATTTTCTATTGATAAAAAGTGTTTTTTGATGTATAATACTCACAAAATAATCACAATTTAAGTAATCGGAGGAAGTTATGTCCAGAAAAATCAGATTGACGGGCTTGACGCTTGTAGCGGTCATTTTGTTGGCAGGGTTAATCGCAATTTGCGGTGTTTCTTCGCAAAATATCGGACCTGTTAAATCACCGCAAGTTGTCGGTACCTCGTCAGATTCAATAAAATTATCGTGGAAACGGGTAGGTTCGTCCGACGGATATTATATCTATCAAAAAAACGGTGATAAGTTAAAAAAAGTTAAAACCGTAAAAGACCCTCAAAAACTCAGTTGTTCGATAAAAAAACTTAAAGATTCAACATCGTACACTTTTTGTATTAAGGCGTTTAAGCAAACTAAAAAGACTGTTATCGAAAGTGAAAAATTCACCGAGGTTTCGGCTTGCACGGTTCCTAAGGCACAATCGGCAACGGTTGAAGCTGTTGAGGCAAACGCTCTCAAAATTACTTGGCAGGTCAATTCACGCTGCGGCGGCTACGATATTCAGTACGCCAAATCAAAAGATTTCAGTGATAAAGAGAGCATAAATGTTAAAAACGCCAAATCGGACTCTACCGATATTTCGGAACTCAAGGTTAATGACGAATATTATGTTCGTGTTCGTTCCTATGTTTATTACAATGAACAGAAAATTACGGGCAAGTGGAGCAAAACCGTTTCCGCAAAGGTGCTTGATGCAGCAGGTATATCCGCTGTTGACGCTTCAAAACCTATGATTGCCGTTACATTTGATGACGGTCCGGGTTACAACGGAGCGTCAGATAAAATTCTTGATGTAATTGAGAAGTATCACATCAAAGCAACATTCTTTATGCTCGGTTCAAATGCTTCAAATCTTACTAAGAATGTAAAGCGTAAGGTTGAACTCGGTTGCCAAATTGGTAATCATACTTACAATCACGAGCATTACGGCAAAAATGTTACCGCGTCCGATATTACGAAGGCGTCCGACGCTATCGAAAAGGCTTGCGGCGTCCGTCCGACGGCATTCCGTTCACCGGGCGGTAATACAACCGACCTTATCCGCAGTACCTGTAAGCAGGAAAAAATGCCGCTTTATTATTGGTCACTTGACACTCAGGATTGGAAGAGCAGAAATGCCGATAAAGTTTACAATGCGGTTATCAACAATGTTTCAGACGGCGATATAATTCTTATGCACGAGATTTACACTTCAACCGCCGATGCGTTTGAAAGAATGGTTCCCGTTCTTCTCAAAAAAGGTTATCAATTTGTAACCTGTGACGAGCTTGTTGCCGCCAAGTCGGGCAAAAAGCCTGAACCGGGTACACAATATGTAGACGGCACAACAATCAACAATAAAACCTCGTAAATTTGATAAAGCTTCTGAAACACGCCAAAATAAATTAATCATTTTTTGCTCTCCTTGTATTTCAAGGAGAGCTTTTTAATTAAATGTGACCGTTTTATCCTTACAATCGTTTTGATAGTAGAGAAGGGAGATGATGGCAATGATAAATTTTGATGAACTGTATCAAAAATACGGAGAAATGCTTTATAAAATAGCCTTTTTGTATTTTGGCAATTCGTACGATGCCGAAGATGTGTTGCAGGAGGTTTTCGTCAAAGCGTTGCAAAAACTCCCCAACGGTACGGATGAACATCAAAAAGCGTGGCTCATTCGTGTAACGCAAAATCAGTGCAAGGATATGCTTAAAAGGAGCGAAAACAAAAATCTTTGTATTGATGATGTTGTGCTTGCAGGTGAGTGTGAAAACATCAATAACGAAAGCAGAATTGATATTTTGCAAAAGATAATCAAACTTTCGCCAAAATACAAAACTGCTGTCATCCTTTATTACAATTATGATTATTCCGTGTCGCAAATTGCCGATACATTAAAAATTTCACAGTCGAGTGTAAAAATGCGATTGAAGCGTGGACGGGATATTCTGAAATTAGAATTGGAGGGCTACGAAAATGAAATATGATGAATTTAAAAATTCGGTAGATTTTGTAAAACCCGATGCCCATTTGCAAACAAGGCTAAAGGCGAGGGTAGAGGAAAGTTCCGGTAAAAACACAAAAAAAATCAAAAAGCCTGTGTTGTTGGGCTTGGTGTCGGTTATGGTTTTGGCAGTCGTTGTGACAGGTTTGGGAGCCAAAGACTTAATCGGTAATGACAAGATTGTAACTTCCGGGCAAACCGCTTCGATTAGCACACAATCAAAGGTTGCACCGGGTTTTGTGGATATTGTTTATGCAAATGATGAAAAAACCTATGCAATGGATGTAAGCGATATAAGTGTAAATTCGCCGCCGTATTGTCAAATCGGTGCTTGGAGCATTAAGGGTAAATCCGAAGATGAAATAGAGGATATGTTTAATCAAATTCATGAGGATTTCAAACTCGTCGAGGGCTTTGTCGGTGAAAACGAGGTTTATTTTTCAACATCCTTGCATACTGAAAGAATGGACAATACCATTGTTTATTCCGCCTATTGCGGTGCATTTGATTTTGATTTGAGCGAGGACGATTATGCCAATGTAAAGGAAATTCGTGTTACAAATTCAAATCAAAAACTCGGAGAAATGGAAATTGTTGCCGAGGACGCATTGTTTGATAAAAACTTAAAGCGAAAATGCGGCAATGTTCAAGCCGATGAAGCGGAAAACACTTATATTACAAATCGAAATAAGAAGTATGCCTCTTTGTCGGGCGACAGGTTTCGCAGATGTATGAAGCTTGAAAAGGACGGCAACGGAAGATTCAGAATTAACTGGAAAATGAGTGACGCATTTTACGAACTCCTTGACGAGAATCCCGATACTGACCTTACAAAAATAAAAGACACCCTTACTTTTGAAGTCGTTTTTAATGATGATTCGGTGTCGAAAAGCGTTGTTGATATTTCGTTTGATAAAAACGGAAATATGAAAACAACGCCGTCATCGTTTCAATATATCGAAAAGTAAAATATAACACCTCTCCAAGCATCGGAGAGGTGTATTTTATGCCTTATTTGTTTGTTACTTTATCTTTTACTTTTTCTGATTTGTCTTTGACTTCGTTATATGTTTCTTTCAATGTTTCTTTTTCCACGACGCATTGAACGGCAAGTCCGCACACGCCCACAACTATTGCAAGTATCATAACAAGAGTATGGCTGATTGTAAACTTTGCTTCAATCATATCCCAAAACATCATTGAACCGGAAAAGGCGGTTGTTGCTAAAACTGTAAGATACTTGTATTTTATTGCAAGTATGGCGGCTGTAATCGCAACCGCAATTCCTATAAGAATTGCAAGTGCCGTTCCCAACCCGATAACATATCCCGAAACCGCTATGTATACCATAAACAAAGTGGTGACAAACAGCTTTATTTTATGCAAATGATGAGAATAAATCGCACATAAAACGCCTATTGCAACGCATATTATGACTATAGTCCAAAAGATAATTCCCGACGGCTCCAGAAGTGCGAATATAATAAGAAGCGGAACAAAAAATCCAATGCCGAAGAAGAAAAATATATCCCATATTCTTTGCACAAAATTACCGAAAAATGATGTTGCAAGAGTAAAGAAACCAAAAAGCCACGGCAACAAAGCCTCTGCGGCTTGTTTTATATGCACATAATCATTCGGTATATATGAAGCTATTTTCTCAAAAAATTCGTAAAATTCCATAAAATATCAGCTTTCGGTAAAATAGTTTGCGTGATTACTTTCAATTTCACTGACAAGCGGAGTGTAGCTGAATACAAGATTGTGTGCAACAAGACTTGATTCCGCCGTTTTGATTAAGTCGCTGTAGGAATTGTAAGAATTAGGCGTTACATAATGCTTACCGTAATTTGCTTTTCTGAATTTCTCACTCGGAGTAAAGTACAGGCAGGTTCCTATATGCTTCTCGGCTCCGATTGTAGGCACCATATCATCGGTGTTTATTATGTTGATGATGTTGTTGCCGTTATACTCAAAATCTTTTGCACAACTTTTCGGCGTACCGTAGGTTACGGTTACAATATTGTCCGACTTGATTTTATCATTGCTTAAAAAATAGCCCGAATAAATATCTGCAACCGCCGCACCAAGCGAATGACCGGTTACGAGCATTTTATATTTGCTGTCGTCCTTTTTCATCTCTTCAAGAACTTGAGTAAGCGTAACGGTTTCTCCGTCTATAACAAACTTTACTTTGTCGGATTTTTTGTAAAATTGCTTTGCGTTGAACATAAAACCTTTGTGAAAACCGTCTTTGTCAATCGCCTTGTACATATCCGACAATGCGTCGTTTATATTTGATGAATCCGTGCCTTTGAAAGCAATGGCAATCATTGTTTTGCCGTCGTCAAGCTTTTTGGTTGCAACCGTTGCATTGACTGCCGACAGCATAACGGCACCTTTTTTGTTTTTGTGTGCCAGAGATTTGTATAACTGTGACGGCTTATTGTTGTAATGCTTTATGTTTTCGTAACCAAGTGCTTTAAGTTCTTCGTTTCTGTCTTCCGATTTATTTTCCGGGTCATACGCAAGCTTTGACAGTTCTAAACTTTGATTTAAAATTGTATCAATATCTTCAAAATATGTTCCGATTTTAATCTTTTCGTTGCCGTTTTCTATGTACTTTTCACTTTCCGCAATAGAAGTAAGGTTTTCGGTGATGACGCCGCTGAAATATTGAAATGCAAAGTGCCCGATAAGCCATATGCACAAAACCACTACGGCAAAAATAATCAGCTTTTGCCGCCAAGTTTTTTTTGTTTTTATATTATTTTTATTATTCTCCATAATTAACCTCGCTTGGTAATTTTAACATATAAGCTCCTTGTTTTCAATAAAAAAGCCCGACATTTATGCAGCGTCGGGCTTTATAATTGCTTATTCTTTTGTTACTCTGCCGTAGCTTCCAAAACTTGGTACGTGCTGTCCTTTTCGATTTTGTCAAGAACGCCGTATTTCTTTGCCATTTCAGGTATGTATTCGGCAGTGAGCTTTTGCGGAGCCTGAATGTTCATAGTAGCCGGGTCTTTGCCGTTTTCAAGAATGTCATATGCCATAAGACCAGCGTTGTAGCCGATTTCGTAGAAGTCGATTGAGTAGGTTGCAACACCGTTGTATTTAAGACAAGCCGATGTTTCGCCGCTGATAATCGGTGTGTTCGCTTTTTGGCAAACTTCGTCAACAATTGCACCGTTTGATGCAACCGTGTTGTCGGTCGGAATGTAGAGAACATCGGAATTTTCGGCGGCTTTTTGAGTGACGGACTGAATGTCGTTTGAATCCGTGAATGTGTACGATGTAACCTCAAGACCCTGTGCTTTGAGAATTTTCGTCATTCCGTCCGCTTGGAATTTTGAATTTGCTTCTGCCGAACAGTAAAGAATTCCGGCTTTCTTAGCGTCAGGGAAGAGGGTGGTGAGCTGTTCCGCCTGTTTATCAAGCGGTGCAAGGTCATGTGTTCCCGTTATATTTATTCCCGTTGCGTCCGTTTCACCCATATCGATGTCAAGAGCCGTGCCGAAATTTGTAATTGCCGTTGCAACAACCGGTGTGTTTGATGCAGCCGTAGCCGTTGCACAAGCCTGAAGTGCAGGTGTTGCAACTGCCATAATAAGGTCATATCCCGATGATACAAATTTGTTTGCGATTGTTGTGCAGTTTACGCTGTCACCCGAGGCGTTTTGTACATCAATTTCAACCCTGTCGCCGAACTTTTCTTCCAAAGCGGCTTTGAAACCTTCGGTTGACTTGTCAAGTGCTTCGTGCTGAACAAGCTGGCAAACACCGATTTTGTATACTTTGTTTTCTTTGTTGCTGTCTTGTGCAGTGCATCCTGCAAATGCTCCGCCTATCATAAGTGCCGACAGAGCTACGCAAGCAACTCTTTTTACTGATTTTTTCATATCTTTTACCCCTTTGTCATTGTACATTTTATCAATGCACATATAGTTTAACACCAAAATTATTTATGTTCAAGGGTTTGAAGATTAAAATTTTTGATTGTGTTTAGAAAATTTATTCAATTGTGAAATGATAAAACCGTAAGGTGAAAAATTCCCTTACGGTTTTTGACAGTTTATAATATTGAGCAAATGTAATCCATAACTGTTTGCATTCCCGGCGTAAGCCATTTGCTTTTGTGATAAAGCATTTGCACCCAAATTTCATCGTTTATGGTGTCAACTTCGAATTGTTTAACCTTGCCTTTCGCTACATATTCATCCGTGATGAAGTCGGGCAAATAGGATATTCCCATATTTTTCTCAACAAGGTGACAGATAAGCTCCGTGTCGCCGATTTCCAAAAACGGTGAGATTTCCATTGATTCTTTTGCAAGATAGTCGTCAAGTCGCTGGCGGTAGCTCATACCTTTTTCCGTCAGAATAAACGGTTGCTCAAGTACATCTTCAATAGATATCTTTTCCTTTTTGTAGAGCGGATTTTCGTTGCCCATTATAAAGTGAGTTTTTACCTTGTGCTCTTTTACGATTGTATAGTTGCTGTCGTAAATGTGCTTGTCAAGAGTGAAAATAAGGTCAACATCGTTTTGGTTGGCAAGCCTGAACATTTCCTCCGTACTTGCAGGGAAAATCTTGAGCGAAATATTAGGATATGTATTGTGAAAATGGTCGAAATTATCCCAAAAAAGCCAGTGACAAAGCGAATCGCACATGGCAATCCTTACCTTGCCGTTGATGTCTTTTTTACTGCTCGCCGTGTTTTCAATGTCTTCAACGGTGGCAAGGAGTTTTTGTGCAAGCTGAAGAATTTGCTCTCCCTTAGGCGTAAGCTTAACCGTGTGGTTAACACGCTCAAAAAGAAGAACTCCGTACGAGTGCTCAAGCTGTTTAATTTGTGCCGAAACAGCGGATTGAGTGTATCCAAGTTTTTTTGCCGCCTTTGTAAAACTGCTTTGGTCGGCAACCTGAATAAAGGTCTCAAAGTTTTTAATATCCATATTGAACATTTCCCTCTCATTCTCACTTGTACAATCATTATAAATGATTTTTATTATATTTTCAAGTTTTATTATTTTTCTTTATAACTTTACAAATTCTGACTCCGTTCTATTGACATTTTATTAATTAAGATATATATTAAAATAAGTATAGTTAAAAATACAAATTTTAATATAGTAGGATTTTAAAAGTATGGAAAAAGATAATTATATAAAAACCGACACAGTGATTGTCGGCTCGGGAGTAGCAGGACTTTTTGCCGCACTTTGTTTGCCGAAGGAACAGGATGTTTTGGTAATTACCAAGGAAAACCTTGATGACTGTGATTCGTTTTTGGCACAGGGCGGTGTTTGCGTTCTTAAAGATATAAACGATTTTGATTGTTATTTTGAGGATACTATGAAAGCCGGACATTATGAAAACAATCCCGAATCTGTTCGTGTTATGATTGAATCTTCACAAGATGTCATCGGCACGCTGGTTGATTTGGGTGTTAAGTTTGATACTGACGGCGACGGCGAATACGATTACACCCGTGAGGGTGCTCACAGACGCAACCGTATTCTTCATCATAAAGACGAAACCGGTAAAGAAATTACCGCAACGCTTCTTGATATTGCCAAAACTAAGCCTAACATTACTTTTGTTACACGCACAACAATGATTGACCTTATTGAAAAGGATAATGTCTGCTACGGTATTGTTTGCTTTGACGAATACGGCGAAAAGGGTGCGATTCTTGCGGATAACATTATTCTTGCAACCGGCGGAATCGGAGGACTTTTCAAAAATTCAACCAATTATCCGCATATTACAGGCGATTCGTTTGCCCTTGCTCTCAAGCATGGTATCGAACTTCAAAATATGAATTACATTCAAATTCACCCGACCACTCTTTACAGCAAAAAGGCAGGCAGACGGTTCCTTATCAGCGAGAGTGTAAGAGGCGAGGGTGCTGTGCTTCTTAATGAGAACGGCGAACGCTTTACCGATGAGCTTCAACCGAGAGATGTTGTTACCAATGCAATCGTTAAGGAAATGAAAAAATTCGGCACCGACCATGTATATCTTAATCTTCCTACAATGACAAGTGAGGAAGCTCAAAAAAGATTCCCTAATATTTTTGAGGCTTGTATGGAAGAGGGTTACGATATGACAAAGGACAATGTTCCCGTAACTCCGGCACAGCATTATATGATGGGTGGGGTTAAGACCGATACAAACGGTGTAACATCAATGAAAAATCTTTATGCCGTAGGCGAAACAGCATGTAACGGCGTTCACGGCAAAAACAGACTTGCTTCAAATTCACTTCTTGAAAGTCTTGTGTTTGCAAAAAGAGCGGCTGATACCATTGCAAATGATAAATCGGTTAAACCGCAGGAAACACCTGATGTTGACCTTGAAAAATACACTTCAAAAGATGAAATACAAAAAGAGTTCAAACATATTATTATGGACGAGATAGAAAGAAAGGACCCGGAATTCTATGCTAAATGGTGTAACGATGAAGATTAATGTTGATGACTATATCATTAACACATTAAAAGAGGATATCACTTCGGAAGATGTAAGCACAAATGCCGTTATGCCTGAGGATAAGCAGGGTAAGGCGGAGCTTATTTGCAAACAAGACGGTATCATTTGCGGTCTTGATGTCTTTGAGCGTACATTCAAACTTCTTGATGACACAAGCAGATTTGAGGCTAACTTCAAAGACGGTGATTTTGTTAAAAAAGGCGATTTAATCGGCGTAATTTACGGTGATGTAAAAGCTATTTTGTCGGGCGAGAGAACCGCACTCAATTATCTTCAGCGTATGAGCGGTATTGCCACTATGACAAGAGAATATGTAAATGAACTTAAAGGTTACAAAACCGTTCTTCTTGATACAAGAAAAACCACGCCTAATATGCGTCCTTTTGAAAAGCACGCTGTTAAGGTCGGCGGTGCAACTAACCACAGATATAATCTGTCCGACGGCGTTTTGCTTAAAGATAACCATATCGGTGCGGCAGGCTCGGTAACAAAGGCTATTGAGATGGCAAAGGCTTATGCACCGTTTGTAAGAAAAATCGAGATAGAAACCGAAACGCTTGACCAAGTTCAAGAAGCTCTTGACGCAGGTGCGGATATTATTATGCTTGATAATATGGATAACGATACAATGCGTAAAGCTGTTGAAATGATAGGGGATAAGGCTCAAACGGAGTGCAGCGGCAATGTTACGAAAGAACGACTTAAAGAAATTGCCGAAATCGGAGTTGATTTTGTTTCGTGCGGTGCACTCACCCATTCCGCAATGATAATGGATTTAAGCCTTAAAAATTTAACAACATTGTAATAAAGGCTCCCATTATGCTAATAGGAACTCAAACTGTCGATAAAGCTCCTGAATCACGCCTATAAAAATAAACCAACCGCTTAATGCCTCCCTTGTGTAAAGGGAGGTGGGTGCGATTTGTTGCACTCGGTGGGATTGTAAAAGTGTCGCAAACATCGAGTTTGCAACACTTTTGGCGTTTTTCGTTTTTTGCTCACAAGCGGTACCATCGTACAGCAAAGTTCGCAAGAAAACGAAATTCAGAACCTTTCTCAACAGCCTACAGTGTGCCAAAAATACTTTTTTTGACACGCTGGGCTTCCATTATAGTAATAGGAGCTGTCAACACTTGTGTTGACTGAGTGGATAAGAATAAAATAAAAGGGGTATTTATTATGTTTTTTAATCCGGAGTATAATGAAGAAAACAAAAAATATCTTTGCCGTATGAACGGTGAAAACAGCGATATGCTGATGGATATTTATGTAAAAAAATTAGCCGAGGGCGAAACCCTGACTGTTGACGAAGACAAAAATGAATGTGCAATACTGTTGCTCAAAGGTGCGGTTAACTTTACCGTGGGCGACAGTATAAACGAAGATTGTGAGCGAGCAAATCCTTTTCAGAAAACTCCGTATGCGGTTCATTTTTCACACGGCACAAAGGCTGTCGTAACCGCTAAAAAGGAAAGTGAGATTATCGTTCAAATGACCGATAACGAGCGTACTTGGGAACCTGTATTTTACAATCCCGATAATTGTCTTTATCAGGAGTTCGGTAAGGGTCAGTGGAACGGTACGGGTCACAGAATAGTATCAACAATGTTTGACCTTGACAATGCACCGTATTCAAATATGGTAATGGGCGAAGTGTTTAATCAGCCGGGCAGATGGTCGTCTTATCCGCCTCATTATCATCCGCAACCCGAGGTTTATTATTATCAGTTTGACCGCGAAGAGGGTTTCGGTGCAGGTTTCGAGGGTGACACCCCGTATAAAACACAAAACGGCTCATGCCTTTGTATCCGCAGCGGTAATGCACATCAGCAGGTTACCGCTCCGGGATTTGAAATGTACTATGTGTGGATGATTCGTCACCTTGACAGAGACCCGTGGGATAAAACAAGAATTTATGTTTCGGAATATGAGTGGCTTGCAAATGCAGAATAAAGGTGTAATACTTGAAAACTATCGCCAAATAAAAGATGTTTTTGAACAAAATAATATCAAAAAGCCTTTTGCTTGTTGCGGTAAGAGTTTTCAAAAGACAGAGATTTTTGAATATTTAAAACAATTTAATATCGTGGTGTTTGACCGTATCAGACCGAATCCGAGATTTGAAGATATGATTGACGCCGCAAAGATTTTTGACGACGAAAAGTGCGATTTCATTATCGGTGCAGGCGGCGGTTCGCCTATTGACAGTGCCAAGATGATTAGACTTATGGCAACGAACGATGTGTCAAAATGTCTTGAAGAACCTATGGAAAATAATGATGTAAAGTCGCTGTATATTCCTACTACAGCAGGAACCGGTGCAGAGGCAACCAAATCATCTGTTTTTTATGTAAACGATGTTGATAAAATCAGCGTTGCAAATCTCGACTTCCTGCCGGATTATGTGATTCTTGATTCAAGCCTTTTGTCAACGCTTCCGCTTTACCAGCGTAAGTGCACTTGTTTGGACGCACTTTGTCATTCAATCGAAAGCTATTGGAGCGTCAAGGCAACCGATGAAAGCCGTGAATTTGCAAAAAAAGGTATACTCGGTTTTATGGAAAATAAGGACGGATATATCAATAATACCGCAGACGGTAACGAGGGTATGCTGTGGGCGTCTTATTATGCAGGTAAGGCTATCAATATTACGGGCACAACTTCGGCTCACGCAATGTGTTATTGTATTACTATGAATTGCGGTACATCGCACGGTCATTCCGTCGCTTCGGGCTTGTCCGTTATTTGGGAGTATATGCTGAATAACAAGGGTGAAGAAGCATATAGCGGTGCGTACGACAGATTTGACGAAATCGGTGTGCTTCTCGGCGGTAAAAACGCAAGGGAAGGTCTTGAAATTTTCAATAATATTCTCAAAGAGCTTGAACTCCCGTATCCTAAGACAGACAGCAAAAACATCCCGATTTTCACATCAAAGGTTGATGTTACAAGACTTGGCAATAATCCTGTAAAATTCACCTCTGCCGATGTTATGAATATTTACAAAGAGGTATTTTCAAGATGATGAAAAAAACTGCAACACTTTTGCTTGCAATCTTGGCTTTGATGTCGGTATTTTCCGCGTGTTCAAAATCAGCAGATACACAGACCGAAACCACTAAAGCACAAACCACGGCGTCGCAAGAGCAGTATTATGATGCCAAGGGCAATGTCTATTCGTCGTCACTCGATGTTTTGTTTTATGATAAGGACGGCAATGCCTACAAACTTGAAGTGGTTGACGACTATATGCCGGACTATGTCAATCAGTCAACGGGCGAACGCTTGAACGGTTTTCAGTGTTATATTACCGAACAGGGCTGTTTGTATTTTGATGAGGATAGCAAACTTTCGCTTAAAGACGGCAGTATGTCGATATACTATGACGATAGTAAAAATGTTTACTATGACATTTCAACTGTTTCTTGGGATAAGAACGGAAATTTAATACATCAATATTGATAATTAATTGTAAGAAAGCCATACAGATTTAATTTTGTTGAATCTGTATGGCTTTTTCTATGCTTTGAACAGCGTGCCTATTTGTTTGTTTTCAATTATATCATATAACGCTTCGGGCTTTTTGCCGTTTGTAATTACCATGTCCGTGCCGTTTGCGGTCGCAAGCCTTGCCGCACGGAGTTTTGTTTTCATTCCGCCCGTACCCCTTCGAGAACCCGCACCGCCTGCGAGGTTAAAAGTGGATTCGTCTATTTTATCAACCGTATGTATTATTTTTGCGTCCGGATATAGCCTCGGGTCGTTTTCGTACAATCCGTCAATGTCGGATAAAATAACAAGCTTATTCGCTTTGCACAAAACCGCAACAACTGCCGACAGCATATCGTTGTCGCCGAAAAGTCGCTCCTCTGATTCTATTTCGGTGTAGCTCACCGAATCGTTCTCGTTAACTATCGGAATTATGCCGAGCTCAAGAAGAGTATTGAATGTATTTGTCAGATTTTCTTTTTTCTCCTCCTGTTCTATGTCCTCCGCATTGAGAAGAATTTGTGCAGTCGTTTTGTCGTAGTCATTAAAGAATTTGTCATATAAATACATAATACTGCATTGACCGACTGCCGCTGCCGCTTGCTTCATTCTCATACTTTCGGGTTTGGATTTCAGTTTTAGTTTGTTTGCTCCTACGGCAATTGCACCGGACGATACAAGAATTACCTCATATCCTTTGTTTTGAATGTCCGAAAGTACACACGCAAGCCTGTCAAATGCACGCAAGTCGCTTTTTCCAAGTTCGTTTGTGAGCGTAGATGTGCCCACTTTTACAACAATTCTGTTTTTGTACAGTCCCATTTTACACCTCAATCGTGTCAAAATTTTTGTTTATTGACGGCAACAGCTTTTCAAATATATCGCTTGTTTTGATTTTCATATAACCGGTTGTTTGCGAATCACTGCATCCGTAAAATTTATTGTTTAAAACATCACTGTCAATTACAAGTCGCACATTCTTTGCACTGTCAAGAAGTATGCTGAAAACGGTTGCCGCACCGATTTTTGTGCTGAGCATTTCAAGCATAAGCTCTGCCGGAGCAAACGAAACTCTTGAAATTCCGAGTGCATTGCTGAAATCTTTTGATGAAAACGGTTTGTCGCCGCAGGTTATAAATAAATAGAATTCCGTCTTTTTTCTGTTGCATAAAAACAGAGTTTTCACCATTTTCATTTCAAGCTTGCCGTCAACCTCTTCGCAGTCCTCCATTGTGATAATCTCATCCGTTTCAACCCGTTCAAACGGAATTTCAAGTTCCTGTAATTGGTCGTATACTTTTTTATGAAGTTCGCTTTTAAACTCGGTCGGTGCCGTCGTTTTTATCTCACTTATGTACATTTTTCTTGCCTCACCGTTGATTTAATTTGATTTTTAGTGTATCATATATTTATCTATGTTAAAAGCGAATGTTTATCATATATAAAATTACAATTTGTCATACTTGTGGAGTGATGGTATGAATATACAAAAATATATGTCGTTTGTAAAAGCTGTTGAGTGCGGAAGCTTTACCGATGCGGCGGAAATTTTAAATTATTCTCAATCGGGTGTCAGCCGAATGATAGCCGATTTGGAAAAAGAATGGGGCGTTGTTTTGCTCGAACGCTCAAAAAACGGTGTCAGTCTTACTTCCGACGGGACAAAGTTGTTGCCTTACGCACGGGAACTTGTTGAAAAGTACAAACAGCTTCAAATGCAGGTTGACGAACTTAACGGTTTGCAGTCGGGCTTAATCAGAATAGGCGTGTTTTCAAGCGTTGCAACCCATTGGTTGCCGAATATTATCAAGAAATTCCAAAATGATTATCCGTCTGTAGATTATGAGCTGTTACTCGGCGATTATACCGAAATCGAGGAATGGATAACCGAGGGCAGGGTGGATTGCGGATTTTTGCGTTTGCCCGCCAAAAATGATTTTGACACTGTGTTTTTGGAACAGGATGAGCTTATGGTCGTTTTGCCCGTCAACCATCCTCTTGCAGAACTTGATAAGATTCCTGTGTCTGCTCTCTGTTCCGAACCGTTTATGCTTCTTGAAAAAGGTGAAAAAGCCGAAGTCTCGGCAATATTTGAACGCTCGGGTTTAAAACCGAATGTCCGTTTTACTACATGGGATGATTATGCCGTTATGTCAATGGTTGAGAGCGGACTCGGTATAAGCATTCTGCCAAAATTGATTCTTAGGCGAATACCGTACAATATCATCGTTAAACCGCTTGAAATTCCCGCTTACCGCAATATCGGCATAGCCATAAAAGATAAAAAGAATTCAAGCGTAGCCGTAAAACGCTTTTTGAATTATCTCGATTATAGGAATAAATAATTGAAGCCTGTGAAGCTTTCTTAACTTCACAGGCTTTATAGTTTAAAGATTGATTGTTGTTTTAATCATATCATCGCTGAATGAAAACAGTTCCTGAATTTCTACTTCAATTTCAGATTTTTTGTTACGCAAAGAATATGCTTTTTTTACTTCTTTTGTGATTCCCGGCTTTAAATCTGCCGTATCAACCCACTTCGCTTCCTCATCGCTGCTTAAAGTTGCAATTTCAAGTTCGATTCCGTCTTGATAAAGTTTGTCGTCAAGAGCACCGTCGAAACTTATTGGATTGTCCGAATTGTTTGTGAATTCGTATGTGATAAGTACGGCGTCCTTTCCTTGCCAATCTTTTGTTAATTTTGCACTTTTAACAACACATTTAAAGTCACCGATTGTGTTATCGTCTGTTTTCTCTTTTTCGGCATTTACAGATGAAGCGGTTGTGCTTTCGCTTGAAACCGTGTTTGTATCATCACCAGAGTCCGAACCGCTTGCAACGCCAATAACTATTACAATTATTGCAAATATAACTCCGAAAATGATAAGCTTTTTCTTCTTCTTTTTCTTTTTCTCTTCGTTCAGTGCAGCGTTTACCGCCTGCTGAACCTCCGGAGTGTTTTGTTGTTGAAAATTGTTGTTTGCCATAAGCAAATCTCCTCCTTTTATTTTATAAACCTATATTAACACATAAGTATACAAAATGTCAACATATGTATTCATAAATAATTAAAAATTATCATAAAATCATTATGAGG
>CAVBQD010000033.1:0-16152 GCA_963597385.1 bacterium | reverse complement strand
TAAATGGACAAGCCCGATGTGGATTATATTGAAGGACTTTCCCCGGCAATTTCAATCGACCAAAAAACAACATCAAAAAATCCCCGTTCAACTGTGGGAACTGTTACCGAAATATACGATTATCTCCGACTTTTGTGGGCGAGAATAGGCGTACCGCATTGTCCTGTTTGCGGCAGAGAAATCACTCAACAAACAGTAGACCAAATTGTTGACAAACTTATGGAGCTTCCCGAACGCACAAAGATACAAGTGCTTGCACCGATTGCAAGAGGTAAAAAAGGGGAGTTTGTAAAAGAAATCAACGATATACGCAAGCAAGGATTTGTCCGTTGCAGAATTGACGGTGAAATTGTTGATTTGCAGGATGAAATTAAACTGTCAAAAACAAAAAAACATAACATTGAAGTTGTTGTTGACCGCTTAATTATCAAAGACGGAATTCAGTCAAGACTTACCGACAGCGTTGAAACTGCAACGAAAATAGGCAACGGACTTCTGATAGTTGATATAAACAGTGAAAAAGAAGAACTTTTTTCGCTTAACTACGCTTGTCCCGAGCACGGCGTATCAATTGAAGAAATGAGCCCGAGAATGTTTTCGTTTAATAATCCGTTCGGTGCTTGTAAAAAGTGTGACGGACTTGGTACTTTTAAAGAAATAGATCCTGATTTAATTATTCCCGATAAAAAAATGTCAATTAACCAAGGTGCGGTTAAAGCGAGCGGTTGGAATGTTGCCGAGGGTAGCTCTATTGCCAAAATGTATATGGAAGCTCTTGCTAAGGAATATAATTTTTCGCTTGATATGCCTGTTGAAATGATTAATGATGAGGGACTCAACGCTGTTTTATACGGAACTAACGGTAAAAAGCTGAAAATGAAGCGTGTTACTTCCTACGGAAGCGGAACATATTTGAGTGAGTTTGAGGGCATAATCAATAATCTTTCACGAAGATATGCCGAAACAACTTCCGATTATGCACGCACCGCCATTGAGGAAACTATGCGTGAATGTACCTGCGGCGAATGTAAAGGCTCAAGGCTTAAATCCGAAGCTATGGCAGTTACGGTTGGCGGTAAAAATATATATGAATTTTGCTCTATGTCTGTATCGGAAGAACTTGACTTTGTAAATAACCTTGAACTAACCGAAAAGGAACAGATGATAGGTAACCTTGTGCTAAAAGAAATTAAAGAACGACTCACATTTCTTAATTCCGTGGGTCTTGATTATCTTTCGCTTGCTCGGGAATCGGGTACTTTGTCCGGCGGTGAAGCACAAAGAATTCGCCTTGCAACGCAAATCGGTTCATCGCTTATGGGTGTTTTGTACATTCTTGACGAACCGTCAATCGGACTTCATCAAAGAGATAATGAAAAATTACTTGATACACTTCGTCATCTTCGTGATTTGGGCAATACTCTTATTGTCGTTGAACACGATGAAGACACGATGCGTGTGGCAGATTTCCTTGTCGATATAGGACCCGGAGCCGGCATACACGGCGGTGAACTTATCGCAGCAGGTACTCCTGAAGATGTTATGGCTTGTGAAAACAGTATTACAGGTCAGTATTTGAGCGGGAAGAGATGTATTCCCGTTCCAACAAAAAGGAGAGACGGTAACGGTAAAAAAATCACCGTGTTCGGTGCAAATGAAAATAATCTTAAAAACATCGATGTCGAAATTCCGCTCGGTAAATTTGTTGCTGTTACAGGTGTATCGGGATCGGGTAAATCTTCTTTAGTCAATGAAATTGTGTACAAACATCTTTGCAATGCTCTTAATCATGCAAAAAAGCACACCGGCAAGTTCTCTTCGATGAAAGGTATTGACGCACTTGATAAAGTTATTGACATCGACCAATCTCCTATAGGCAGAACTCCCCGTTCCAATCCGGCAACTTATACGGGCGTGTTTAACGATATCAGAGATTTGTATGCTTCCACAAATGACGCAAAAGCAAAAGGCTACGGTCCTAACAGATTTTCATTTAATGTTAAAGGCGGCAGATGCGAGGCATGTCAGGGTGACGGCATTGTGAAAATTGAAATGCACTTCCTTTCCGATGTGTATGTTCCTTGTGAGGTTTGCGGCGGTAAGAGATATAACAGAGAAACACTTGATGTAAAATTTAAAGGTAAGAGTATATATGATGTCCTTGAAATGACCGTTGACGAAGCACTTGAGTTTTTCTCTACTCATACTAAAATTGCCAGAAAGCTTCAAACGTTGTCAAGCGTTGGGCTTGGTTATGTTAAACTCGGACAGCCTGCCACAACTCTTTCAGGCGGAGAAGCACAAAGAGTAAAACTTGCAACAGAACTTGCAAAGCGTTCAACGGGTAAAACGATTTATATTCTCGACGAACCTACAACCGGACTTCATACAGCCGATGTTTCTAAACTTCTCGATGTGCTTAATCAGTTGGTCGATTCAGGCAATACCGTTCTTGTAATCGAACATAATCTTGATGTTATAAAATGTGCCGATTATATTATTGACCTCGGACCCGAGGGAGGTAAAGGCGGCGGTAAAATTGTTGCCATAGGCACTCCGGAGGAAGTCGCTAAAGTTAAAAAATCGTATACAGGTCAATATCTTAAAAAACTTCTTTGATTTTTATTACAATCGTGTAACTATTATTGATAACAAAATGTTGATTTGATATTATAGTAAGGATAAAATTATGTCATTTTATGTCATTACTATTTAAGGAGTTATTTTAATGGAAAGAAAAGTTATCATTTTTGATCATCCGCTTATTCAACATAAGCTGAGCATTCTTCGTAACAAAGAAACAAGCACAAAAGATTTCCGAGAGCTTGTAAACGAAATTGCTATGCTTATGATGTTTGAAGCTACAAGAGATTTACCTACGGAAACGGTTAAGGTTGAAACACCGTGCGGTATTGCAGAATGCAATCAGCTTGCAGGTCGTAAACTTGCTTTTGTTCCTATTTTGCGTGCCGGTCTCGGTATGGTTGACGGTTGCCTTAAAATGGTTCCGAGTGCAAGGGTAGGTCATATAGGTCTTTACCGTGACGAAACAACACATACACCTGTTGAATATTATTGCAAATTACCAAAGGACATTGATAAAAGAGATGTTTATGTTGTTGACCCTATGCTTGCTACAGGCGGTTCTGCAATTGATGCTATTTCTCAAATTAAACTCAGAAGTCCTCGAAAAATTTGCTTTATGTGTATGATTGCCGCTCCGGAAGGTCTTGATGCACTTAAGAAGGCACATCCTGATGTTGACATTTATTGTGCCGCTCTTGATGAAAAATTAAACGAAGACTGTTATATTATTCCGGGTCTCGGCGATGCCGGTGACAGAATTTTCGGCACTAAATAAATCTTTACGGTTTATTGATATATGGAGGAAAAAACAATGGCTAAAACAAAAATCAAAATCGGCAAAGACGGCATTTACGACGCCCGCCAGCTCGGTGCACCAAAGATGATTCTTCTCGGATTCCAGCATATGTTTGCTATGTTTGGTGCTACAGTAACAGTTCCGCTTTTAACAGGACTTTCCATTTCAACAACTTTGTTGTTTGCTGGCTTGGGTACACTTTTGTTCCACTGCCTCACCAAGTTCAAAGTTCCTGCATTTCTTGGCTCATCATTTGCATTTATCGGTGGCTATCTTGCAGTTGCTCCGCTCAATGAGGACGGAAGCGGTAATAAAGAAATGCTTCCTTATGCGTGCCTCGGTGTTGCGTGTGCAGGTCTTCTTTATCTCGTCGTAGCCGCTATGATTAAGGCTATCGGCGTTAACAAAGTTATGAAGCTTTTCCCACCTGTTGTAACAGGTCCTATCATTATGGCAATCGGTCTCGGTCTTGCACCGTCTGCTGTTACAAATTGCAGCAGTAACTGGTGGCTTGCAATCATCGCTCTTGCTCTCGTCATTATTTTCAACATTTTCGGTAAGGGTATGATTAAGATTATTCCTATCCTTTTGGGTATTGTCGGAGCATATATCGTTGCTGTTTTAGTTGGCAATGTCGGCGGAGTGGAAAGCTTTGCAATTGATTTCTCGGGAATCAAATCTGCTCAATGGATTGGCAATCCGATAGAATGGTCGTCAACCGTATTCGGCGGTGTTTCAGATAAATCAAAGGCTATTTCGGCAATTATTGCCATCGTTCCTATTGCAATTGCAACAATGATGGAACACATCGGCGATATTTCAGCCATTTCTGCTACCTGTAACAGAAACTATATCAATGACCCGGGTCTTAACAAAACTCTTCTCGGTGACGGTCTTGCAACATCAATCGCTTCGCTTTTTGGTGCTCCTGCAAATACTACATACGGTGAAAATACAGGCGTTCTCGCTCTTTCAAAAGTTTACGACCCAAGAGTTATCAGAATTGCCGCTTACTTTGCTGTGTTCTTCAGCCTTTCACCAAAGTTTGCCGCTCTCATTGAATCAATTCCGATGTCTGTTGTCGGCGGTATCTCATTTGTCCTTTACGGTATGATTTCCGCTATCGGCGTTCGTAATGTTGTTGAAGCAAAGGTTGACTTTTCTAAGGCTCGTAACACAATCATTGCTGCGGTTATTCTTGTAGTAGCTCTCGGTGTTTCAAACGGTATTACATTCAATGTCGGTTCGGCTACAATCAATCTTTCGGCTCTTGCTTGTGCTTCAATTGCAGGTATCGTATTGAATCTTATTTTCCCTGAAAAGGATTTCGACCCTGAAAAAGCTTTCCAGTCAGACTCTGTATCCGCTCAAATCAATACTGAATCCGACTACGGCAAAAAAGACTAATAACTAACTTATTCACAAATATAATAAAACACGGAACTTCTTATAAGCTCCGTGTTTTATTTATATTGTTCTCGATATTCTTTTTATAGATATTACAACATAAACAGCAACAATTAGTTCTGTTATCGGCATTGCCCACCAAATAAAATTCGGTGTGAACAAAGAGGGAAGAATTAAAATTAATGCACCGCTTATTACAAGCCCTCGTGAAACCGAAATCACAAAAGAAGTTTTCGGTTTCATAATTGCTTGAAAATAGTATGTTGAAAATATGTTGAACGGCAACAGTAAGAATGATACAGCGTATGTTCTGACGATTAACGGTGCTTGATTCAGTATTTCGTCGGTCGGCGTCATAAAGATTCCGATAAGAGCATTTGGTATGCTTTCACTTAATACTGTCCATACAATTCCGATTATAAAAGCTGTACATATTGAATATTTAAGCGTTTTTTTGATTCTGTCCGTTTTGCCTGCACCGTAATTTGTTGATATTATCGGCTGTGCCGCTTGACCTACACTGTATGCACAGCATTGAACAAATGTACTTATGTTTATTATCGGACCGTAAATTGCAAGTGCATTTGAATCAAGATATTTCATTATCTGTCTGTTGAATAATACAGTCAAAATCCCCATGGCGGCGTCAATGAAAAATGTCGAAAATCCTGTAACCGATATTTGCAATAAAGTTTTTAAAATCTCATTGGATTTTGTGATTTTTAAAGTGTTTCTTTTTCCGAAAAAGTGAGTTATCATTACAATAAACGAAATAACCGAGCCGATTGCCGTTGCAAGTCCTGCTCCGAATATCCCCATATCAAATGTAAATACAAAAATATAGTCACCTATAATGTTGAATATTCCGCCCGATAGGACGCCGAATGTAGCTAATCCGGGATTTTTATCATTTCTGATAAAAGCCGCAAGCATTTGATTAAACAAAAACAAAGGGAATACATATTTAATCGGTTTAAGGTATTCCTCGGCAAGCGGTAAAAGGGAAGAGTCGGCTCCGAAGAAGTTCAATATCGGCTTTTCAAAAAGAACAATAGTTACCCAAGCAATAATCGATAAAATAACCGAACCTAAAACCGAAATTGTAAAATACTTGTTTTCGTCTGTTTTGCTTGTTTTATCGCCTCGTGCCGCACTGAACAGTACACTTCCTCCGATTCCCATCAAAAGTCCCAGACTGTATATAATGTTCCATATCGGTGCAACAACGGCAAGTGCCGCCGTGCCGCTCGGTCCTTGATATTGCCCCACCATAGCCATATCAACTACCGAATAAATTGAAGTAATCAAGGCACTTCCGAATGCTGCCGACAAGTATTTTAAATACATCGGTTTTATTTTGTCGTTTAAGAAATCCATATTTACCTCCCAAAATAAAAAACCGGATAAGAAAACAGACATTTCAATCTGTCTCTTATCCGGCTGTCATTTCCTTGAATAACTCACCCTCCGAGTAACTGTTTTGTATTATAACTTACAAAAAAGTCAATGTCAACACTTTATTTGTAAAGTCTTATTGCAACAACAATTTTATGCTTTTTGGTTTGACTTATTGCTTTGGAATATATAAATTTGCCGTAGCCTCTAACCGACACCACATCGTTTTCTTTTAACGGTACAGAGTCTTTATAAACGGTTTTTGAATTAATGAATATCTTTTCTTGATTTACAAGTTGTGATGCGGTGTTCCTCGACATATTAAAGACTGCACAAATAACCGTGTCTATTCGCAATGAAGAAACAATAAATTCTTCTTCGTCGGGTAATTGATTAAATAATTCCGGTATATCTTCAATAATACGGCACTTTACCGATGTATGTTTTATTCCGGATAGGTTATCGATTATATATTCGCTCATTTTATTAAGACAAAATACATATCCTATATTATCAAGTATTTTAATGTCGCCGAGCATTTCACGCTCAATTCCCAAATTCATAAGTGCACCTAAAAAATCTCTGTGAGTTAATTTATCAGAGAATTTTTGCTTGAGAGGTTCAATTTTTATACACTTGATAGGGTACGGGTAAACTTCTTCACCGAAAGCCGCAACGCATCTGTCGGCATTTTCGTATCCACCGAAAAGGGAATAACTGCTGTCGGTTTTTAACGATTTTAAGGTGTTGATTTCTTGTAAATTTAAAAAGTTGGAATAAGTTGTATATCCTCTTTCAAATGCTCTGTGAGAAAGCTCGGAAAGCCTTTTTTTGAGTAGAATTTCATTTTCCATCTTTTATCTCCGTTACTGTAAGCGTTTGGTCGGATACAATGAATTTTATTTCTTTTCCCGCAAAAGCAAAACCGTATTGCCTGCCGTCTTCGTGATATGCCGGACGAGGGTCGCCTTGTAATATTTTCTTTAGAGTATCCCGCTTGTCTTTTTCAATGTTGTTAAGAAGTTTTTCATCAAAAACAACATTTAATTTGTAATCTTTATTTTCATCTGCAAATCCGCTCCTAACGTTGATGTGACAATCACTGAACGCAATATACGGCTTAATATCGTATATGGGTGTGCCCGAAACTAAATCCGCACCGCTGACAATTAAAGTTATACTGTCGTTTTCGTCTTTTATAACTTCATCTAATTTTACACTTGACAGCCCGATTGGATTCGGTCTATAAGGTGAGCGTGTTGCAAATACTCCGACTTTTTCGTTTCCGCCGAGGCGAGGCGGTCTTACCGTAAGTGAACTTGATTGGTGTGAATTTAAACTGAATCCCCAAATGAGCCATAAGTGACTGAACTCATCGATTCTTTTAAATGCCGCTTCGTTTGAATATTCTTTTTCAAAAATGATTTTTGATTTTATGTCGGTTACAAGTCCGCTTTGTCTCGGTACCGCAAATTTGCTGTCATAGTCGTTAATGACTTTGGCAATAGGCTTTATTTCCATCTTTTAACCCTCTTGCTTAAAGAATTTTAACTGTATTATAACACATATTTTTGGATTTTTTAAAAAAAATGTTGAATTTACGATAACTTTAATGTATTATATAGTAGAAATATCTTGTAAGGAGAAAATATAATGGCTAAAGTAAAAGATAAGTCAGGACTTGCAAAGTTCAACAGATTCCTTTCTGTTGTCCTAATTTTATTGTTAATCGCAACTGTTGTAATCATCATTGTGTCACCTGCTAAGGTGGCTCAACAGGAAACGGAAGCATCGGCTGAATTTGTCGATGAGGCTGTAATTGATGAACTTAAAGCAGGCACATACGGCGGTGTTGAATTTTCATCTACCGAAGATGTCGTAAATTATTATGTTGAATGTTATAACAACACAAAGACTATGACGGTTGACGGTACATATGACGGCAGTCCTATTAAGGCATATAAACTTCTCGGCGACGAAACACTTAATGTTGAGAACCTTCTTGTTGAAGGTAAGTCAAACAGTACTATTGACAGCCTTGTTCCGGGTATTGTAGGTGGTCTTTTCACAGGTGGTGTAAAGAGCTTGTCACCGGGTAACTCCCTTGAACCTAAAAACGACTTCCAAGAAACAAGCAGCGGTAAAATCGACAGAACTGTTTCTCATCTTACTGCCGATGATGTTCTTGCATGCAATGTAACTGATAACGGCGACGGCACAATTACATTGGTAATTCAGCCAAAAGCTCAAACTCTTGCTATGCCGGGTGAAGACTCACAAGGTCGTTTCTTCAATGTTCTTGGCGATATCTCCAGCGTTGTAAACAGCATCAGCGTACTTTCGTTCTCTGAGGGTACAATAGATGAAAACTTTGTTGTAAACTATGCCGGCGGTACAGGTACAATTAAGATTAATGTTGCTAATAAGGAAATTGTTGAAGCTGATTACAATATGAATGTACATATTGATGTTAAGCACGCTAATGTTGCAATTCTTAAAGATAAGAGTGCTTCACTTGACATTAAGTATGCAAACCACTTCCCGGCTTCCGATCAGTATCTTAAAGATCATCTTGTAACAATAAACAAGTAAACTTAAAAGGATTTAAAGGTAGCTTTTTGCTACCTTTATTTTTGTGACTGATTATGAAAAATACATCCGAAAAATTACAAAATATTTATATAGTCTGGCTTACTGCCTGCGTATGTTGCTTTTTATGGGGAAGTGCTTTTCCTGTTATAAAAATAGGATACAAACTTTTTAATATTGATTCAGACGATACAGCTTCAATTATTCTTTTTGCCGGAATAAGATTTATATTGGCAGGCATTTTGACGATTACTATTTTCAGCTTCGTAAATAAAAGGCTCGTTAAGCCTAAAAAGAGTTCTTTAGGAAAAGTTTGCGTGCTTGCTTTGTTTCAAACTATTTTGCAATATTTGTTTTTCTACATCGGACTTGCTCATACAACGGGTGTAAAATCAAGTATTATAGACGGTACAAGCACTTTTTTCGCTATTTTAATATCAATATTTATTTTTAAGCAAGAACAATTTTCTTTTTCAAAAATTGTAGGAAGTTTGCTTGGATTTTCAGGTGTTGTTCTTGCAGGTCTGTCCGGAAACAGGGGAGAACTGTCGTTTCAATTAGGCGACTTTTTGCTCTTGATTTCAGCTCTTTCATATGCTTGTTCTTCAGTTTTTATGAAAAGATACAGCAATGATGATAATCCGGCTGTACTATCCGGTTATCAGTTCGTTCTTGGAGGAGCGGTTATGAGTGTTGTCGGTTTGCTTATGGGTGGAAAGATATCCACCGATGACATAAGAGGGATTGTTGTTCTTATCTATCTTGGCTTTATTTCGGCAACTGCATATTCACTTTGGGGTGTGTTGCTTAAATATAATGATGTTTCAAGAATAACCGTTTGCGGCTCTATGACGCCGATTTTCGGCTTCACTCTTTCATACCTTCTTCTCGGCGAGGACAACGGTAAAATGTTTTATAAACTCATCGGGCTTCTTTGCGTTGTTGGTGGTATGGTCATAGTTAATCTTAAATCTTTGCAGAAGAAAAAGACATCCTGATTGTTGTTCGGATGTCTTTGTTGTTTATATGTATTTTTGATATTCCTGTACGGCTAATTTATCACAGATTTCATTGTATTTGTGCCCGTTGTGTCCTTTTACCCACACGAATTCAACATTGTGGATTTCTAACAGTTTTAGCATTTCTTCCCATAAGTCCACATTTAACGCAGGCTTTTTGTCAGCTTTTTTCCAATTGTTTTTTTGCCAGGAATAAACCCAACCTTTGTTTATTGCGTCACAAACATATTTACTGTCGGTCGTCAGCGTAATTTTGCAAGGCTCCTTGAGAGCTTTTAACGCTTCAATTACAGCAGTCATTTCCATTCTGTTGTTTGTTGTTTTTTTTTCACTGCCGGAAAGTTGTTTTTCTGTTTGTTTGTAAACTAAAACGGCACCCCAACCGCCCGGACCCGGATTTCCGCTGCAAGCACCGTCAGTATAAATATTTATTTCTTTCATTTCTATCACCGAGGTATATTTTATCATTAAATTTGATAATAATCAATATAGAATATGTTTTAATACTTCTTGACATCTGCGTTATAATAATTTAAAATATATTTAATTGTGTTTAGAACGGAAAAATTTATATCTAAGGAGGATTTTTATTTAATGGCAAATCAAAAAAAGGTGCCTACGGGCGACGACAGAAAGCGGAATTCTAAGCGTCGCTATTATACAAAGAAAAAAGCACCAAAGAAAGCGGTATCTCTCCCGGCGGTTGAGCAGGAGAAAGTACGCATTTCTTTTTTAGGCGGTATGAACGAAATCGGAAAGAATATGACACTTTATGAATATAAAAGCGATATGTTCATAGTGGATTGCGGTCTTGCATTTCCGACATCGGAGCTTCCGGGCGTAGACCTTGTTATTCCGGATTTTACTCATGTAGTCAATAATCAGGACAGAATCAGAGGTATTATCGTTACTCACGGTCACGAAGACCATATCGGAGGTCTTGCGTATTTATTAAAGCAGATTAATGTTCCTGTATATGCGACTAAGCTTACAATCGGTCTCATTAAGGGCAAACTCGAAGAACACGGACTTCTTAATAAGGTAAAGCTTGTCGAGATTAAGCCGAGAGATAATATTACCCTCGGTTCATTCAATATTGAACTTATTCATGTTAATCACTCGATTCCCGATGCTGTCGGTCTGGCAATCAGGTGTCCGGCAGGAATAATCATTCAAACCGGTGACTTCAAAATTGACACAACTCCGGTTGACGGCGATATGATTGATCTTCCACGCTTTGCCGAATACGGTAAAAAGGGTGTGCTTGCACTTCTTTCGGATTCGACAAATGCAGAACGACCGGGCTGTACTATGAGTGAGAAAAATGTCGGTGAAAGTTTTGAGCTTCTCTTCAGTAAAGCTAAAAATAAGCGTATTATTGTTGCAACATTTGCTTCAAACATTCATAGAGTACAACAAATAATAAATGTTGCCAAGGCACGCGGCAGAAAGGTTGCGGTTATCGGCAGAAGTCTTGAAAACCTCGTCAGCGTCGGTGAAGAATTGGGTTATCTTATTGTTCCTAAAAACATTTTAATTCCGATTGATACAATTAAAAATTATCCTGATGACAAGCTTGTAATTATAACAACAGGCTCTCAGGGTGAACCGATGTCTGCTTTAACAAAAATTGCTTTTGGTGAGCATAAAAAGGTTACAATTACACCGAATGACTATGTTATCATTTCGGCTACCCCTATTCCTGGTAATGAAAAAATGGTTAACAGCGTTGTTAACGCACTTATGAAGCGTGATGTTGAAGTTATATATGAAAAAATGTACGAAGTGCATGTGTCCGGCCACGCTTGCCAACAGGATTTAAAACTGATGATTGGCCTTGTTAAACCAAAATATTTTATTCCTGTTCACGGTGAGCAAAAGCATCTTATTAAGCATGCTATGCTTGCAAGGTCTATGGGCATTGAAGAAAAAAATACCTATATTGCCGAAATCGGTGAAACTATTGAATTGACCGATTCGTATATTAAAAAAGTCGGCAATGTTCCCGCAGGTGATGTTTATGTTGACGGTCTTGGTGTAGGTGATGTAGGCAATGTTGTGCTTAACGACCGTAAGAGACTTTCACAGGACGGTATAATTATTGTTGTTGCAACCATAGATGCACATGAAGGATATGTTGTTTCGGGTCCCGACATTGTTTCTCGCGGATTTGTTTATGTTAAAGATAATGAGGAACTTATGAATTCTGCTCGCGACCTTGCTTGCCGAGTTATCGATGAGCAGTACGATAACAAATACCATGATTGGAATACTGTTAAAACAAAGGTGCGTGATGAAATTTCTCGCCTTATGTACGAGAAAACAAAGCGTTCGCCTATGATACTTCCTATATTTATGGAAATATAAATTAAAGAAGTAAAGGAGAATAATTATGAAAGTTATTTTAAAAGCAGATGTAAAGTCACTTGGCAAAAAAGGTGATTTAGTTAACGCAAGTGACGGATATGCAAGAAATTTTCTTTTCCCAAAAGGACTTGCGGTTGAAGCAAACGCTACCGCTATGAATGAATTTAACAATAAAGAGCAGTCGAAGAAGTTCCATAAGGCAGAGGAAATCAAGGCTGCTGAAGAAGTTAAGGCTCAAATTGACGGCAAGACCTTTGCTCTTAAAGCAAAAGCAGGAGCAAACGGTAAACTTTTCGGTTCCGTTACCGCAAAGGATGTTGCCGCTAAAATTAAAGAAGAAATGAACATTGATATTGACAAGAGAAAAATATCGATGACAGATATCAAGGCTTTCGGCACTGTTAAGGCTGAAGTTAAGGTATATCAAGGTGTTGTTGCCACAATCAGTGTTCAGGTATCTGAACTGTAACTTATAGGGACTTCTAAAATGGCAGAATTAAATGTTACATTACCGTATAATCTTGAGGCGGAGCAAAGCGTTCTCGGCAGTATTCTGATTGATAATAAATGTATGGCTGACGCCAATCTGTATTTGCATGCGGATTACTTTTATCTTCCGCAACATAAAGCAATTTACAGTGCCATGGACTATCAGTTTATGAATAACGGCGGTGCAATCGACCCTGTTATTATAGCCGACGCACTTACTAAAGACGGCACATATGATTTGGCAGGCGGTAAGGATTATCTTATGCAGCTTGCAAACACCGTTCCGTCAACAGCCAATATTGAAAAATACGCTAAAATTGTTCAGGAACAGTACTATTTGCGTAATCTTATTCAGGTTTCTCAAAGTATTATTGAAGACGCTACAAGCGGTGTCGGTACTGCAAATAATATTCTTGAAAGTGCCGAACAAAGAATTTATGATATCCGTGAGGGCAAAACAGGCAAAGGTCCTGAGAAAATCGCCGATGTCATTATGAATAAGGTTTATCCCGAATTAAAAAACAGAACGGGTGAGAATAAAGAGGATTATCTCGGTATCCCAACAGGATTCGGTCTTCTTGACAGATATATCACGGGTCTTAATAAATCCGACTTTATACTTATCGGTGCCCGTCCTGCTATGGGTAAAACCTCGTTTGCACTTAACCTTGCTCAAAATATTACTATGGGTGCAAGAAAGCGTTGCGTGTTCTTTTCTCTCGAAATGACTAAGGAACAGCTTGCAGAAAGATTGCTTGCTTCTCAAGCCGGTATTGAGTCGCAAAAATTCAGAACAGGTGAACTTTCAAATGATGAGTGGATAAGGCTCGGTAACGCTCTTTCATCGTTTCACGATGTGGAACTTTATCTTGATGATACGGCGGCAATTACCGTTCCTGAAATTAAGTCTATTGTCCGTCGCTTAAAAGGCGTGGACTGTATTTTGATTGACTACTTGGGACTTATTCAGTCCGCTGTACATAAAGAAAACAGAGTGCAGGAAGTGTCGGAAATTACACGAAACCTTAAAATGATGGCAAAAGACCTTAACATTCCGGTTATATGTTGTGCACAGCTTTCCCGTGGTACGGAAGGCAGAGGTAAAACACATACGCCTCAGCTTTCCGACCTTCGTGAATCGGGCTCTATCGAGCAGGACGCAGATATTGTTATGTTTCTTTACCGTCCGGATTATTACAGAAATGAACTGTCGGAGGAAGAACGCGATGAAGTTGATGAAAATCTTACAGAACTTATCATTGCAAAGAACCGTCACGGCGGCGTAGGTACAATTCAACTTACATTTGATAAAGAATTTACAAGATTCAGAAGTATTGACAATGTTAGAGATTACAGCCAAAGCTGATTTATTAGTTGAAAAATATAATATGCTGTCAAACGGCGATTTTGTAGTTATCGGAGTTTCCGGCGGTGCCGATTCAATGGCTCTTCTTTCGTATTTTCTTTCAATAAAAGAAAAATACAATTTAAGATTGCTTGTTGCAAATGTTGAACACGGTATTAGAGGTAAGGATTCTGTTGATGATACCGAATTCGTGAGACAGTTTTGTGAAAATAATAATGTTGATTTCCAATCCGTTTCAATTAATGCCGTTCAGGAAGCTAAGCAGAATTCAATGGGCGTTGAAGAGTATTCAAGACTCAAGAGATATGGATTTTTTAATTCATTTGCTCCCGATAAAATTGCTACCGCTCACAATCTTTCCGATAATGTTGAAACCGTGCTGTTTCGCATTTCAAGAGGCACATCGTTAAAAGGTCTTTGCGGTATTCCGCCGGTAAGAGATAATATTATTCGTCCGCTTTTGACTTGTACGGGCGAAGAAATCAGATTGGCTTGTCAAAATGCCGGTATTCCTTACAGAATTGACAGTACAAATTTTGATGATGTATACAGCCGTAATCATATCAGACAAAACATTGTTCCACTTTTCAAAAAACTTAATCCGTCTTTTGAAAAAACCGTTTTAAGACTGATTGAAAGCGTTAATGAAGATGAAGCGTTTATTAATTTTATCACAGACAGCTGTTATATAGAATGCTTTAAAAACAATGCTCTAAATGTTGATAAACTAAATTCATACGATATTGCTGTTACAAAAAGGATAATAGTTAAGTACTTATCGTCTTTCGGCATAGGCGTTGACGGCTTTCATTTAAACGAAATTGTTGACTTGCTTAAATCAAACGGTAAACTTCAAATATCGGACAATAATTTTGTCATTTGTGAAAAAGGCTCTCTTCGTTATGCAAAAATGAACGAAACTATCGACTTTTGCAGTATAAATGTGAATAAAAAAATAATTTCTTACGATGAATTTTTAAATAACTGTAAATTATGGCACAAAGAATTTGACTTCTTTTGTGACTGTGATAAAATAAATGGTAATATTTATATTCGAAGCAGAAAAGCGGGGGATTCAATTTCTCCTTCCGGTAGAAATTGCACAAAAACATTAAAAAAACTTTTTAACGAACTCGGTATAAATATTGAAAACAGAGCTTCCGTTCCTGTTATCTGTGATAATACCGGAGTGATCGGAGTGTACGGCTACTGTGTTGACGAAAGGGTAAAAACCGATTCTTCAACAAAAAATATTCTTCTTTTAAAGATTCTTTTGGAGGACTAAATTTAATGCGAAAAAATCTTTCTCAAAATTGGAAATCTGTTATATTTTATATATTGATTCCGATTATGCTCATAGGTGCTATATTTTTGTTTTCAGGTCAAAACAAAAATACTACTACAACAAATTACAGCGATATCGTTAATTTGTTCCGCACAGACCAAGTCAGTAAATATGAACTTGATTTAAGCTCAGGTCAGCTTACTTACACGCTTACATCCGATAAAAGCGGAACTGTTAATAAATATACCGTTCCGAGTGTATCATATTTTCTTGATGATATAAGCGATTATGTTAAAGATTACAATGACGCTCATCCGGATAAACCTATAACCTATAATTATAAAAAAGGCTCGTCTAATACCTGGTGGATGAGTATGTTGCCTACATTTGTCTTTACAATTATTATTGTATTGATGTTCTTGTGGCTGATGCGTAAAATGACAGGCTCAATTTCAAACGAAACAAACCGTACATTGGGCTTTGGCAAAATTAAATCCAAAACTCAATCGGGTGAAGAATCGGATAAAAAGTTTGAAGATGTTGCAGGTTGTGAGGAAGAAAAGGCAGAACTTGAAGAACTTGTTGACTTCCTTAAAAACAGCGAAAAATATACCGAACTCGGTGCAAGAATCCCTAAAGGTGTGCTTCTTGTTGGCCCTCCGGGTACAGGTAAAACCTTGCTTGCCAAAGCGGTTGCCGGTGAAGCCGGTGCTCCGTTTTTGAGCATTTCCGGTTCGGATTTCGTAGAAATGTATGTCGGTGTCGGTGCTTCCCGTGTTCGTGATTTGTTTGAACAGGCAAAGAAAAAAGCACCTTGTATCGTCTTTATTGATGAAATCGATGCTGTAGGTCG
>CAVBQD010000032.1:0-16249 GCA_963597385.1 bacterium | reverse complement strand
TGGCGAAATTAATAAAGGTAGGCTCAATAAAATCAACAACATAACCGAATCTTATACGGTCTATAAGATTGCCGATACCGCCCGACAAAATTACGCCGAGACTCCAATACAACCACAGATTTTTGCACCTGTTTGAAAACAAATAGTAAAAAACACCGACGCAAGCTACAACGGTTAAGGCAACGAAAATCCACCTTGCACCGCTGAGCATTGAAAAAGCCATACCCGTGTTTTCGGCATATCTGAACTGCACAACACCGGGAATGAATTTTGCAATGCTTCCGTCGACAAGCTTTAATGAAGCAAAATATTTAGTTATTTGGTCAAATGCTACGATAAGAATAATCATTACCGTACAAGAAATATGCTTTTTTATATGCTTCATATATATCCTTATAATACGGGAGGGGCAAGCCCCTCCCCTACAATTTATTTTTATATGTTTAATCTATTAAAGTTCTCTCATTGTGTCTGCACAGCACTTACAAAGTGTCGGATGCTCTGCGTCCTGACCGACTGTGTCGGAGAACTTCCAGCAACGCTCGCACTTTTCGCCGTCAGCCTTAGCAACTGTTACGGAAAGTCCGGCAACATCGCCCTTAACTTCACCCTCACCGTCGGCAATTTCAACTGCCGATGTAATGAAGATTTCAGGTAAAGCGTCAACTTCAGCCTTTAAGAATTCTGCAAGTTCACCGTCTGCGTGAAGAACAACCTTTGCTTCGAGCGGCTTACCGATTACCTTTTCATTACGGGCAAGTTCGAGAGCCTTTTGAACATCGGTTCTGATTTCGTGAATTCTGTCCCACTTAGAGATGAATGCTTCATCTGCATCAATGTAATTGCCCTGCGGGATGTCGTTGAAAAGAGGACCTTCAGGATTTCTTGAAGAATCGTGAGGCATAGCCTTCCAGATTTCGTCACAGGTAAAAGCAAGAATAGGTGTAAGCACAAGGCAAAGAGCGTCAAGAACTTTATAAAGAACAGTTTGTGCGGCTCTTCTTGTTTTTGACTGAGGAGCAGAAGTATACAATCTGTTTTTAAGAACATCGAAATAGAAGTTTGACATATCAACAACACAGAAGTTGTGAAGTGCGTGTGCTGTTGTATGATATTCATATTCATTGTAGCCATGATGAGCTGTTTTGAGAACTTCGTCAAGTTTCATCAAAGCGTACTTATCAAGCTCTTCCAACTCTTCATTTGCAACCATATCGGTATCCGGATTGAAATCATAAAGGTTACCGAGACAGTATCTTGCTGTATTTCTGATTTTACGGTAGTTATCGGAAATTTGCTTGAGAATTTCAGGGCTGATACGGATATCTGCGTGATAATCGGCAGAAGCAACCCACAAACGGAGAATATCTGCACCGTACTTGTCGATAACCTCTTGCGGAGCAATACCGTTGCCGAGTGACTTAGACATCTTTCTGCCCTCACCGTCTACTGTCCAACCGTGAGTGATAATTTGCTTATACGGAGCACCGTTGCCGCCTGCAACAGATGTAAGAAGTGATGATTGGAACCAACCGCGATATTGGTCTGCACCCTCAAGATAAACATCTGCCGGCCACTTGAGGTAATCTCTGTTTTTACAAACAGCGGCGTGAGACGAACCGGAATCGAACCAAACATCCATAATATCCTTTTCTTTTTCAAAGCCGTTTGCCTTACCGCAATGAGGACATTTGAAGCCGTCAGGGAGGAAGTATTCTGCATCGTGAGCGAACCAAGCGTCTGAACCCTCTTCACCGAAAATATCGGATACTTTGTTCATAACGCCTTCGTCGATAATTTCTTTGCCGCAATCCTTACAATACAAAACAGGAATAGGAACACCCCATTTTCTTTGACGGGAAATGCACCAGTCTGCACGCTCAACTATCATTGACTGAAGTCTGTCTTTACCCCATTCAGGATACCATTTTACATCTTCGGCAGCCTTAACTGCGGCATCCTTAAAGTCATCAACAGAGCAGAACCATTGAGAAGTTGCACGGAAGATAACAGGCTTATGACATCTCCAGCAATGTGGATATTGGTGCTTAATCTTTTTAAGTGCAAAGAGTGCACCGATTTTTTCAAGATGCTCTGCGATTGGCTTATTTGCTTCATCGGTTGTAAGACCTGCAAACTGACCTGCTTCTTCTGTGAGAACGCCCTTGTCGTTTACAGGAACAACAATAGGAATTTCCTTATACTTTTGGCAAACGATAAAGTCGTCAACACCGTGACCCGGGGCTGTGTGTACGCAACCGGTACCGCTTTCAAGAGTTACATGGTCGCCGACGATAACAAGAGAAGTTCTGTCGATAAACGGATGAGCCGTTTTCATATATTCAAGTTCGTCACCGCGGATAATGCCGACTGTTTCATAATCTGTAATACCTGCATCAGCCATTGCAACAGGTGCAAGGTCGGTAGCCATAACATAATATTCACCGTTTGTCTTGAGGAGGCTGTATTCATAGTTAGGACCTACGCAAATAGCAACATTGGCAGGAAGTGTCCAAGTTGTTGTTGTCCAAATTACAAAATATGTTTTGTCAAGTTCGGCACCGAGAGCGGCAAGTTTGCCCATATCGTCTGTAACCTTAAACTTAACATAAATTGAATGGCAAGGGTCCTCGGCATATTCGATTTCCGCCTCTGCAAGAGCGGTATTACAATCTGCACACCAATATACAGGCTTCAAGCCCTTATAAATATAGCCCTTTGACGCCATAGAAGCAAACACTTTAATTTGCTCCTGCTCAAATTCCTTTTGAAGTGTGATATACGGATGATCCCATTCGCCGATAACACCCATACGCTTAAAGCTTTCTCTCTGCAAATCAACATAACCGAGAGCTGTTTCACGGCAGATTTTACGAAGTTCCAAATCAGTGATATTCGACTCTGCTGTAATGCCTGCCTTTTTACGAGCCGCAAGCTCTGTAGGAAGGCCGTGAGTATCCCAACCCGGTACATAAGGCGACTTAAATCCAGTCATATTTTTATATCTTACGATAAAGTCTTTAAGAGTTTTATTAAGTGCGTGGCCGATATGAATATCACCGTTTGCATACGGAGGACCGTCGTGAAGAACAAACAGCGGCTTACCGTCATTATGCTTCATAAGTTTTCCGTACTGGTCATTTTCGTACCACGCTTTAAGGAATTCAGGTTCTCTTTGAGGAAGTGATGCCCTCATAGGAAATTCGGTTTTTGGCAAATTAAGTGTTTTGTTATAATCCATTGGTTTTTACTCCTTACAGTTTGTTATACTATTACTTTTTCTTTTTGAAAAAGCCCTTAAACTTTGGTTCTTCGTCCTCGTCGTCCTCAGGCGGAATCAAAGAAATTGTTTGTGTTTTGTCGTTATGTACATCTTCACGGTTTACATTAAAATAATTCTCAAACGGAAGCTGTTCGCCGTCGTCAAAGAGTGACTTTTCATCTTCCATATCGGCGTCCTCGCTGATTTCCGGAACAGGAGTTTTGTCTATCGGAGTTATCTCATTTTGAGAAAATGCTTCAACAGCTTTCATAGGGTCGAGAGGTTCTTCGTCCTCTTCCTCGTCGTCGGTTGTAATAACAGGCGGTTCGCTGTTGATAATTTCATTTACAACCTCGTCAATATTATTTTCAGGTTCCTGAACGGTTTCTTCCTGCTTAGATTCTTCCTCAACAGGATGATTAAAAACCGGTTTTTCCACCTTTACATCCGAATCGTCAAATTCCTTATGCGGAATTTCCGGAATATTGATTTCATTTGGAATTGCACTTGAAAATTCTTTTACCTCATCAACAAGGCTCGACACATCACTGTGAACATCTTCTACATTTTGTTCTGCAACTTTATTGTCAGCCGATTCGGTATCAAGCTTTGACGAATTGAGCACATCAAGTTGTTCGGTATATAGTTTCTTGATATTTTCAACAAACGACTTGGCATCGTTTTTAATTGTTGAAATCAAAATTTCATACGCTTCCTTTTCAGCTTTTGACTTACTGATTAAATCGTTTGAAATTGCCTTTGCCTGGTCAAGTATATCCTGTGCAACAATTTTGGAAGAACTGATTGCCTCGTTAGCTTTATTTTGTGCGTTGGTGATAATTTCGTTAGCCTCGTTGGTTTTGTTATTAATAAGGTTAGCGGAATAATCTCTTGCCTTTCTTACAATAGCCTCAGCTTCGGCAGAAGCTTTGTCGGTTTTTTCCTTTGCCTCGGCTTGACTGTTTTCGGCAAGAAGTGCCGCCGCGTCTTTTGACTCTTTATTAATCTTGTCAGCCATTTTTTGAGCAGTCACAAGCGTTGTTTTGATTGCGTCCTCCTCAGAACGGTATTCCTCGATTTTTGTTGCCAAAACCTCAAGTTTATGATACAGTTCCTTGTTTTCACGCTGATATGCTTCAATAGTGGACGCAGCTTCTTTAAGAAGTTTGTCAACATCTTTTGTAACATATCCGGAGGCGGCAACCGCCAAATCCGCATTTTTTAAATCTTTTGCACTAATCATCACATTGTTCTCCTTTACATTGTAAACATTCCGTTATTTTCAAGCTCATCAATCAAATCGCCCATAACATCAACATTGTAAGGGGTGATAATATAGGTTGAATTTGCAACTCTTTTTATTTGACCGTTATTCGCATATGCAACGCCGGACAGGAAATCCAAAAGCCGTCTTGCCACATCACGATTTGCACTTTCAAGATTGAGCACAACCGTTCTTCTTGCGTTAAGATTATCGGCAATCGATGCGGCTTCCTCAAAGCCCTCCGGCTTTACAAGCACAACCTGAAGCTGTGCTGTCGTGTGAATATTAACTACCTTGTCGCTTTTTGAATGTCTTGAAGGACGCTCAACGCGTTCTTCTTTTTCGTATGACGGCGGTTCGATTTCTCTTTCGTGCTCTCTTCTGCGAGGCGGTTTTACAAAGCTTTCGCTCTCTTGTGTGTATTCGTCAAAATCGTCCTCTTCGTCAGTCATAATGTCTTTTATCTTATCAAATAATCCCATCTTTTCATCCCCTTATTAAACTAAAAATATTTTCTTGCTCCGAAAATTGCGGAACCGACTCTTACAATATTTGAACCCTCGAGTATTGCCGCCTCATAATCGGCACTCATACCCATAGAGAGAATTTGCATTTCAATGCCGTTTATGTGCTTTTGCTGAAGCTCAATGAATTTATTGTGCATTTTTGCAAAATACTTTCTTGCTTCTGCCTGTTCGCAAATCGGCGGAATGGTCATAAGACCCTTTACTTTAATATTATCAAGTTCGCTTATTTGGTAAAGCAAATCTTCAAGCTCTTCAATATTACAACCGCTTTTTGATTCTTCCATACCGATATTAACCTCAACAAGAACATTAGCGGTAGCTTCTGCTTTTTTAAATTCCTTGCTGATTTCTTTTGCAAGTTTGATTGAATCAACCGATTCTATCATATCTACCCTGCCGGCGATATACTTAACCTTGTTGGTTTGTAAATGACCTATAATATGTTTTTCAACACCGTCAAGGTGCAAAGTTTCAAGCTTTGAACAATATTCCTGAACACGGTTTTCACCAATCAAATCCGCACCCAGATCAAGCACCGGATTGATATATTCCGGCTCAACCGTTTTGGTAACGCACATAAGTCTGACATCATTTTCATTTCTGCCTGATTTTACGGCAGTTTCCATAACATCTTCTTTAATGCGTTTATAATTTTCTATGCACGATTTTACACGCTCTTCATCAAGTATAAACTTTTCCATCTTTTAAGTCCTTTCCTTGAGTAATTATTTTATCATAAAGATGAATCGAATCTGTGTTTGATTCATCATATTCTGCAAGAACATAATCGTCATCACTGTAAATGACATTAACTTCTCTGAACTTAACCTGGCTTGCGATAAGAACATATACGCCCTTTTTACCGTCAACAACATGAAGTGCTTCACTCGGAATTTTTATTCCCTCGTAAACATCTCGTCTGATTTCGATTTCAGCCTTGCGGAGTTTTGCAATATCAGCGTCCATTTCGTTAAGTTTTAAAACAAGAAGTGTTTCTTTTTGACCGAGTGAAGTATCTGCTCCGCTTACGATTTCAGCCTTAAATTCTTTGCTTGAATCGTCCTTTAAAACTATGGTTACATAATCTCCGTTTTCAAGGTTTTTAAGCGTGTCGGTGCTCACAAGAGTTTGAACATACCAGGTGTAGCTTGTTACAAGCTTGCCTATATTGTTGCTGACATCCTGCGATTTATCCACCGCTTTGAGTGCCGACTTAAATTCTTTAATTGAAGTTTCCTCAGCCTTGTCAAAATCAATAATATTTTCATATCCGTCGGTGTAACTGCTGAACACACCGGACTTGTCTGTTTTTATATACTTGTCCGGCTTTGAAAAGGAACTGTAGGAATTGCGTTTATCACGCAAGTTTTCGATAATCGAAAGCAAATCGACATCTTCACCTATAATAAGCTGTCGGCGAACAAGAACGGAATCAAGTTCCTGAGCCGTATCGCCTATTTGGTTTTTGCCTACCGAGTCGGCATAGTTGATTACCTTTTGTTCAATGTCTTCATTAATGGTTTCAAGGTTTGCCGACTGACCGACAGTTTGTGCTTCAAGCGTTTGATAATATTTTATCTGGCTTGTGTATTCGGAATACTTTGAATAATTTGCAGCCGCCTTTGATGATGAAAAGCACATTGCAACATTGCCGCCTACATTGATTTTATCACCGTCATCAAAACAGGGAACGGTAACTCCCGATGCGGATTGCTCAACTACAACCTCGTCACGGATAAAAAGTGCCTCACTGCTTACCTTATCGTACACGGTTGAAACCGTGGCAGTTTGGGTTTTGAGCTCGATATGTGTAACGCTGTAAAATTGAATAACCACAAACAAAACTATTAAAGCGATTACCGAAACAATAAGCCAATTGCTTTTGTTTGCAACAAAACTTTGTTTTTTCATACCGAACTCCTTTCTTCTAATTTAAATGTTCTTTTGCAAGGTCAACGGCTTTTTCCACAAGCTCGTCCCTGCTCATTTCATCGGCATAAAGCCATTTGATATTTTCGTTTCGCCTAAACCAAGTAAGTTGTCTTTTGGCATAACGGCGTGTTTCTCTTTTTAGATTTTCTGTTGCTTGCTCAAGTGTAATATCACCGTCAACATACGGTTGAAGTTCCTTGTGACCGATTGCCTGACGGGCGGTCAAGCCCTGCCTGCCAAGCATTTGCCTTGCTTCATTTTCAAGTCCTGAGTCAAGCATTAACTCAACTCTTTTGTTAATCCTGTCATATAGTTTTTGCCTGTCGGCGTATCCAATGCCGATATAAAATGCATCATACGGACTGTCAGCAAGCGTTGAATTTTCATTTTGCTCGGTTTTTGAAGTGCCGGACATACAAAGTTCAAGTGCTCTGATAACCCTTTTGCGATTGTTCGGGTGAATGTCAGCCGCCGCTTCGGGATCTGATTTTTTAAGCATCTCATACAGTTCCTCATTACTTTTTTGAGCAAGCTCGGTTCTGATTTTTTCATTTGAGCCGACATCGGAAAATGTTATGTTTTTGACCAAGCTGTCAACAAAAAGTCCCGTACCGCCCGCAACAATCGGCACTCTGCCTCTTGAAACAATATCGTCGATTGTATTTTTTGCAAGTTCAACGAAATCGGCAACCGAAAAGGTTTCGTTCGGCTCAAGGAATTCAACAAGATGATGCGGTATTCCGTCCTGTTCCTCTTTTGTAGCAACGGCTGTTGCAATCGGCATATTTTTGTACACCTGCATTGAATCGGCAGAAATGATTTCACCGTTTACAGCCTTTGCAAGCTTAACAGCCAAATCGGTTTTACCCGACGCAGTTGCACCGACAACGCAAATAATTTTTATTTTATCCATCACTGTATCCTGCCGAATTGTTTTTCTATATCATATTTTGAAATTTTAATCATAACGGGTCTGCCGTGAGGGCAATATCGAATGTTCGGATTTGCAAGAAGTTTTTTAACAAACAATTCCATTTCGTAAGACGATGTTTTATCTCCCGCCTTAACTGCCGCCCTGCACGAAGTGGAATGGAATATCCAGTCCATCTGTTCGGGAGTAATATCCGTTTTACCGTCAAGCAGTTTAGCCGCGGTTTCTTCAATTAAGCCGTTAACATCTTCCCCGTCCAAAATTGACGGACATTCACGCACCAAAACGGTTGAATTGCCAAAATCTTCAATCAGAAATCCGCATTTTAAATACAAATCAAGATTTAAAAGTACGGCATTGTATTCTTCTCTTGAAAGTCGCACTGCCACGGGTGACAGCAAAACCTGTGATGCAATTTGAGTTGAAGCCTTGAGTGCTTCAAAATTCATTCTTTCGTGTGCGGCGTGCTTATCTATCATATAGCATGCACCGTCCATTTCGATAAGAATATATGTTTTAAAGATTTCGCCGACAAGTCTGAAGTCGGGTACATCAACGGTTTGTATTTCGTCCGTTTTCGGCGGTTGCTCCGTCTGCTCTCGTTCGAATTTAAGGACTTCCGTTTTTTCCTGCTGCTTTGATTGAACAGGCTTTGTAAACTTGTTTAAATCAAACTTTACTGTTGTGGTTAAGTCCTCCACATAATTTTGCTCTTCCTCTGTTTTTGGGGATTTTTCACGCAAAACATCGGGAGAAGCGACCGTCCAAAAATCCTCCGGATTACTCGCCTGCTTAAACTGCATTTGAGTGGGTTCGTTTTCTTTCGGCTTAAAGAAATCAATTTTGCCGTTTACGGTTGTCTGTATCGGCTTAGGTGCAGAAAAATGTGCCTGCTTAGGAGTATCGAGCGTTTCAATAGCGTTTTTAACTCCGTAATAGACAAGCTCAAACACCGGCTTTTCATTGGCAAATCGCACCTCGATTTTTGCCGGATGAACATTGACATCAACGAATGAAGTGTTACATTCTATATTGAGTACACAACCCGGGAACTTGCCGACCATAATCGAATTGCGGTAAGCCTGTTCGAGTGCCGCCATAGCGGTTTGCGATTTTACCAAGCGGGAATTAATAAAGAAAAACTGCATTCCCCTGCTTTTGCGTGACATGGACGGTTTTGTGACAAAACCGCTCACACGCATATTGTTAATTTCGTAATCAACAGGAATAAGCGAGTTTGCAAATTCCTTGCCAAACACGGAATATATTGTACTTTTTAAATCTCCGTTACCCGAAGTAACAAGCGTTTGCTTGCCGTCACGGATAAATCTAAACGATATTTCGGGATGGCTGACGGCAATTCGTTCAACCACACCGGCAACCGCATTTGCCTCGGTAACATCCCTTTTGAGAAATTTCATTCTTGCCGGAGTGTTAAAGAAAATATCGGCAACGACAATCGTTGTTCCCACAGGACAGCCTGCATCCGAAAAATCAAGTTCCTGACCGCCGGCAATTTCATACCTTGTGCCGATTTCTTCATCGGGCGTACGGGTAAGAAGTTGAACCTTGGCAACGGCTGAAATAGAAGCCATCGCTTCACCTCTGAAGCCGAGCGTGCCGATTTTGTCCAAATCGTCGCTGACCTTAATTTTTGACGTTGCGTGAGAGATGAAAACCTTTTTTACCTCACTTTTGGCGATACCGCAACCGTCGTCGGTAATGCGAATATAAGTTGTACCGCCGTTTCTGATTTCAACGGTAATGTTTTTTGCTCCGGCATCAACGGAGTTTTCAATCATTTCTTTGACTACCGAGGACGGACGCTCAACCACCTCGCCTGCTGCAATAAGCTGATATACTTCTTTTGGCAATATGTTAATTTGAGGCATTTCGTCACATCCTTTCGGTAATAATATTTGTTAACCCATAATTTCCTCTGCTTTTTTCTTGAGGTCGTACAGGGTTTGCATTGCTTCTATCGGAGTAAGCGTGTTCACATCGGTCGCTTTGAGAAGTTCGAGAATTTCATCGGTCGACTTTGCTTTAAAGTTGAACTGAATTTCGTCGTCGGTCGGTTCTTCTTCAACAGCTTCATCGGCTTTAAAATCAATTTCGATTTTGTTTGCTTCAAGTTCCTTTAAAATAGCCTTTGCACGCTTTGTAACGGCAGACGGAACTCCTGCAAGTTTTGCGACTTCGATACCGAAGCTTTGGTCTGCACCGCCGTGAACAATTCTGCGAAGAAATGTAATGTCGTCTCCGCGTTTTTTAACGGCTATCGAATAGTTGTTTACGCCTTTGAGCATACCCTCCATAGCGGTAAGTTCGTGATAGTGAGTTGCAAAAAGTGTTTTTGCACCGATTTTTTTAACCACATATTCAAGCACGGCTCTTGCTATGCTCATACCGTCAAATGTCGATGTGCCTCTGCCGATTTCGTCAAGAATGATAAGTGACTTATCGGTTGCGTTTTTGAGGATTGTTGACACCTCGTTCATCTCAACCATAAAGGTTGACTGACCGGTAGCCAAATCGTCCGACGCACCGACTCTTGTAAATATTGCGTCACATACGGACACCTTTGCACTCCTTGCCGGAACAAAAGAGCCAATCTGTGCCATAAGAACGATAAGTGCGGTTTGTCGCATATATGTTGATTTACCCGCCATATTCGGACCGGTAATTATTGAGCATTTGTTGTCGCCACAGTCAAGCAATGTATCATTCGGCACAAACGGTGAATCTGTGAGAAGTGCCTCAACAACCGGATGTCTGCTGTCCTTAATTTCAAGTGTGCCGTCTGTTGTTATCTGCGGACAACAATAATTGTTTTTGAACGCTATCTCGGCAAGTGAAGCAACCGTATCGAGAGTTGCAAGAGCCTTTGCAGTTCTTTGAATTCTCTCAACCTCACCTGCAACAGTTGTTCTGACAGCACAAAATGTTTCGTATTCAAGAGCTGTACATCTGTCCTTGGCACCGAGCACCTTACCCTCAAGGTCTTTAAGTTCCTGAGTGATGTATCTTTCGCAATTTGTAAGTGTTTGCTTTCTTATGTAGGTATCGGGAACAAGATTTTTATATGAATTTGTAACTTCAATAAAGTAACCGAAAACCTTATTGTAGGCAACTTTAAGCTTTGGAATGCCCGTTGCTTCTTTTTCTCTGTTCTCAATCTCGGTAAGAACAGAAGCACCGCCCTGCATAATTTCGTGAAGTTCGTCGATTTCGGCATTGTAGCCTTCTCTTATCATTCCGCCCTCACGCATAGAAAACGGCGGTTCATCCGCAATTGACGAGTTGATAAGTTCAAACACATCTTGCAAAGTGTCAATGCTGTTATAGATTAGTTTGAGCATTGCCGAATTTGCATCCTGCAAGGTTTCTTTAAGTGCCGGAAGTTTTTCAATCGTAGCACAAAGAGAGCGAAGTTCTTTCGCATTTGCCGTGCCGTAAGCGATACGGCTCATAAGCCGTTCAATATCGTTGACACCTGTGAGAAGTTCTTTAACCTCGTCACGAAGCATCGGTTTGTCAACAAGTTCGCCTACCGCATTTTGCCTTTTGCTGATTTGCGAAACACTGATAAGCGGTCTTTCAAGCCAAGAACGAAGCATTCTTTTACCCATTGCGGTTTTGGTATTATCAATGACCCACAAGAGCGAATGCCTTTTGTCGCCCGTCATCATTGAACTTGTAAGTTCAAGATTTCGCCTTGCACTGATGTCAAGGTTCATAAACTCGGTTTCTTCGTAAAAATCAATTTCCGACGGAGTTTCGAGTTCTTCGGTTTTTCTGTTTTCGCAAAGATATTGGATAACCGCTCCGAGAGCCGAAACGGCAGCTTTGCTTTTACCGAGTCCCAGTGAATCGATTTTATCCTGATTCATCGTTTGCAAGATAAGATTTGTTGCATTTCCGAAATCAAAACTGTTATCGTCTAAAACCTGAAATTCAATATCAAGCCTTGACTTAACGAACTTTGCAACATCATCAAATCCGTTTGCAAGAGAATTAACCAAAATTTCCTTCGGTGCATAAGTTGAAAGCTGATTGATAATTTTTTCCTGTTCGTTTTCCTTGCCGATTGAAGTAATGTGAAATTCACCTGTTGAAACATCAACAAAGCAAACGCCGGTTTCGTTTTCAGCCTTACAGAGTGCACAAAGATAATTATTTACTCCGTCTTCAAGTATGTTATTTTCAATAACCGTGCCCGGAGTGATGACTCTTACGACATCTCTTTTTACAAGACCCTTTGCCTTTGCCGGGTCTTCGGTTTGCTCACAGACAGCGACCTTATAACCGTAAGACACAAGCTTTGCAATATAACTGTCGGACGAATGAAACGGTACGCCGCACATCGGTGCACGCTCGCCCTGACCGCAATCCTTACCCGTAAGAACAAGGTCAAGAATCTTTGAAGCAATTTTTGCGTCATCAAAAAACATCTCGTAAAAATCACCGAGACGGAAGAACAAAATAACGCCCGGATAATCTTTTTTAATTTGAAAATATTGAGCCATCATAGGAGAAAGCTTAGGTACCTTTGCCATTTTGTTCACCGTCCTTACGCAATTTTTGAATCAGTAGTTATCGGAATAAATCCTAATTAGTGACAACCGCCGCATGTGCAGCAATCGTGTGTGCAATCGCTTGCAGGAATTTCGCATGTTGCAGGGTCTTGTCCGTCAAAGAACAATCCAATCATTTGGCTGATGTACTGAGCCATCTGCTCCATTTGAGCGGCAGCATCTGAATACTTTTTCATATTCTCGCCGTCCATAACCTTTGTGTAAAGTTCCTGATACTCGTTTTGAAGTTCTGAAATTCTGTCTTGTGAAGCTTCTTCGCCTTTTTCAGCCTCTTGCTGATATTTAAGAGTAATGAGCTGCATTTCCTGCATTTGCTGCTGAAGTGCTTCGTCTGCATCATTTACCTTTGCGGCAGCCTGAAGTGCTTCAAATCTCGGGTCAGCCTGAATTTCCTTACCAAGCTCTCTAAGTGCTGATTCTAAACTCATATGTCATTCCTTTCTAATTCACCCAACATAACATAGGTGAGCGGCTCTGTAACTTTTATTTTTTGGAAGGTTCCGATGAGCCTGTCGTCCCCCACAAATTCTATAATCAAATTGCCGTCTGTTCTTGCGGCAAGATAATTATCACCTTGTTTGCCTTTTCCGTAAACAAAGCATTTAAAGCTTTTGTTTTTATGAAGTGCCATTTGCTCGCCGGATATTTTTTCCTGAAGTGCAAGAAGTTCCCTCATCCATTTTGACTTTTCTTCATAAGGAACAGGGTCGTCCATCTCGGCGGCAGGAGTACCTTTACGCGGTGAATAAATAAAAGTGAAAAGGCTTGTTGCTTTTATTTCTTCAACGAGCGACTTCGTGTCGCAAAACTCCTCATAGGTTTCGCCCGGAAAACCTACTATGATATCGCTTGTAATCGAAAGTTCGTCACCCATAAGTTCTTTTGCATAATTAATGAGCAAAAGATATTTTTCTCTTGTGTAAGAGCGGTTCATAGCTTTAAGTACTCTGTCGTTACCGCTTTGAAACGGCAGATGAAGATGAGTTGCGACCTTGTCGCATTCCGCCATTGTTTCGATAAGCTCTTTGGTGCAATCCTTTGGGTGAGATGTCATAAAGCGAATTCTGAAATCACCGTCAAGTTCGTTGAGTGTACGAAGCAGTTGTGAAAAAGTAACTTTCGGTTCCAAATCCTTACCGTAGGAATTTACATTTTGACCGAGTAAAGTAATTTCTTTATACCCCTCGTCAACAAGAGTTTTAAATTCTTTTACAACATCTTCAACCTCTCTGCTGCGTTCTCTGCCGCGAACATAAGGCACAATGCAGTACGAGCAAAAATTATTGCAACCGTACATAATCGGAATCCACGCTTTTTTGTCGTTATCACGCTTAACGGGAACGCCCTCGGCAATAACGCCGTCGACATCGGGAAGTTCAAACACTCTTTTTCTTCTTGTAAGAGCGGTGTGAATAAGTTCCGGAACTTTATACACAACATGCGTACCGAACACCAAATCAACAAACGGAAACGATTTTTTGATTTTATCGGCTATGTGCTGTTGTTGCATCATACAGCCGCAAAGTGCGATAATAACATCAGGATTTTCAAGCTTATATTTTTTCAGTGCTCCGACATTGCCGAAAACTCTGTCCTCGGCGTGTTCTCTTACCGCACAAGTGTTAAAAATAATAAGCTTTGCCTGCGTGCGTTCTTCCGTAAAACCGTAGCCCATAGTTTCAAGCATACCTTTGATGTGCTCGCTGTCGGCAACATTTTGTTGGCAACCGTAGGTAACTACGCATGCAAGAGGTTTTGTTGAGTAACGCTTTGATGTAAGCTCATTTACCTTGTGAGCAAACCGCTTTTGCGTTTCTAACTCTTCCTCGGATACTTTTTTGATTTTTGCAGGCATAGTCGCACCTCCACGCAGTTTTTAAAAGCACGGATAAACACAATAATCCATACTATTTGTTATTATAACAAATGGCAGTGTCTTATTCAATAATAAATTTATAAATTAATATAAAAATAATATATAAATAAAGGGTGAATTTTTTAGATATGTTGTACATTGATTTTTAAAGCCGTCAATGATAAAATTAACAAGACCTAAAATAAAACAAAAGGTGAAAAATATGTTGAAAAAAAGAGGGGCAGGCGTACTGCTTCACATAAGTTCAATGCCGTCACCGTACGGTGTAGGCGTTTTGGACGGGAACGCAAAGCATTTTATAGACAAAATTGCCGATATGGGATTTACCTATTGGCAGGTATTGCCGTTTAATCCGACCGACAGTGCAAATTCTCCGTACTGTTCGCCGTCCGCTTTTGCGGCAAACTATATTTACATCGATCCGCAAGGGCTAAAGGAAATGGGGCTTATATCGGACGACGATGTTAAAGAAAACATATACGACGGCACGCCGTACACCGCCGCTTATGAATTTGCTCTTGAAAAGCGTCTTGCAACGCTCAAAAAAGCATTTCTTAATGTCAGTGAAAATCTTGCATCAAAAATCAAAGAGTTTGAAATTGAAAATCCGTGGCTTACCGATTATGCCGTATTTATGGCGGTCAAAGAGCAAGAGAACTTCAAGCCGTGGTGGGAATGGTCGGCTGAACACGCACATTATTTTGAATGCATAAAGAACATTTACGATTACGAGGAAAGTGCCGCATTTTGGAAATTTGTGCAGTACATTTTCTATAAACAGTGGGATGAAATAAAAAAACACGCCAACAAAAAAGGTGTTGCCGTTATCGGCGATATGCCTATTTATGTGGCGATGGACAGCGTTGATGTTTGGTCAAACCTGCCTATGTTTTTAATTGACGAAAAAACGCTTAAAGTAGAAAAAGTTGCCGGCGTTCCGCCTGATTATTTCAGCGAAGACGGTCAACTTTGGGGCAATCCGATATACGATTGGAAAGCTATGAAAAAGGACGGCTACAGCTGGTGGTTGTCGCGACTTGAGCACAACCTCAAAATCTACGATACCGTAAGAATTGACCATTTCAGGGCGTTTGCGTCGTATTGGGAAATACCGGCAGACAGCAAAACCGCTAAGGTCGGCGAATGGATTGACGGACCAAAAATGGACTTCTTTGACAAGGTATTTGAAAAATTCGGAAAGGACGCACCTATCATTGCAGAAGACCTCGGCGTATTCGGCAACGATGTTGTAAAACTTCTCAAGGACACTGATTTTCCGGGTATGAAAGTGGTGCAATTCGGATTTGACCCTAATTCCGATTCCTCACATTTACCGCACAACGCAGGTCAAAACAGTATAAATTATGTGGGAACTCACGACAACAACACCATTCTCGGTTGGTTGTGGGAAGCAAGTGAGGACGAACGCCGATTTGCCCTTGAATACTGTCATTTTAAAGGCGATAATTGGGGTGAGGGCGGATATTACAGTGCTTCCTGCCGTGCAATTATCGAAGCGGTATGGCAAAGTGCGTCAAATGTTGCAATTATAGCACTTCAGGATATGTGCGGATTTGGTTCGGACGCAAGAATGAACATTCCGGGCGTTCCCGAAAAGAACTGGAGATTTCGCACAACACGAGATACAATTGACAGCATAGACGCCGATTATTTCAAACACATTAATTCGCTTTATCGCAGAATGTATCCGGTGTTTGACAAAGAAAACTAAACTTTAAACATAACAAAAACGGAAAACGCAAAAAGCTGTAAGTTCGATACTTACAGCTTTTTTAAAACCCTACCGTCAACACTTCGTGTTGCCACCTTTACTGCGTAGACGCCCCTCTTTGTCTGCT
>CAVBQD010000031.1:0-16897 GCA_963597385.1 bacterium | reverse complement strand
TACCATCGTACAGCAAAGTTCGCAAGAAAACGAAATTCAGAACCTTTCTCAACAGTCCCCCAGCGTGCCGAAAATACTTTTTCGACACGCTGAACTCCCCTTGCAAAGGGGAGCCTTGAATTGATAGGTTATTAGTTAAGACCTTTTTCATCAAAGTTAAAGATTGTTGAAAGAATAACCTCATAACCGGTTTTGATAGCTTCCGGAACAAGTCTGTCATAGCTGTCACGAACATTGTGATAGTAATCGGCAGGAGCCGGGTCCATAGCTGCAAGACAGGTTGCGGTGATGCCCTCTTGAGTAAAGGCTGCCGCATCGGAAGAACCGAAGAATACATTTGCAAACTTCAAATCATTGTGTTCGGCTTCAATTGCAGAATCCATAACAAGTTGACTGAAAGCCTTTGAATGCTTAACCGTGCCTGTCATATCGCGTGAGTAAACATTGAGGTATTCAAGGTCGGTAAGTGTATCAACACAAAGAACGGCAGTTTCAACGCCGGAATTAACATACTCATCTTTATGATTTTTAGCCCAGCTCTTACAACCGCGAAGACCTGCTTCTTCACCGTCGGTAATCATAGCGACAACCTCGGTGTTTTCAAACTCAACGCCTGCCATATCGAGCATACGAAGTGCACATACGGCTGAATAGGTACCGGTAAGGTTATCGTTTGCACCCGGTGAAATGGTTTTGAAGTCAACGAAAAGGAACAATGTTACCATAAAGAGTGCTGTGAGCACATGGAAATAGAAGCTGTAGTTCACCATAAAGTCGCCGAAAGCACCCATATCAACAAAGTTGGCAATGATAGCAATAACAGCAACAATAACAGAAATAATTGCACAAACAATAGTTCCGCCCATAAAAATACCCATAAGCGGGAGTTTGCCCTTTGCGTAATAAATATGACGCCATTGATATGCGGCATCGCAGTGACCCGAGATTATAATTCTCTTTTTAACTTCACCCTTTGGTTTACGAACTGCATAATAGTTATGACCCTCAACCTTTTTGTAAAGCACATCGCAAAACTGCTTGTACATAAGGAATTCCATAACGGTTATGAAAAGACCGATTGCAACAACGCCGCCTACAATACACTGCGGTAGGAAAAAATCGGAGCCGCCGATACCGTTGATAACACCGGTATAAACCAAAGCAAGACATACAACGACTGCTAAAATAATAGCGGCAGAAACGGTTTTGGTGAAGTGCAAAAAAGCCTTTGGTGCCATTTTGTAGGATTCAAATCCTGTTTCGTCACAAAACGGTTTCATTTCTTTGTCGATGTGTTTTTGGGTTGCAAGACAGTTTTTGTTACCGGATTCGCGTGGTCCGTATCTTTTGATGACGCTGGTTATTTCTTTAACGGTATAATCAACATTTTCATCAATAACTGCCTGTGGGAAATCTTTGAATTTCATTTTATCGTTCTCCTTTAGCTTTATATTGAGCATTCAACTGGTTTTCAAGATCCGGGTTACCTTTATGAAACTTCTTCTTTATTTTCGTACGCATAAAGAAGTTTTTCGGCATAGAGATTTTATCGACTGCGTAGTTAATCCCCAAAGCGTCAAAGGTAGGCTTAAAGTCATCAAGCCGTTCCTTAAATGCCGCAAAGTCACGCTTATCCTCAGGTGACCACGCAACCTCGGAAAGTGCCTGCATACGCGGGAATGCGAGCATTTCCAGTCTTTCTCTGTCTCTGATCCATTCAGTCCAAATTTCGCCCTCAACCCCAAGAACATTTTTAATATTATCCTTAGTTACACCAAAATTTTCGGGCTTATACTCATATGTATTTTTCAGCGGATACATAGCGTAGGTCATATCAAAATAGAACGAACTGTGATTACTCATAATCATTTTGCCGCCGTTATTGACATAATTTTCGGCATTTATATCACGCTTTGGTGTCCAATATTGAGCAATAATATTCTTATCACTCGTATTAACATTATCGGCTGCAAGAATTTCGTTCCAGCCTATCATCTGTCTTCCCTTTATTTTAAGGTACTGTGACAGTTTATTTTCAAACCAGCCTTGAAGTTCGTCTTCGTTTTTAAGATTATTTTCTTTCATAACACGCTGACAGTCAGGGCATTTTTTCCATTCGTCTTTCGGAGCTTCGTCTCCGCCGAGATGAATATAAGGCGAATCAAACATTTCGCAAATCTCGTCAAGAACATCATAAACGAACTGCAAACTTTTTTCTTTACCCAAGCAAAGAGTTCTGTTCCAATCCCTTTGTTTGAAAACAACAACGGGAACACGGGCACCGAAGTAACCCGGAACATCTCGCTTCAAATCACGGCACGCAAGTGAGCTGTATGCCGCAAAAACGGCGGCACAGTGAGCGGGAAAATCTATTTCGGGAACGACTGTAACTCCACGCTCTTTTGCATAAGCGACAACATCTTTGATTTGTTCTTGCGTATAAAATCCGCCGTACGGTTTCTTTTCCATCTTAATTGAGCCCCAACCACCCAAGTTGGTATATGCACGCTTTGAACCGATTTCTGTAAGGAGCGGATACTTTTTAATTTCCACTCTCCAACCTGTATCGTCGGTCAAATGCCAATGAAAAACATTAAGTTTTTGCATAAAAATCCAGTCGATATATTTTTTGATATAATCGACATCGTAGAAATGGCGAGAAACATCAAGCGAAATACCTCTGTATTCAAAACGAGGCTCATCCTCAATATCACAGCAAGGCACTTCCCTGCCGCCGGTGTCAAGATGTGCAAGCTGACGAACGGTTTGAAATGCATAATACACACCTATTTTTTGACTTGCCAAAATGACAATATGTTCTCTTGTAACCCCGAGAGTGTATCCCTCTTTCGGAACCTTGTCATCTTTTATGACAAGAACAGTTGCGTTTTCTTTATCGTCGCAAAATTCAACCTTACCCTCCAAAAGCGGAAGTTCAAAATCAGACTTAACCTTTATCTTTTCGGGAAGGACAAAAACTCCGCCGAGTTCCTTGGCTTGCTTAGGAGCCGGAATAACAGATAACATAACTTTCTCTCCACAAATTATTGCCGTACAAAACGGCTTTTATTATTATATCAAACCGAATATACAAAGTCAATTTACAAACTGTAAACAATTCAGACTGTCGATAAAGTCTCTGAAACACGCCAACAAAATAAACTAATCGTTTACTGCTTCCCTTGTGTAAAGAGAGGTAGCAACACGAAGTGTTGACAGAGAAATTGTAAAAGTGTTACAAACATCGAGTTTGCAACACTTTTGGCGTTTTTCGTTTTTTGCTCAGTCGAGGTATTTATATACATCTTCCTTCGCAAGAAAACGAAATTCAGAAACTTTCTCAACAGTCTGAAACACGCCAAGCCTACCGTAATAATTTAATTATTTTGCTCCGCCTTTATTTCTGCGGCGGTTTTGTTATAAATCAAATCTTTCAGTTGTTCTTTATTTTTATCAACATCTATTGTAATAACGCTTGCACCGCCGATTGTGGCATACTGCCATGTTCCGTCAAACGGTACTCGTACCTCTGCCATATCGTTGATGCAAGGAAGAGCCTTTAATCCCGAAGAAATAATCTTTGCTTTTGAAAGATTGGTTTCAATGTACGGAGCCGCCTTACTTGCCATAGCGGCAAGTTTAATCGGGTTAGCGGATTTTACACTTTTAAGAATCGCCTGCATAACTGTTCTTTGGCGATATGCACGCATAAAGTCGGTATCGATTTTTCTTATTCTGCAATAAGCAAGTGCCTGTTCACCCGTAAGTTTATATTTACCGGCGTCAAGTTTTACATTACCGTATCTGCCCTTATGAGAAGTAACTTCCTTGGCTTCCTTTTCGCTTACTTCAACCTCTACACCGCCTATACTGTCAACAAGAACCTTAAACATCTCAAAATCGGCAACCACATATCCGTCAATATCTATACCGAAATTGTATTCGATTGTGTCAACAACGCCGTTATATCCGTCGTACTGACAGGCGGCATTGAGCCTTTGTTTTTTGTCGACTGCCGGAATATATACCCAAGTATCACGCAAAAAAGATACCATTTTTATGCAATTATGTGCCTTATCAATGGAAATGAGCATCATAGAATCCGAGCGTGAAGCGGTATCGTCTTTCGGATTACGGGCGTCAACACCCAAAAGCAAAATGTTGGTTACGCTTGATGAGTGAGCCAAATCGGAAGAATTGACATATTGGTTTTTACGCTTATCATCGTAGGTTATCTTGCCCATTGCGTTGCCGACAAAGCAACCCGAACCGATAACTATAACAAGAATAACGGCTATAACCGCTCTGAAAATATTCTTTGCCTTGTTCGGTCGTGAATTCCTCTTTTTTCTGCGACGGGGCGGAGGCGAAGAAGCTTTTCTTTTTCGTGCCCGTTCTTCGTTTTCTCTGCGTTTTTCGGCGTCACGGTCAACATAAACCTGCGGCACAAATCCTTCGGCACTTTGACGGGCAGAGCGTTTCGGCTCGTCAAACTCTTTCATAAATGCGTCAAAGTCAAAATCGGTTGTGTTTTGATTATCGATAACCTCATCGCTGTCAATTTCGTTATGGTTAAAATAATCTTCGCCGACAGGAACGCTTCTGTCTCTCTTGTCGTTATCTATTCTCTTTTTAGGGTTGAATCCCTCTTCGTCAAAGCGAGGCATAATAACACCCTCTCCAAATTTTAAATTTATAATAAAAACAGTTTACACCATATGAAATATATTTTCAACTTTTTTTATTTAATATTGCAATTTGAAACGGAATAATTTATTATATAGATAGAGTTGTCCAGACGATTGCGTAATTTTTATTATGAGGAAAGTCCGAGCAGCACAGAGCAGGATAACGGCTAACGGCCGCCGAGGGTGACCTTAGGGAAAGTGCAACAGAAATAAACCGCCGTTTTACGGTAAGGGTGGAAAGGCGAGGTAAGAGCTCACCGAGAGAGTGGAGACATTCTCTGCCATGTAAACCCTATTCGCTGCAACACCGACCGGAGAGTTGGTTGCTCGCCACATAACTCCGACGGGTGGCTTGAGCAAGGTGGCAACATCTTGTCGAGATAGATAATCGTCCACGACAGAACTCGGCTTACGGACAACTCTGCTTATTTAAGCTAAAAGGGGTAAAAAAATATGCAAAACTATGTAACATTCGATATGCAAAAGCCTATCGATTTTATACCGATTGGCAGAATTGCCATTGATTTTAATCCGACGGATATGTACAGACCGCTGTCGGAATCAGCTAATTTTAACAAATATGTAGGCGGCTCACCGGCAAATATTGCAGTCGGTTTGGCAAGACTCGGTTGCAAAGTCGGTTTTTGCGGTTGTGTAAGTGACGACCAATTCGGCGACTTTGTTGTTGATTATTTTGAAAAAGAAGGCATTGACACATCAAAAATCACAAGAGCTAAAAACGGAGAGAAAATCGGTCTTACATTTACCGAAATTCTTTCAAAAGAAAGCTCGTCAATTCTTATGTACAGAGATAATGTTGCCGATTTTTGTCTTGAACCGGGCGACATTGACGAAGAATACATTGCATCGGCAAAGGCTATAGTTATCAGCGGCACGGCACTTGCAAAAAGTCCGTCGAGAGAGGCTTGCCTCAAAGCTATGATGCTTGCAAAAAAGAACAATACAAGAATTGTTTTTGACATTGATTACAGAGAATACACTTGGAAAAGCAAGGACGAAATCGCCGTATATTACAGCATTGTTGCCCAAAATGCAGACATTATTATGGGCAGTCGTGAAGAATTTGACCTTACGGAAGGCATTATAGGCGTTAAAGAAAGTGACCCCGAGTCGGCTAAATATTGGCAGAGTTTCGGTGCTTCAATCTGCGTCATTAAGCACGGCAAAGACGGCTCAACCGCTTACACAAACGACGGCAAGTTTTACAACATCAAGCCGTTCCCTGCCGTTATGCTCAAAGGATTTGGCGGCGGCGACGGCTACGGCTCATCGTTCCTTTACAGTCTGCTTCAGGGCAAGGACATTATTGACTGCCTTGAATTCGGCTCAGCTTCGGCAAGTATTTTGATTGCTTCCCACAGCTGTTCGGACGCTATGCCGTCTGCACTTCAGGTTGAGGAATTCATAAAGAAGTCAAAAGAACAATACGGTGAAATGGTTGCAAGAGCATAATATATAATTTTACAGAATAACAAAACCGTGAGGAACAGACAGGCTGAACCTCACGGTTTTTATTAAGGAAAGGCGAAATCTTATTTAGCCGAAATTCCGGCAACATCCTTGAGATATTTTGAATCGGCAGGAAAATGATTTTTGAACTTGATATTTAATGCCGCACTTTTATCTTTGATAATACCGACGGCATTAACATGTTTTACGGATACATCTACATTCATATCATAATCCGCCTCAACAATTTTTTCGGATTTTGGGTCAATCTTGGCTGTTATAACACCGCCGTTATAGTTGACAATTATATTATCGTTTACATCTCCCTGTGAGAAAGACATAACATTGATTTGACTTACTATACCCGCTATATCACCCAGTGCTTCAAAAGCTCTCCCCTGTGAGTCATCACCTCTGAGACTGTTATTTGCGGCTTTGGGCTGAAGCTTAACAGTCAAGGTTCCGTCATCGTTCTGCGTTGCATTGCAAGCCAAAATATCATCCGAGACCAACATACATTTATCAAAATTATAATCGTTTTTTCTTGTATCATCATTAAGATTATTATCTTCACTCGGCACAGAACTGTAATACGGAGGAAGTGAGGCAACACCTTTAACAAATATACCGTTAACAATACCCGGTGCAGCTTTATTAACCATACTGTTTTCATTGCCGTCAATAAGAATAGTACCTACATTAAGCTCTTCCGTTCCCAAAAAAGCATACCTTGTTTCCTCTTTACCGTCAGAATTGATATACACAGCGGTTTGAGATTTAGTATTGTCATAAGCCTTAATATAATAGTTTACCAAATCTTCCTGAGTGTTGAAATTAACACCCGAATATGTACCCTGTACGAATTCGTCAATAACGGGAGTATCTTCTTTTTCTTCCTGCTGTGCGGCGTCATCTTGTGAATTCCACGAACCGTCCTTAACTTCGCCTATTGACTTAACAAACCCCTCGTTGAAAACATAGCCTACTTTTTGGCAACCGGCAAGCATAACGCATATTGCAATTATAATTGTAACCGTTAGTACCTTTGCAATTTTTTTCATAAGCAATCACCAATCCTTAAACACAGAATATCATCTTGACCACCGACATTCAATAATCAATGTTTACAAAAAATGTTCCGTATTAAACACATCGGGTCAAAAATGTTCAATACGATAGAAAATGAATTAAAAAATTTGACAGAAATTTTATTTTTTGATAAAATTTTATCGGTGATAAAAATGGAGAACAGGCGTGTAAAATACACAAAAAAGATAATTAAAAGTGAATTTTTTAAGCTTATGACAGTTAAACCTATAGACAAAATAACGGTAAGAGAAGTTTGCGAAAATGCAGACATAAACAGAGGAACATTTTACAGATACTACACAGATTTGTACGAACTGTACAAAATCACTACAGAGGAAACTCTGCAAAAAGCATACGAATGTGTGATTGAACTTGCCGAAAGCAGTGAAAACGATATAAAAAAGACGCTTATAGGCGTTTGCCATGTTGTAAAGTCGAACAAAGAATTTTGTGAATTTGCTGTTTCGCCAAACAGCGAAAACGCAAAAATAGTTGAAAGATGGATAGACAAGTTTTTACCTTTGTGCATTTTGCAATGGAGTGACCTGTTCAAAGACTACACCACCGAGCAACTTACGATTATGTACGAGCTTATATCGGCAGGAATAATAGCCGCCCTGAAGCATTGGATAAACGATAATTTTAAAGAAACAGAAGAAGAAATAGTAACATTTATACTGAATTTTTATTTATTCGGAATAATAAACAACAATAAAAATAACCGCGAGGAACAGTAACAACTGAACCTTGCGGTTTATTTTTTACAATACCATACAAAGTGTGCCGGCGGCTATAAGAACACAGCCGATGAGCGATTTTGCATTGAAGTCCTCGTGCAAAAAGACAAAAGCGAGAACGAGAGTAAACACAACGCTGAGTTTATCAATCGGCACGACCTTGGAAACATCGCCGATTTGAATTGCTTTATAATAGCAAAGCCACGACGCACCTGTTGCAAGACCCGAAAGAACAAGAAATATCCAACTCTTTTTTCCGATATTAGTAATGCCCGACTGTGCGTTTGTGATAAACACCATAAGCCACGACATTCCGACTACAACGACGGTACGGATAGCCGTTGCTAAATTAGAATCTACATCTTCTATTCCGATTTTTGCAAGAATAGAAGTGAGTGCGGCAAATACCGCCGAGAGCAGTGCAAACAACCACCACATATATATCACCTCTATTCTTACATTCTACGCCTAATGCACAACAATGTAAAGAGCAAAAAGCGTCATCTCGCAAAAATACGAAACAACGCTTTGAAGTACACACCGATTATTTACTTATTGGTTTTCCGTTGAACAAATTTCACTATTTCAACAATAGGGATAACCATAAACGCAAGGAGAAGCGATGTGAAATACTCTCTTGCATCAATTGAAGCAAAGTCAAATGCATTGCTGAGGAACGGAATGTAAATAACAGCAGTTGAAAGCACAAGCGAGAGCACCATAGCTCCGAGCAAATACCAATTCATACTGCCCATTTTCACTATTGACTGACGGCGTGAACGCATATTAAACGAATGGAAAATTTCTGCCATAGAAAGGGTTAAAAACGCCATTGTCATACCGTTTTGATGAAGTAAATGCGTAGCTTCATTTGCATCGTTAACGGCAAAAATTTGCGAAAGAGTCATATGTTCCGGACTTGCCATTACAATACCTAAAACATAAGCAACAAGAGTGAGCACAGTTACCATGATACCTTGATATGCACAATCAAAGCCCATACCGCCGGCAAAAATACCGTCTTTACTGTTACGCGGCTTACGGTTCATAATATCCGGGTCGCCCTTTTCAAGACCGAGAGCAAGTGCCGGGAAGCAGTCTGTAATAAGATTTATCCACAACAAATGAACAGGTTCAAACAAAGTAAATCCGAACAGCGTTGCAAAGAAAATCGATAAAACCTCGGAAAGATTTGACGACAACAAAAACTGAATGGAGTTGCGAATATTGTCATAAATCCTTCTGCCCTCTTCAACAGCGGAAACGATTGTTGCAAAGTTATCGTCGGCAAGAACCATATCGGCTACATTTTTTGTAACATCGGTACCGGTAATACCCATACCGACGCCTATATCCGCATTTTTAATTGACGGAGCGTCATTAACGCCGTCGCCCGTCATTGCGGTAATCATTCCGCGTTTTTTCCAAGCCTGAACGATACGAACCTTATGTTCCGGCTGAACGCGGGCATAAACAGAATATTCTTCTATATGTTCATCAAGCTCATCATCGGACATAGCATTAAGCTCAGCACCGGTAATTGCCTTTTGATTTTCGCCGATAATGCCAAGTTGCTTTGCAATGGCAACGGCGGTATCTTTATGGTCGCCCGTAATCATAATCGGGCGAATGCCGGCACTCTTACATTCCTTAATTGCGTCAACAACCTCGGGACGGACAGGGTCAATCATTCCGGTAAGACCGATGTAGCAAAGGTCTTGTTCGAGTTCTTCCGGTTCGTTTGACGGCTGTTCTTTATATGTTTTCATAGCCGCACAGAGAACACGGAGAGCCTTATCTGCCATTTCTTTATTAGACTCCGAAATCGCCCGACGGATTTCATCGGTCATCGGCACTTTTTTGCCGTCTAAATACACACTTGAGCACAGCGACAAAACAATATCGGGTGCACCTTTTGTATATTGAACAAAACCGTTTTGCGTTTTATGAACGGTTGACATCATTTTTCTGCCCGAATCAAACGGAGCTTCACCCACTCTCGGGAATGAAAGTTCAAGCTCATTTTTCTTGAGACCGAGAGAGTCGGCATAAGCAACAAGGGCGGCTTCCGTAGGTTCGCCTTTAATTGTACCGTCATCCTGAAGTTCGGCATCACAGCAAAGTGCCATTGCTGTTGCGAGCAATTTTTCGTCGGTACCCTTATAATCAACAACCGTCATTTTATTTTGAGTGAGAGTACCGGTTTTATCCGAACAAATAATTTGCGTACAACCGAGAGTTTCAACCGCAGTAAGTTTACGGATAACCGCGTTGTGCTTTGACATTTTTGTTACGCCGATTGACAAAACGATTGTTACAACGGCGGCAAGACCTTCCGGAATTGCGGCAACGGCAAGCGACACGGCAACCATAAAGAACGAAAGGGTTGACGAAAAGGTTATTGCGTCACCTACAACAAGTGCACGGATAATATCGAATGCAAAAATAAATACGCAGATACCCAAAACGACAAAAGATAAAATCTTTGAAAGTTGATTGAGTTTGATTTGAAGAGGAGTTTCCTCATCTTTTGCCTGTGTAATCGCATCGGCGATTTTGCCCATTTCGGTATCCATACCGGTTGCAACAACAACGGCTTTACCTCTGCCGTATGCAACAGACGAGCCCATATAGCACATATTTTTTCTGTCGCCCAAAGGAACATTATCCGAACCGAGCGGGTCAATGGGTTCGTCGGTTTTTGTGACGGGAACGGATTCGCCCGTAAGTGCGGATTCTTCAATTTTAAGTGAGGCACACTCGACAATTCGACAATCGGCAGGTACGCTGTCTCCTGCTTCAAGTACAATAATATCACCTACAACCACATCTTCGCTTTTAACGGTAACGATTTTACCGTCACGAACGACCTTTGATGTAGCGGCGGCTATTTCTTGCAAGGCTTCAATCGCCTTTTCCGCCTTACTTTCCTGATAAACGCCCAAAACCGCATTGATAATTACAACAATCATAATGATTATTACATCGGCGTAGCTTTCACCCTCGCCGCCCACTGTTGCAGTGACCGCACTGATAACTGCGGCTACAATCAAAATAATAATCATCGGGTCGGCAAGCTGTGACAAAAAGCGTTTTACAATACTTGTCTTTTTGCTCTCGGCAAGTTTATTCTTGCCGTTTTGTTCAAGCCTTGATGACGCTTCGGCAGAAGAAAGTCCCGCATAACCGGACTTGACTTTTGATAAGACATCATCTTTGCTTTTTAAATACTCTTTCATACAATACCCCTTTCCAAAATATAAAAAAGTTTCAAAAACAGATAAGCAGTGCTTATCCTACAATTACAATTTTATATATAAAAAAGACCCATACATAGTATTACACTATGCACAAGTCTCATTCTTTACAATTAAGCCAGCCTATTTTGGCATGATGTTGACTTAATTCACGATAGCCGCGGAATTACTCCCCTGTCTTGCTCTAAATATAACATACAGATGTATAAAAGTCAACAAATCAAATCTTAATAATTTCTTAAATGTTTTTTGAAAGCGATTAAAAACGGAGCGGATACAATTGCCGCCATAGCATAAGCAATCGGTTGTGAAAGTTCCAAACCGACAAGCCCGAAAAATTTTGGCAAAACAAGTGCAAGCGGAACGAAGAAAAGTCCGTTTTGACAGCACGCAAGAAACAGTGCCCTTCCTTTTTTACCGACGCTTTGAAAGGTCATATTAGCCGTAAGTGCCGTCGGCAAAAGAATAAGTGAAGCACAAAGATAGCGAAGAGCCCTTGCTCCGATTTCGACAACCTCGGTTTCGTTTCTGAACCTACCGACAACCCAAGGTGCGAAAGCAAACATAACGCCCGACAAAACCGTTACGGTAACAGTACCGTAAACCCACAGGAAATTAATTGCTTTATGAACACGGTCGAAGTCCTTGCTTCCGTAATTAAAGGCACTGACAGGTTGAAAGCCCTGACCGATACCGACGCTCACGCTGAAAATTAACATTGAGCATCTGTTTGAAATGCTCATTGCGGCTATGCACTCGTCACCGTACGGCGACGCCATAACATTCAAAACCATAGTTGAAAGACTGCTGAGTCCGTTACGCATAAAGCTTGGGAAGCCCGTCGCGACAATTTCCCAAACAAATTTGCCGTTGAGCATTATATATTTCGGATTAATGCGACACTGACACTTTTTAAATAAAAATGCAGAAATCAAAATTGCCATACTCAAATATTGACTGATTGCAGTTGCAAGTCCGGCACCCGAAATTCCCATTTTGAACACAAAAATAAACAAAGGGTCAAGTGCAATATTAAGAATACCGCCCGATGTTAAGCCAATCATAGCAAGTCTTGCAAGCCCTTCATATCTCAAAATGTTATTCATAACACAGCTTGTGCACATCGCCGGACCGGCTATAAGAATGTAAAATCCGTACTGCTTTGCATACGGCAAAATAGTTTGCGTACTTCCGAGGAATGTCATAAGCTTGTCCAAATAAATCAAGCCTAAAACCGCAATAAGAATACTTACTCCGAGTGACCAGAAGAAAGCCGTCGAGCAAAACTTTCTTGCGGTTTCAACATCTTTTGCACCGAGACGCCTTGAAACATTTGAGCCGGCACCCTGACCGAACATAAATCCAAACGCCTGAAAAACAGCCATAAGACTGAAAACAACGCCTGTTGCACCGGATGCGGAAACGCTTATTTTAGACACAAAATATGTGTCTGCCATATTATAAATCATTGTAATGAGCATACTGATAACAGTAGGAATTGACAGGGCAAATATTAATTTATTCACCGGAGTTTTTGTCATTTTTCTGTACTGTTTATCGGCAGCCGCATTTTCACTGTTTGTCAAATTATCATCTTCTTACACTGACATTATTATTTTCAAGATATTCTTTAAGCACCGGAATAGGCAATTCATTAAAATGGAAAAGGCTTGCCGCAAGAACCGCGTCTGCCTTGCCGTCAACAAAAGCGTTCAAAAAGTGTTCCGCCTTGCCGGCACCGCCCGAAGCAATAACCGGAATACCGACCTTTTCCGACACTGCTCGGGTAAGTTCAATATCGTATCCTGTTTTTTGACCGTCGCAATCCATCGAAGTCAAAAGAATCTCGCCTGCTCCCCGCTTTTCGGCTTCAACAGCCCATTCAACAGCGTCAATACCGGTAGGAATTCTGCCTCCGTTAAGGTAAACCTCCCAGCCGCCATCTGTTTTACGCTTTGCATCAATGGCAACAACAACGCATTGTGAACCGAATTTATATGACGCCTCATTAATCAAATCGGGATTGCGAACCGCCGCCGAGTTAACAGAAATTTTATCCGCACCGGCACGCAAAAGTTCCTTAAAGTCATCAACGGTTTTGATACCGCCGCCAACAGTAAAAGGAATAAACACAGTGTTCGCCACGCGTGACACAATATCAATCATCGTACTTCTACCCTCGTGAGTTGCGGTTATGTCAAGAAGTACAAGTTCATCTGCTCCCTGTTTATCGTAAGCCGCCGCACATTCAACAGGATCGCCTGCATCACGCAAATCAACAAAAGAAACGCCTTTTACCACTCTACCATTTTTAACATCCAAGCACGGAATTATTCTTTTTGCGTACATATTCAGTCCTCCCTGTTAACAAAATTGCGAAGAAGTGTGAGACCGACCTCACTGCTTTTTTCGGGGTGAAACTGTGTTGCGGCAACTCTGCCTTTTTGTACGGCACACTGAATAGGCACGCCGTACTCGGTTGAACCGGCAACAATATCGGTTTCGGCATTTTTAAGATAGTAAGAATGGACAAAATAAAAATAACTGTCGTCCTTAATATTTTCAAATATACCGTCTGTTTGATTTAACTTTACACTGTTCCATCCGATATGCGGAACCTTTAGTCCGTTATTTTTCGGAATGGTAACAATATTCCCTCTAAATATACCCAAGCCGTCAACTCCCGGTGATTCCTCGCTCGATTCGAAAAGAAGTTGAAGTCCGAGACAAATACCGAGAAAATATTTTGAGCCGTCCGCCGATTTTTTGATTGTATCCTCAAGATTTCGCTCTCTGATACAATTCATAGCATCGGCAAACGAACCGACTCCGGGAAGAATAATATGAGACGCCGCATTAATCTCATCTTTGTTATCCGTAACCACACTTTCCGCACCGATAAAATCCAAAGCTTTTTTTACACTTTGAAGATTGCCGGCACCGTAATCGATAATTGCAACCATAATGTCCTCCTGTACAATTAATATGTAATATAATAGCACCGAAAAGAAAAAAATGCAAATTTAAAATTGACAAACGGTGATGATAATGTTATTATACTGTAAGACAATTTAAGGAGGCACGTTTATGAACATTTGGCACGACATATCTCCTAAGCGTATTAAAAAAGACCAGTTCTACGCTGTAATTGAGATTTCAAAAGGCGGCAAAAACAAGTATGAGCTTGACAAGGAAACCGGTATGCTCAAACTTGACAGAGTTCTTTTCACATCAACTCACTACCCTGCCAACTACGGATTTATTCCGAGAACCTATGCCAGCGACAACGACCCTCTTGATGTTTTGGTGCTTTGCAGTGAGCAAATCAGACCTATGACTATAGTAGAATGTAAGCCAATCGGTGTTTTGATTATGGAAGACGGCGGTGCAAGAGATGAAAAAATCATTGCTGTTCCGATAAACGACCCTAATTATAACAGCTACACCGATATTGACCAGCTTCCAAGTCACAGATTTGATGAAATCAAACACTTCTTTGAGGTGTACAAATCTCTTGAACACGACAAAAACACATCTGTAACTGAAGTTAAGCCAAAAGAAGAAGCTGTCAAAATCATTCAGGAATGTATTGACAGTTATATCACAAACTTTCAGCTGTAAATAAAAAATAAGGCGAAGCAAACTTTGCCTTTATATACGGAGACGTATCGAAGTGGTCATAACGGGGCGCACTCGAAATGCGTTTGCCTTCACGGGCACGAGGGTTCGAATCCCTCCGTCTCCGCCAGCATTACCGTCACAAGCAATATATCGCTTGTGACGGCTTTTTATTACTTAAGCATTCCCTTTTTACAAACTATTTTCAAAATTACTTTATGATTGTTTGCCATTTGTTGCCGAAATTTACTGTTTCGGGCAATGCCATTCCGTGTACCATAGCACTTGCCGAAGATAACTTTGACGAGTAATCAAGATGAGCATAGATATTAGCGGTAGTGGAAAAATCACTGTGACCCAGCCATTCCTGAATTTGTTTGAGCGGAACTCCGTTAGCAAGAAGCAGGCTTGCACAACTGTGCCTTAAATCGTGAAAACGCATTCTTTTACAACCGTGCTTTTGAATATATATCGGAAATTGGCTTGTTAAATAATCGGGTTTCATCAGATTACCCAATTCATCAACAAAAACATAGCCGTCATATTCATAATTGTAGCAGTTACCGCAAACCTTTTTATTGACCTCTTGTGCCGCTTTAACCTCTTTGAAATATTCGGCAAAACTACCGACCAACGGAAGTGTACGCATACTGGATTTTGTTTTTGCAGAGTCCTGTGCGTACATTTTTGTTTTACCGTCTATCTGCACCGAAGTAACCGTATGCTTAATGGTGATTGTTCCCCTTTCAAAATCAATAGCGTCCCATTTCAGCCCCACAACCTCGCCTCGTCGAAGTCCGTAGAATGCGGCTACTAATACAGGAAGTTCCAGCTTTGTCCCTTTGACTACTTCAAATACATGTTGCAATTCGTTCGCATCAAGAAATACAGGCTGCGTACACTTCTGTACGAATCAGCGAGCGTCTCGGTTTCGTTCTCTTTGTTTTCTTAAAAGTTCCAAGCCTTTTAATATATCTTTTCGTATTTGCTCGTCGGTGTAATTTGACGGAAAATACTTTTTGAAATCCTCACGCTTGAATTTGATTTGTTCCTTTTGATTCGGCTTTTCTTCCGACATAACGCCGTAAATAATTTGGCTGTCAAGGCTACCCGCTTGGGATAATTTCTTTAGCCGAATACATTGAGCGTGGAACGGTGTGCAGTCGTTTAGTTCCATAGCGTCAAGCAAAACGCATTGCTCGTCTTTTGATAAGTAGAAAATTTCAACCGCCGGGTTAAATGCGATTGTGCCCTCGTCTACCATTGCAAGCAGTTCGGGTATTAAATAAGTTAAGCGAATATATCTCAAAACTTGATTTTTACTGTCGCCACTGTCAGCACCGATTTTTTCTACGGTGAGTAACCTCTCCCCAACTTGGGGAGAAGCTACACCTTGATGATTCAAAGCGTCTCGTTTCATCTTATAAGCAAACGCCTTTTCGCTCGGCAAAACTGTTTCTCTTTGCAAATTGGCATCCACCATTGCGATTATTGCCTCATCGTCGGTCATCTCACGAACAATCACCGGCATTGTTTCAAGTCCGAGTTCTTGATAAACCGCAAGTCGCCTGTGACCTGAAATAATTTCATAACCGCCGTTTTCAAGCGGTCTTGCCACAGCCGGAGTGATTGCTCAGACTTTTTTAATGCTCTCAATCATTCGTTTCATCTCCTCATTATTTTGCACCTTAAAAGGGTGGTCTTTGAATGGGTGCAACTTGCAAAGCGGAATGTTTTGCACTCGCTCTAATTTTTTATCATCTCGCTGTTCTTGTGTCGAAAACAAATCATCAAGCGACTGCATAGGTAAAGTAAAATCTGTATTTCTTTTTGTCATCTTTCATAATCTCTCTTTCGTTGTTTATTTAGTCTGTAATAACGGTTTTGAATATTCTTCTCAATAAGAATATTCTCTTTGATTTTTGAATTGTGACGCCAAAACTTTTTTTAGCGGTAAATTCACGGTATAAGCGGTATGCTTTCTGCGGATTATTTCGCAAGTTATCTCTCATTCGGTCATAAATTGCATCACGGTCAT
>CAVBQD010000030.1:0-16907 GCA_963597385.1 bacterium | reverse complement strand
ACACAAAAATCGGTGTAACCGATTCGTCATTTGACCTTAATACAATTCTTCCGGGCATTTTTGCATACTTTGCAGGCGACAAGGCAAAAGCTCAAGATTATTGCGGAACATACAGCGACTTCCTCAAGAGCAAGGGCTTTGAAAAAGCTGATGGCATAGACGGCGACACAATTATGTTCACCGGCGTATATGCTGCAGATAAGGCAATAATGAATCTTGACCTTAAAGCAACACTTGCAAAAAATATGGACGCAAAGCTTGCCGCAGGTCTCAACGAACTTATTGTTGAAATTGCAGGATTTGCCCTTGAAGCAACAGAAGAGTATATCGCTGAATGTGCGGCTGACAGTACACACGAAGATTACAGATATACAGCAAGCACATCCGGCGACGCTAACATAACTCAAAGAGGTCTTAACAACATCGCCGTTTCACTTCCTAAACTTATTGACAAAATCGGTCAGAAGTTCATAAAGAAATACGGCGTAAATTCCGATTGGACTTACCTCTACTCAGGCAAGTTCACAACAAAGAGCAAAGCATACAGAGACAAGACTATCACGCAGACTTACAATGCAGGTCTTGAAGACTTCAAAGCATTGGCTACCGAAAATGAACCTGTAAAAGTTCTTGACTCATTTATGAACGCTTTTGTAGGAACATGGATTAACAGTCTTCTTGACATTGTTAACGACACGGTTTCTACCGACAACAAGCTTACAAACAATATTCCTCTTGTTGCAGGTCTTCTCAATTCTCTCGGCGGTCTCGGAGACACAAGTATTCTTACGGATGTGCTCAACGGCTTCTTCGACCTCACAAGAAAAGATGACGCTTCATTCACATTTGAGAATCAAGGCGGCAGAAAGAACTTTGTAGGTTTGTCACTTGAATCGGGCTATTACCTCATTTCCAATATCACATTTACCCAAAACGGCAAATCAAAAGGTATTATCCCACTCATTAATGATATAAAAGAAAATAATACTAAGAATCCAAAGAGAGCGTCAAGCTCATCAAGCTCGTCATCTTCGACAAGCACAAGCACTTCAACAAGTACTTCAAAGAAGCCTACGCTTGTTACTTCGTCAAAGGCTAACAAGAAGTACGACACGAGCAAAGTATTAACAAGCAAGAACATTTCAACTGCAAATGAATTGCTCACAAAGCTCGACAAAATCCTCGCATCTCTCCTTGATAACTCTTCACTCAATGATTTTACTTTGAACTCAAACGAGAACATCCTCGCAGGTCTTCTCACATCCGTTTCAAACTACATTGGTGAAAAGAATACAAATTATTTATTTACATTATTAGATGATTATCTCAAGGTGTTCGACACAACTGCCAAGGACGGCAAAGTTGATGCCGACAAGGTATATACAAACGACAATCTTTCTAACCTTGTAACAAAGACTTATAAGTTACTTGAAAACATTGTGGTTTATGTATTCTATGATGTTAACACAGGCGTTATCAGAGGCGGCGACAGCTATCATTGTGTTGCTTCTGCAATAAACGGTATTTATTCACCTGACTCACTTGCGGTTCGCGTATCCTCCGCATCGGCGGCAAGCGACCTCAAGAACATTAAGCACTGGAGCGATGTCGGCAAGGTAAGCTTCGGCATCTCATCAGGTGACAAGAACAGCTTCTACAGTGCTCTCGGCGATGCACTTTCACCGGTCGGAGCAGTTTTGGGTGCTGTATTAACATACTCGTACACAGATTCATCAAAGAAAGACAACCTCTACTCAGGCGTTGTTGAGCCGGTTCTCAGTGCAGTTGCAAAACACACAGGTGCAACAGGCGTTCTTTCAAAAGAATCTTGGAATTCACTCAAAGGCAGTGAACAGCTTGTAAACGGTATTCTTACTCCGCTTTCAAGCATTCTCACTCAGTTCTACAAGGCTCCTGCAACATTCCTTGTAAACCTTGTAAGCTCACTTGGAGAAATCCTTAACGACAAGGCACTTCTAACAATCGTTGACAACGCACTTGCTTCGGTTAATTACACTCTTAACGGCCTTGCAACAGTTATCGGCTCAAAAGATTATCTTGCCGCTCCTTCACTTGTAGGATTTATCTGCTCGAAAGTAAGCATTTTCTCATCGGGTCTTTCAATCAGCGTTACTCTTCCTAAGTCGGACATCATTGTTTCACTTATCAAGAATATCAAAATCAGCAGTCTGAATATGACAGTCGGTCAGCTTGTTGCTCTCAAGAGCATTAACTGGACGGCACTTGCAAACGCAAGCACACCGGGTGACGCACTTCTCCTCATCTTCGGCTATGTTGTTGATGTACTTTTGAGCTCACCTGTAATTCTCGGATTGGTTAAGAATGCGGTTCCTGAACTCGTAAGCCTTCTTGAATCACTCGACCCGGGTCAGATTCTTGCAATAATCAGTGCAATCCTTGATGTAACACAAAGTCCTACCGAAGTTTACTGGACATTCAAGGAATATGCCGGCAAGATTACAAAAACATTTGTATATCCTCAGGGCATTACAGCTTCCGAAGCAGACGAGGCTGTAGAAAATCTCGACAAGCTTGTACAAAATGTATTCCCTCTCCTTAAAGATTTGGGCGTACTCGATGTTGACGATTTGGCAACTCTTGTAAACGGCTTGATTTACACAAACGAAAACCTTACAAAGCTCACCACAACAGTTTACGGCGGAATTTACACTGCCGCAAAGAAAGCTGATGTAACAGACCTTCTCAAATCACTCGGTCTTGACTTCTCACCTAAGGGTGTTGCAAACATTCTTATGGATTCAAGCTACGGCAAGACTTATTCTTCAGCTGCTGCAGGCTTGAAGAAGGCTAAGAGCTGGAGCAAAGTTACTAAGCTCAACTGGGGCTTCAAGAACGGTTCTTCAAAGGCTCAAACAGGATTTGTAAATGCACTCGCTGCACTTCTCCGTCCTGTAAACAGCGTTCTTTCAATCTTCCTTGCAGAGGGTAAGGGCGTTGACCTTAAACTTGACCAAGACGCAAAAGACGAATTGCTCAAGATGGTTAAGGAAATCAATGTTGAAAAGACAACATTCGGCATTAAGGAAAGCGACGCGTACGGTTGCAAGCTTTACCTTGAAATCAAGAAGGGTGTTCTCACCCTTACAATCGACAGCAACGCAAGCGATAAGAATTCAACATTCAAGCTTGACATCAACGGCGTTGCAAAGACAGCACTTGAAGTAATTTCAGACACAGAAGTAAACTTCGGCACAAACGGCTACGAAAATGCAATCATCCCTATCCTTGAAGCATTGCTTTGCGATGACGACCTTGTAACATATGACGAATATCTTTCCGATTATGAAGACGCAAAGGATAACCTCATTATTGACATTCTCAACCCGATTGTCGGCTTGGTTGACAGAGTTCTTGAAGCTCCGGGCAGCACATTGACTTCAATCCTTCCAAACCTTGCTTACTTCATTGACAGCAACGGATTGGCTCAGGCTGTAAGCAACTTGCTTGCTCCTATCACTTCAAAGAAGGGCGTTATCGGCATCCTCAAGAAGAACGGCATTAATGTTGATAAGCTCATCAAGCAAATCACCGGCAAGTCACTCGGCACAATTGTTACCGATGCACTCGGCGTAAATGTTAAGCTTAACCTCAAGCTGACTGACCTTTCAAAGTGCAACATTCAAGACATTATTCTTCCTCTTGTTAAGAAGATTCTTAAGAAGAACAATATCAATATCAAGATTCCGTCATTCACATTTGAAGACATTGCTTCACACGGTAAGGTTGTTACCGCAAAGAGCAAGGCAAAGAATGACGACGGCGAATATACAAGATTGATGGTTAAGGCTGATAAGGGCGAAATGTTTGTAGCTCTTCTCAGATATGTCGGCGATGTACTTATTAAGAACGCAACAACTCTTAACTCAATGCTTTCAAGCATTGCGGCTATCAAGAATAACGAAACAATAAGAAACATTCTTAACTGCGTATTCTCTTCTCTCAAGGTTGCATCAAAGGATGACATTGTAAGAGCTGTATTCTACTTCCTTACACAAAACGGTGCACAGGATTCGTTCTTCGATTACAGCAACTTCAAGACAAAGAAGTACGACTTCACATTCGGCAATATGGATGAAGAGTTCTGCAGAAAGCTTGCTCCGATGCTTGACGGTTTGGTTAGCGGACTTCTCACAGACAAGGGCGGTCTCCTCGGTCTTATAGGCAATATGGCTTATACAGACAATGTAATCACCACAATCGCTTGCGGTCTTTACGGTGCAATCGACGGTGTTGACCTTGGCGATATGGGTTCACTTACAGCCCTCCTTGCTAAGACGGATATCGACTTCACAACAACAAATGTTGCAAATCTTCTTACAGATAAGAGATACGGTAAGACATACAGCAAGGCTGCAAAGGTAATTTCCGCTGCAGGCAGCTGGAAGAATGTTAAGAAAGAAGACCTCAAGTGGGGCGTTAAGGACAGAGAAACATTCCTCAATGCACTTGTAGCAGTTCTTCGTCCTATCTACGGCGTTCTTGATGTTCTCTTGAACAACGGCAATCTCAATCTCTTCAACATTGTAAGCATACCGGGTTCAAACGGCTATACTTCATTCATCGTTCCTCTTCTTGAGGCATTCGGAGTATACAACATTAAGACTCAGTATGATTACAGAATGGATATGGAAAAGGCTTATGACGCTATTCTCCTTGACATTCTCAATCCTCTTATGGATAAGGTAGAAGATATTCTCAACGCACCTGTTGAAATGCTTGCAGATATTCTTCCGAACCTTTCACTCTTCTTTGCAAACAACGGTTTGCTTCAGTTGATTGACAACCTTTTGACTCCTGTATCGGCTCTCCTCGATGCAATTAAACCGATTATCAATGTAAATGTTGTACTTGATGTACTCGGCGTTGATGTAAACGCACTTCTTGCTAAGATTGGTATTGAGTCGGATGTAAAGGTTGATGTATATAACCTTAAAGCAACACTTGAACCTGTAATCGGTTCAGACAATGTTGTTTCACTCCTCAACGGCATTCTCGGCACAATCAAAATCAGCGGTCAGCCTCTCGGCATCGTACTTCCTGAAATTGATTGGTTCCAGCTTGCAAGCCACGGTAAGGTTGTTTCAACAACTTCACAGGTAGCAACATTCGGCACAAGAATTGCTGTTCAGGCAGACCAGGATGAAACACTCATCGCTGTTCTCAGATACATCATTAACACAATCAACTATAAGGATAACTACAACACAATCGTTAACCTCCTCAGCGGACTTCTCGGAGGTTTGAGCGACAGTATCGCAGGCGTAGTTGACCAAGTTCTTGGAATGCTCAAGGGCGATGCGGATACAGTTATCGAAAACCTTGTTGATTTGCTTCAGTCAATCGCAGGCTAATAATTAAATACTTCTGACAAAAAACTGAAAGAAGTTAAAAAGGCGGTGCAACCCGAAAAGGTTGCACCGTTTGTTTTTTTCTTTTAACTATGGTAATATAGTAAAAAGGCAGGTTGAACTATGTACTTTAAATACGGACAAAATGAAATTGAATATTTAAAAAGCAAGGACAAACGCCTTGCCGAAGTTATTGATAAAATAGGTATGATTGAGCGACAGGTTGACAGCGACCTGTTTTCGTCCGTCGTCCATCATATTGTAGGTCAGCAGATTTCCACAAAAGCACAACAAACAATTTGGCAGAGAATAACCGATACTTTGGGCACGGTAAACGCAGATACGATACTTAACGCCGGTGCGGACACGCTTCAATCACTCGGAATGAGCTTTAAAAAAGCCGAATATATAACGGACTTTGCAAGCAAAGTCAAAAACGGAAATTTTGACATAGAAAAAGTTTGGCATATGAACGACGAAGAAGCAATCAAGGAACTGTCATCACTCAAAGGCATAGGCGTTTGGACGGCAGAAATGATATTGCTGTTTTGTATGCAAAGACCGAATATACTGAGCTTTGACGATTTGGCAATTCAACGCGGAATGAGAATGGTTTATCACCACAGAAAAATCGACCGTAAGCTGTTTGAAAAGTACCGCCGCAGATTAAGCCCGTATTGCAGTGTGGCAAGTCTCTATTTTTGGGCGGTATCGGGCGGAGCAATACCCGAAATGAAAGATTACGCACCAAAAAACGCAACCAAACGAAACAAATAAACAGAAACTGATGTGATTCGTTTATATATCGGCGTGTTTTGTGAGCTTTGACAACAGTTTGAAATTATATTTTTTATGCTTTAAGGGTTGTATATCTTGCCAAAATTATGTATAATAGACCCATATATAACTTTATACTCGGTGGTGAAAAAATGCTCGGAAAATATGTTAGAGTTAAGATAGAACATCCTATCGGCTCAACGGACGAAGCGGGCTACACCTATCCATTAAATTTCGGCACTGTATATAATACAGAAAATCAGGATGCATTCGTTATGGGCATCCATCATCCCGTTCGCAATTTTGACGGCAGAGTTATTGCCATATTATGCGACAGAAAGAATAATCATTATATTTGGATTGTGGCGCCGAAAAGTACCCGCTTCATAATCAATGACATCAAAGAATATATTGATGTTGAAAAGGACTTCCCTACATACAGGCTTGACTGTCTGTATGAATTCAGTTGCGGTGCAGTTGTTTTCAGGGATATCAAAGGCGAGGTCAGGTACCTCTTAATCAAAAATAACCGCTCGGCACATTGGGGCTTCCCAAAGGGTCATATCGAACCCGGAGAAACACCTCACGAAACCGCCTACCGTGAAGTACTTGAGGAAACCGGTATTCACATCAATATTATTGACGGCTTCAGCTGTGTGTCAAAGTACAAAATCCGCGACAAAATAGACAAAATGGTTACTATCTTTGTCGGCACGACGCAGGACACTTCCACTGTTATCCAAAAGGAAGAAATCGAAGATTATATTTGGCTCACCTATGACAAGGCGATGAATCTGTTGAAATTTGAAAATGACAAGAACATTCTTTCGAGTGCATATAATTTTCTTAACGAACACAATATAATATAAAGGTGATTTTATGCACGAAGTTGTTACATCATTACAGGAGTTTTTATCTTCTCACGGAATTCCCGATTGGCTTGTTGTATTCATTATATCGCTCTGCCCTGTTTTGGAATGCAGACTCGGTATGTTCACGGCAATCAGCCTGCTGCAAATGAATATATTCAAGGGCTTTATAATCAGCTTTTTAGGTAATATATTACCTATTCCGTTTATTTTGCTTTTGATAAACAAAATTTTTGAATTGCTCAAAAAGGTGCCGGGAATCAACAAACCGATTTATTGGCTTGAAGAAAAAACACTCAAAAAACGGGATAAAATTGACAAGTACGGCATTTGGGGACTGCTTATATTCGTTGCAATTCCTCTTCCGGGCACAGGTGCTTGGACGGGTTCGCTCCTTGCTTCCCTGTTAAACCTTGACAGAAAGAAAAGCTTTGCCGTAATTTCAATAGGCGTATTTTGTGCCGGAATTATAATGACGATTTTGTCAAAAGTATTTAATATGGCAGTATTTTAATGACTAAAGAACAGGAATATATGCTCCTTTGCCTCGGAGCGTATTTTGAAAACAAAAAACCGAATATTCAATTTGACGGCGATTGGGGTTTGTTTTACAAGCTTTGTAACGCCCATAATTTGGCACCTATCGTTTTTTCGACGGTTAAGGATAACGAGTCCCTGCAAAATAACAAAAACGCGTTTGAGCTGTTTAAAAATGCGTTTTACGATGCAATAGTCAATTACGATATGCAAAAAGATGTCGTTTGCGAAATCAACGAATTGTTGACGGCAAACAAAATCGACCACATCTTTTTCAAGGGTGCACAGCTTAAAGAGTACTTCCCTGTTCCCGAACTTCGCTTAATGAGCGATATAGATGTTCTTATAAACCTCGGCGACAGAGAAAAGGCGAAAAAACTTTTTATATCAAACGGATTTGAATTGACCGAGGACAACGGACCGGTTTATAACTATTGCAAAGGCGATGTTGTGCTTGAGTGCCACACAAAGATTATCAGCGGTAGAGTAGGTAATGCAGACGCTCAAACCTATTTCGAAGACGCCGTTAAACACGCAAAATATGTCGGTTTTTGCGGCGAGTTTGAAGCGGAATACAACCTGCTGTATTTGCTCACTCACATTGCACACCACTTTTGGTTTTACGGTGCCGGAGTTAAGATGATACTTGACCTTGCCGTTTTCATCAGACAGTTTTCGCCTGACATTGACAGCGTTGTGAATAAGGCTGACGAGCTTAATTTGAAACGCTTTTCGCAAATCGTTTTTTCGGTTTGCTACGATTGGTTCGGCGTCGGCAAAAAATATAATGTTGAAACAGACAGGACAAAAGATTTTTTGCTGAATTTCGGTGCATTTGGCAACATCAACCGCAACAAGGCGGCTGTGGTAAGGCGTAAGGCACTCGAGGACGGCCATACAGACGGTTTTGCAACCAAGCTGGCTCTCATCTTTCCGTCGTACAAAAAGATGAAAAACATACCGTATGTCAAGTTTATTGACGGCAGACCTTATCTGTTGCCGTTTTGCTGGATATACAGAATTATATATAATTTTAAAAACAAAAAAGACTTTGTAAAAGAAGCAACCTCATCCCTTGCAAGTGATGAAACGAGGGCGGAGGCTCAAAAGGAATTTGAATACTTTGAGGAGATAGGACTGTTATGATATTCCTTATTATTTTAATCGTATTAATTGCAATTGCCGTTGTATTGTTTGTTACATGGTTTTTGTCAACAAAGGCGGACGGCAACTGTCCGATTTGTGCAATGAAAGCTTTTCCGCCGTCAAAAATAACAATCGACTACAAAAAAGACGAGGATTATAACGGTGGCAGCAAAACCCCGATTATGGGTTGGTCAAGCTGGAACACTTTGCGTAATCACATAGATGAGGACACTGTTCTTGATATTGCAAAGACTATGGTTGATACCGGTCTTGCCGACGCGGGATATAAATATGTCAACATTGACGACTGCTGGCACAGCTCAATGAGAGATGAAAACGGTATGCTTCAGGGCGACCTTGAAACCTTTCCGAGCGGTATGGCTCAACTTGGCAGAAAAATCAACCAAATGGGTCTTAAAATGGGTCTTTACACTTCAAACGGCACATATACCTGCGAAGATTTACCGGCTTCTCTCGGCAACGAGGAAATCGATGCAAAAACCTTTGCCTCTTGGGGTGTTGAATTTTTCAAATACGATTTTTGTCATCATCAGTATATCAGCGGCAAGACGCCGATTATTGAATATATCGGAATCAGTCGCAAAGGCGAAAGAGAATTTATTAAACTCACGCCCGACCGTGCAAAATATTCCGGCAGAGCAAAAGCAATCAAGGTTGACGATTTGCCTACCAAAAAAGGCATTGCGTTTTTGAACCACGGTGCCGGCAAAGCTCAGTTCAGAATTGATGTCGCACAGGGCGGCGAATATGTTTTCACCGTTCATTACAAGAAGATGGTAAACAAAAAGAGTGCTTATCTTCAAATCAATGTAAACGGCAACACAAACGAAGTTTTCTTTCCGCCTACATTTGCATTTACGCCGGACGCAAGACTTCAAACAGTTATCAAGCTTTCGTCGGGAGAAAATGTTATTACGCTTCTCAATCCTGTTGTTACCCGTGCCGACTCGTCATATATTCAGTACAGACGAATGGGCAAGGCACTTGAAGACGCTTCGCACGCTTGGTCAATGTATTCGGGAGAACCGCAAAAGCCTATCACCTATTCAATTTGCGAATGGGGCACAAATCACCCGTGGAATTGGGGTGCAAAGGCAGGCAATATGTGGCGTACAACCCACGATATTATGGCAAAATGGAAAAGCATTGTTTGGATATACAACCGCACAGTAGCTATGTATAAATGTGCGTCACCGGGTCACATCAACGACCCCGATATGCTTGAAGTCGGCAACGGCAATCTCACTATTGAGGAAAACCGTGCACACTTTTCGCTTTGGTGTATGATGGCTGCTCCGCTTGTTTTGGGCAACGATGTAAGAGAACTTCAAAACGGCTCGAAAAAGAGCGACGCAATTCTCAAAATCGTTACAAACGAAAACCTTATCCGTATCGACCAAGACACACTTGTTAAGCCGGCAAAACTCATCGGCAAAAACGGCAGAGTTGATGTTCTTGCCCGTCCGCTTTCAAACGGAGATATCGCCATTTGCTTTTTCAACAAAGGCAAAAGCAAAAAAGAAATCGAATTTGACCTTGAAATGCTCAAAAACGTTAAGTATCTTAAAATTTCACGCGTAAGCAAAGCACAAATCAAGAATTTGTGGAGTGAAGAAATTTTCCACTCCGATACAATCAAAACAACTGTTCCGTCACACGATGTCAGGGTGTTCAGAATATCGAACTTATAAAAACCTATTATGGCTCCCCTTGTTTGAAATCAAAGGGAGCTGTCGTGCTTTAGCATGACTGAGGGGTTAATAAAGGTAAAACCCTTCCGCTTCGTTGCACTCAGCACCTCCCCTTTATAACATTAAAAGGGGAGGCTTTAATTTTTAATAATAATTTGAAAATTATTCGTTAAACTTACGAATTAATCTGCTTTGAATTTACATACAACTTATAGCCGTTAAAATCAATATTTGAATAACTTGAATCCTCATCGTCAAGACTTGTAAGATAAGTGTCGCCGGTGAGTTTTATTTTTGAAGTTTTGTCAAGTTTGAGCGAAATTGACTTCGCCGAATTTTCACCGTTGATTGTGCCCTCATAATACGAGCCGTCCGAAAGCGACATATCTAGAGTGGATGTTGAGTCTATATAAATATCACCGCTTGCCGTTTGATTGCTCATGGTGAGCGTTACATCACCGCCGTTTGAGCCTGAATTTCCCCACGAATCAGCCTTTGCACGGAGGAAAAATCCGTTTGAATCGCTGTTTACAATCGTGTTGTTTTCAAGGCTGATAGTTGCCGATGTGTTCGTAATATAAAATGTGTCGCCGTTTTTTGTCGTGATTTTACTGTTCTTGGCTGTAAAAGACGAGTTACCGTCCGCCGCGTCACCCGACATTGATTGATACAAAAAGATGTTTTTGTAGGTCGTTGACTGACCGTTAAGCTCCGTGTTGCTGTCAACAAGAGTACAGCCGTCTATGCTCACGCTGTTTTTACCCTCAATGACAATACCCTCGCTTTTCTTGGCAACAAGCTTTGCATTTTTCACAGTTACATCTGCGGTTGAATAAACACTCGGTGAGCCTTTGCCCGTTGTTGTGTATGTTCCGCCGTTTACATTAACCGTTCCGCCGCCTCGGTCTGTTCTGATTGCGGCACTCGATGTTCCTGCTGTGTTGACCGTAAGATTGCTTGCGTTCGTTACACCGCCGCCCGTCGTCATAATTCCGCCCGAGTTGTCCTTTTTGGTGGTAATGGTTGAATCGCTGATATTAACAGTTGTTCCGTCGCTTGACGAATTATTTGTCGTTGCACTTCCGCCGTATGAGAACACACCGTTTGCACCCGTTGCGTCGGTTGTAATTGTAGCGTTTGTTATCGTAACATTCGCTCCGTCCTTTGCAATAACCGCCGAGTTCGTACCGTAAAAACTTGTATTATCTCCGCCGTCGGAATCACCGCTTTTTTCAGCAGTTATGCCGTCAAGAGTTACTTCGACATCTCCGCTGACCGATAAAGCATTTTCATCTGCGGTCGATGACGAGTAGCTTTCACTTTCAACCGTTGACGACTCCGTTATTTCACTTTTCGCACTGTATGACACATTGGACGAATCGCCTGCTCCGCCCGGTGCCTGTCCGCCCGAGCCTTGTGAGCCGTTGCTTTTAACCCACACAAATGCAAGCGAACATTCAACAATCACAAGCACTAAAATTAAAACTATGCTGAGTATTTTTGATTTTTTTGTCATAATCTCATCCCCTTATGTTATTTCCTTGTGTGCCTATATAATACCAAATAAATATAACAAAACAAGGTCAAGATATTAAACAATTTTAATTTTCGCCACACAAAAAACTCACAATCCCAAAATAAAAATCGGCACAGCAATCAAATCAAAAGCGAAACGCTGAAATTTGATTTACCGTACCGATAAATTATTTGTATTAAAGTCCTAATCTCTGTAGTATTTCCTCAAGGCGATTTGACCGTCTTTTTTGTAATTTTCCCAGAAATTCTCTTTATATTTGTACATTTTTCTGTCTGCAAGCTTGTATGCGGCATTGAAATCCTCTGCCTTGTCAAAATCGGCATAGCCGTAAGAAAATCCGTAAGGAAGGTCGTCCGAATCCAAAGCATTTTTAATTTTAACCATAAGATTTTCTACATCGCTTTCCTGAGCCTTGGAATACAAAATTACAAATTCGTCACCGCCGATGCGATAAAAATTCGCCTTTTCCGGCAAAACCGAACAAACCGCTTCGCCGAAACTGCTCAATGCCCTGTCACCCTGACGGTGTCCCATTTCATCATTAATCAGCTTCAATCCGTTAATATCAAATATAATAAAATATCTGTAGCCGTCAATTTTTATGTCCTGATTAAACCGATTTCGCTGATATGCACCGGTAAGAACATCTCTCGTGTAGTAATCCATATAAAAATACACATAATAAAACAGCAATCCGACTATGAAAACCAACGGAAGTGTTCCCCTTAAATCGGCAACGGCTTCCAAATAACACGCCGCCGCACTCATAAAAACTACAGGAAACGAAATGCTGAAAACTATTTTTTTGTTGCCACGCAACCTAACCGTGTTGATAATGAAAAATGAAACAAGATAAAACAATCCCACAACAAACGGCAAAAATCTTAACGGTCCGCCGACAAAAATATTTTCCGGAGTAAAGTAAAATACAATGCCGCAAAGCGGTGAAATAAACAAGAATATCGCATTTATGATAAGCGGTACCGCAAATAACAGCTTCGATAACACATTTCGTTTGTCACGAAGCGGGGTCAAAGCCATAACATAAATAATCGCCGGCCGCAAAATATATGCCGCAATTGAGCAAAACCACCTTTGCCAATTTTCATATGTATAATTCTCAAAATACAGTTTTTCAATCATTTCCAAAAACATTACAACCAAAATCATAGTTGTACCGAGTATAAAATAATTTGAAACCTTACGAACCGGTGTTGACTTGCCCGCAAAAACAAATGCAAGAAAAGAAATGCATATAAACACCGGGATAATATAATACTGAACCTGTCCTAACATATTTTCTCCTTCGCTTTTTTGATTTTGGAGAGTATGTGTAAATACTTATTATATTATATAAATTTGTTAATAAACTGTCAATAGATATGCACTTTATTTTACTTTTTTGTGCATAATTATGAGTGGTTATGCAATTTAAGCTACTGTCATTCTAAAACATTTTCATTATTTAACATCTTCCGTTATTTGTCAACAGCCTAAAACAAAGCGACCCTCGATAACTCGAGAGTCGCTTTGTTACCCAAATTGATGGGTATGGAGTAAATTTATATAAAATCTAAAAGGGGCTATATATAAAAAGGTTGACGAAATAATCATACAACCTTAGTTGCGGTGTTAAATTTCTTTAAGCTCTCCCTCGGTGAGAACCATATATTCGGGAGAATCGATGTTAAGCTCTGCCGGATTGTAATCGGCAGGAACTCTGTTTTTGACCATTGCACCCTTTATCATAAAGAAAGCAACATCACGGCTGAGTTCTGCATAGTTAACATCCAAAATTTTAGAAGTTACATGCTTTGAAAAGAAATTAACAAGCGGACCCATCATAAAGGCAGTAATAATTGTGCCTATTCCGATATTTTTTACACCTGAAATATCACCTTTAAGAAGTGATGTCAAGCCTCCGCTTACCACAAGTCCTATAATAATAACGGCAATATCGGTCATGACCCTCAGCCATTTGTAATGTATATGAGTAAATTGGCTAAGCATAAAGCTGAGCGAATCATAAGGACCGACGCCGATATTTGATACAAAAAACAGAGAGCAGGAAAAGCACAGAACAACTATGCCTGCCGCAAGTAGGCAGATGCGAACAGCGAGGTTACTGCTGATATGAGGAGCAATAAGAGCGCTGAAAAATTCGCAACTGTAGCCGACGCCAACCATATTTATCACCGTACCTACGCCGATAAGTCCTCTGTGAGCAACTATCACAACAAATACAATGATAAAGGCATTGACAATCAGCTGGTATGTTCCGTAGCCGATTCCCAAGGTGGAGGAAATATTCATGTTCATTGATGTAAAGGGGTCAACACCAAATCCCGAAACATTAAAAAGTGCAATTCCGAAGCCCATCACGATAATCGAAATTACCGTCATAACTACTCGCTTCACCATATTGTGCTGAGCGAACATATCTTTGATGTAGCCGTATGCTTCCTTTTCAAATTTCTTCATAGAATACGCCTCGTAATCTTGACAAATCTAATTCATTTGCCTTACTTTCCTCTCTCTTGCACCCTATTATATACACCTTTCAAAAAAATGCAATAGTATTTTGACATATTCTATGTGGTGGATAGTATACACAAAATTTATGAGGAATTTTTGTGCAACTTGCACAAGACTATTCCATCTGTTTACCGAGAAAAGACGCCGCCACCTGAACAAGTTTTATATCCGCCTCACTCGGCAAGCCGCCTTTTCCGTCATCAAAAACTGCCACGGCACCGCTTACATCACCGCCATAAACAATCGGATACACAATTTGAGCCTGACGGTCAAACCCCTCGATTGCATTCATCGACGGCACCTTGTCGGTTTTTATATGAACCTGACGGTTTTCCATAAGTTCCTCAAGACTTTTGCTGACCCTGCGTTCAAGAATTTCGCGTTTGCTGATACCAGACGCCGCAATCACATGGTCGTTATCCATAATCGCAACGGGCATACCCGCATTTTTGTGCAAAACCTCGGCATACTGACCGGCAAAATTCGACAGTTCCCCAATCGGCGAATATTTTTTAAAAATAACCTCACCCTCACTGTCGGTATAAATCTCCAACGGGTCACCCTCTTTAATCCTAAACGAGCGACGGATTTCTTTCGGGATTACAATCCTGCCCAAATCGTCAATTCTACGCACTATTCCTGTTGCTTTCATATTGTACCTCTCCAATTCATTCATTTTGTTACTGTAATATTTTGCTCAATGAATCGGAATTAATACTCTATTAAAATTGTTATTTTTTGTAAAAAATCAAGCCGTCGTAACACAAAGCATACTAAAAGCAATAACCTCATAAGATAATTTTTACATTTTTCAATTACTTTATTTTATACTTCATCCTATTCCCATAGCTTTGAGAAGACAATAGTCCGAACTTTTCGAATTTCTGCACAAAGGCACGGATGGTTGCATATGCTGCGTTGCCATTATCTTTTTCAAGTTGCTTTGTTGAAAAGGCTGAAGTGCCGTAATTTGCGACAACAAATTGCCAAAGCTGTTCTTCTTTTGCAGTTACTTCACCTTTTGCAAGTGCCTGTTTGAACAAGTCGAACACATCAACGGAAATCTCCTGCTTTTCAAATTTGCCGTAGACATTTTCGGCAAAGTAGATTATGAACGGAGTTACATCAATTACACCTGTCAGCTTTTGATTTTCTTCAATCAATGTGTACGCTTCATAGTACTTTTTGACTGACTTTACAATATAGCTTGAAAACGGTATAAACAGCGTATTATCAAAGCCCTGCTGCACCAAATACCAAAGGTGAACAAGACGAGCCATACGACCGTTTCCGTCGAAATACGGGTGCAAATATGCGATATAAAAATGAATAATTGCAGCCTTTTCAAGCTCATTCATACCGTCATTTTCATTGATAAAATTAACCAAATTTGCCATTGCATTCGGCAAATCGTTATGGTTAATTCCGGTGTGTGCAACCTCACCTGCAAGGTCCTGAATATGCACCGAATCGTGACGGTATTTGTTGCCTGCAAGCAGTTTGCTTTCATCCTCAAGGAAGTCACCGACAGCCATCATATATAGCTTATAAATATTTTCTTCGGTGATTTTGTTATTCTTATCGGCGATAAAATCAAAGCCTTTTTTTATACCGAAAATGCGATTTTCAGCGTCGTCCTTAGGTGCATAACCCTTGAGAATATTGCGAACGCTGTCCCTGCTGTAGTCAATACCTTCGATTTTTGCAGTCGAAATAATCTCCTCTTCAACAGCCTTTTCGCCGTAAGCTTTGCTCTGATTCATCATCAAAAGCTTGTAACTGTCCATATTTATGTTAGCCTTGCTGTCGATGTAAACAAGATTTTTTCCGTCAAAATCATAAATCGGCAACGGCTTGTAATAAAAATCTTTAAGCGTTGAAATGAAATCAGCCATATCATCGGGATATTTGTACCCCAACTTTTTCATATTGCAAAAATATTTGTCGCTGAACATATTATGAAATTTTTGAATGTCCATATTATCATTCCTTTGATATTATTTAGTATCATTATGTATCAGTTTAACAGAAAATATACAAATTGTCAATTACACAAAGTGCCGCTCCCGTGTCAGAGGAGTTCTGACACGGGAGCGGCTAATCCAAGAGGGGTTTATATCGCCTTTTTTATGGGCTTATTCAAGATATTCTCCTCTTCTTTCTTTTGAAAATTATCACTACGCCTACGCCGATTGAGATAAATGCAAAGCCCATCCAAAGGATTGCGTTGTCGTTGCCGGTAAGCGGTGATTTCGTGTCGGCACTTTTTGTGCTGTCGGCTAATTCTTCGTCCTCGGTTTCGTCAACATCGTCTTCATCTTCGCTGTCTTCGTCGGTTACGTCTTCCGCCTTTTGGTTGACGGTGAATTTTGCCGTCGCCGTGCCGTTGGTTGAAACAATGCTC
>CAVBQD010000029.1:0-17190 GCA_963597385.1 bacterium | reverse complement strand
GCCCCCTTTTGTCTGCGTTGCAGACATTTCCCCCGATTAACGGGGGAATCACCTTTATAACATTAAAAGGGGAGCCTTAGCTGGTTTTTTGATTTATATTTGCGACAGCTCCCCTTGATTTCAAACAAGGGAAGCCTTAATAGGTTAAATTATTTAAATGAATTTGTGTTTTCGTCGTACTCAAAGCCTGCGGATGACAATGTTGAGATAATCTCATTTTTATCTTCATCCATATCGTCGCAAAGAGCGTCAAGCGACGAATAGCTGTCACGCAATTTCATATTTATCATACTCAAAAGTATAAACGGGTCTTTTGGCAATGCCATAATGTTCTCCTTGTTTATTCTTCCGCTTCGGAAAGGAGGATTTTATCGTCCTCAAGCTCTTCGCCCGATGTAAGTTTGAACTTTGCAAGCAAGTCGGCTGTAGTGAGCTTTTTCTTTTCCTCGCCATGAACATCATAAATAATTTTACCATCATTCATCATAACAAGACGGTTGCCGATATTGATAGCGTCTTTCATATTATGAGTAATCATAATCGTTGTAAGATTGTTTTCGGCAACGATTTTTTCGGTCAAATCAAGCACCTTTTTAGCCGTCTTTGGGTCAAGAGCAGCCGTATGCTCGTCGAGAAGCAACAATTTCGGCTTGCGAAGTGTTGCCATAAGAAGTGTGATAGCCTGACGCTGACCGCCCGAAAGAAGTCCTACTTTAGAAGTGAGTCTGTCCTCAAGACCGAGGTCAAGATGTTTGAGCACTTCTTTGTAATGCTCTTTTTCCTTACGCTTAACGCCCGAGCCGAGACCTCTGTGACTGCCTCTTCTTGACGCAAGTGCAAGATTTTCAACAATCTGCATATTAGCGGCAGTGCCCGTCATCGGGTCTTGGAAAACTCTGCCGATATATTTTGCTCTTTTATGTTCAGGAAGTTTTGTAACATCCACACCGTCGATAATTATCGAACCGCAATCAACAGGATACACGCCGGCAACCATATTGAGCATTGTTGACTTACCTGCACCGTTACCGCCGATAACAGTAACAAAATCGCCCTCGTTAAGAGTTAAATCGATTCCGTTGAGTGCCTTTTTTTCATTAATAGTGCCCGGATTGAAGGTTTTGTGCACATTCTTAATTTCCAACATATCACTTAACCTCCTTTTTTGCTGTCTTAACATGAGTTTCTTGGTATCTGCCCTTGATGTAAGGAATGCCAAGGAACACGGCAACTACTGCAGCTGTGAGGAGCTTGAGGTCGTCCGTATTAAGACCGAGACTGATAACAAACTGCATAACGATGTAATAAATTATACCGCCGATTGCAACCGACAAAAGTTTGAGTGCAAAGTTTTTGAAAATTCTGCCGAAAAGAACTTCGCCGATAATAACAGCGGCAAGACCGATAACGATTGCACCTCTGCCCATATTGATGTCGGCATAGCCCTGATACTGAGAAAGAAGTCCGCCCGAAAGTGCAACCAAGCCGTTTGAAAGCACAAGTGCGATAATCTTTGTTGAATTGATATTAATGCCGTTTGCACGAGCCATATTCGCATTTGTACCGGTTGCACGGATTGCGTGACCGATTTCTGTACCGAAGAACCAATAAAGAATTGCAATGATAACCAAAACAAAGATTGTAGCAACCAAAAGTGCCTGATTAAGCTTTGTCATCGAGCAAATAAGGTCGTATTTATATGCCGATACAGGCTGATTTGCCTTACCCAAAATACGCAAGTTGATTGAATAAAGGGCAAGCTGAGTTAAAATACCTGCCAAAATCGGCGGAATACCGAAAGCCGTGTTAAGCAGTCCTGTTACAAGTCCTGCCAAACAACCTGCAACAAAAGCGATAAGAAGTGCAAGATAAACATTGCATCCTGCCATAAGCGACATTGTCATAGCCGCACCGCCGGTTGCTAAAGTTCCGTCAACGGTAAGGTCGGCAAAATCAAGCACTCTGAATGTGATGTACACACCGATTGCCATAATGCCCCATATAAGTCCCTGACCGACTGCACCCGGCAGAGCATTTAGAAATCCCATAAAAATACCTCCACAGACTGCACAAACAAATCAAATCATTTTTACAGCCGTATTTTATCAATTAGTCTTACTTATTATACTTTAAAGCATTGAATTAGTCAACTGTTAATTTGTGCGTACAGATTGTGTTTAACACTAATTCGTTTAACCCCTCAGTCGTCATAAATGACGACAGCTCCCCTTGATTTTAAACAAGGGGAGCCTTAATAGGTTTATATTATTCTTCTGTAGTTGCTTCGGCTGTTGTAGCTTCCTCGTAACCGTCAGGAACGGTTGCGTTGAACTTCTTAGCCTGTTCGGAATTGTACTTGTAAGAAAGGTCGTTTGTTTGCTGAATGTTCATTGTTGACGGGTCTTTGCCGTTTACAAGAATGTCATATGCCATTTGAGCAGTTGTTTCACCGAGTCCATAGTAAGAAATAGAAAGTGTTGCTACGGCTCTGGTGTTTGTAAAGATACCCTCTTCACCTGCTACGATAGGAACATTTGCATTTGTGCAAGCGTCATCGATAACGGCACCGTTTGAAGCGGCTGTGTTGTCTGTCGGAATGTAGATAACATCAACATCTGCGGCAGCTTTCTTAGCAACTGCCGAAATATCGTTTGAGTCTGCGAACGGATAATACTTTGTTTCAACGCCTTTTTCTGCAAGTGCTTCCTTAACGCCGTCAGCCTGTGGCTTTGAGTTTGCTTCAGCCGAGCAATAAATTACGCCGACTGTCTTTGTGTCAGGGAACAAATCCATAATCTGCTGAGCTTGCTTGTCAAGCGGAGCAAGGTCGCTTGTACCGGTTACATTAATACCTGTTGCGTCTGTCGGACCCATATCAATATCGAGTGCAGCGGAATAATCGGTTACGGATGTTCCGACAACAGGTGTTTGTGAAGCAGCTGTTGCTGTTGTGCAAGCCTGAAGTGCAGGTGTTGCATTTGCCATAATCAAATCATAGCCTGATGAAACGAACTTGTTTGCGATTGTTGTGCAGTTTGCGGAATCGTTTGAAGCGTTTTGATAATCGAACTCAAATGTAATTCCTTCTGCTTCGCCAAGCTCCTTGAGTTTTTCCTCAAATCCCTTTGTTGCCGCATCAAGTGCAGTGTGCTGAACAAGCTGGCAAATACCGATTTTGTAAGATGTTTTTTTCTCTGTTGATTGTGCGTCGTCACCGCTTGAAGCAGCCGAACAGCCTGCGAACATACCGCCGACCATCGCTACCGAAAGAGCAACTGCCGCAACTTTTTTTGCAAATTTTCTCATTGATAATCTCTCCTATCAAAATTTTTTGTGTTGTATTTGTGTTCAGTTTAGCACCTAAAAGCGTTAAAGTCAACGGAATTTGAAATATTCATAATGAAACATTTTTACCGATTTTTGATTATTAACAAAAAATTCTAATGAGGAACATAAAAATAATTGCGGGAGAATGATATCCTCCCATACGATATTTATTTATGCCGTGTAAATCGGAGAGGTTACGGCAAGGAGTTTTTTCACGCCGTCAACCTTGCCCCAAAGCTCGGCACGGTACCAATGATTGCTTTTGAGATTGATGTGTATATGTCGCTCGGATACGGCAGTTTCCATAATACACGCACCGCCGTTGGTGATAAGCTTGATTGTTTGATATTCAAGTTCTTCGTCGCCCGAATTTTTTTCTCTTGAATGAAGGTCGGTGAAAAAGCTGAAAACCGCACCGCCCTTTTTGAGCGTTTCACCGATGGTATAAGTTCCGCCCTTTTGATGAACACGGAAGAACATCTTGGCACCGGTCGAAGCAACGCTTTTACCCATACGCAAAGCTTTAAGAGCGTTGTGCTGATTGATTTCTCCGTCTATATCAAGATAAGTACATCCAAAATGACCTGCGTTTTCACCGTTTTTCAAATCCTTGCCGTAGGTGCACGCAATGTGATAGCCCTTGTCAAGAAGTGCTGTCCACATAGCAAGAGCCCTGTCGTTTTCGGCATTTTCAAAAGTGAACGCTCCGTGCCAAATTTCCACAAAATCCACATTTCTCGGATTGTGAAGATTATACTTCCACTCCGAGCCGTCGGCGAACGGGTGAGCAATGCCCACAACTGCACCGCTTTCTTTAAGCTCTTCTATTTTGCCGTCCATATTTTCAGGCGTTACATCTTCAAAATCGGGTGCGGAATTTACGCCGAGAGCAAGCAAATTGCCGTCGGGCGTTGCACATTCAACGCCTTTGATTGACGGAATAACCTCATCATTAAGTTCGGCAAAGCCGTCTGTCGTATTTTTATCTGTCAACGCAATCAATGCAAGGTGGTCGTCTGCCGCCCTTTGCAAAATTTCGGCAACGGTAAATTCGCCCTCGCCGTTTTTGCTGTTGCAATGAAGTTCGCATGGTAAATAACTCATAAATTTCATCCTTTTAGTAAATATACATCTATTATACCATTGTAACAAGCGATATTCTATTGATAAACTTCAACAAATATTATATACTATTCTTGGTGATAAATATGAAAATAAATTTCAAAAAATGGATGGCAGACTTCGGCGATGACGAAAATCTGTTTAAAATGACAATTCCGGGCAGTCACGACTGCGTTACGCAATATGTGCAGTTTCCCCGTCATTTTCAAACGCAAAACCAAAACATATATGAGCAGTTAAACATCGGCATTCGTGCACTTGACATCAGAGTTGAAAGCAAGGACAAAAGGCTCAAAATGGTGCACGGCGTTGTAAAGGCTTTTTGCACAGCAAATCACTTCGGCAAACAGATGGACCTTGAAGATGTGCTCAATCACTGCTACAGATTTTTGAACGAAAACCCAAGCGAAACAATCATTTTTCAGTTTAAAAACGACAGCAACAGCGAAAACGAAAAATGCTTTAACAACCTGTTTTACACCTACATAAAGGGTAACGAAAGCAAGTGGTACACCGAAAACCGCATTCCGACTCTCGGCGAAGCAAGAGGCAAAATCGTGCTTATTCGCAGGTGCAAAATGGATATGCAAAACAAGGATTTCACCGACGACAACTCGGGTATTGATTTTTCACGCTGGGTGGAGCAAAGAACGGCTGAGCCGCACGCACTTACGCTTGAAACCAACAGCAAAGACAATGCGGTATTCGTTATTCAAGACAGATTTAAATACAAGCCCGTTGAGCGTTGGAACGAATGCTTAAAGCCGTTTTTAGACAGTATGACTGAATTTAACGGCGAGTACATAATTGACTACACTTCAACTGCCGGCGGACTGAAAGGCCCGAAAAACAACGCAAAAATCATCAACACATTTTTTATGGGCTATCCGCTTGATAAAGCAAAATACTACGGCACGGTTTATCTTGATTTTCCGTTTCCGGAGCTTACGCACAAAATCATTGAGCATAACTATAATAAATAACAAAAAGCTTCTCTCCGAACGCAACGGAAAGAAGCTTTTTATAATTAACTCATCAACAGAACATAATAATCAGCTTTGAAGCGATAACTACGCTGATGAGTGCAACAGGATATGTTGCCGCATAAGCCGAAGCAACATCCTCTGTGCCGGCAACGCTGATAAGAGTGCCGAGTGCCGGAGTACTTGTCATACCGCCGGTAATTGAGCCGAGGTTGTTGAGAAGCGGCATTTTGAGCACATATTTTGCAAAAACATAACCGATAACCATAGGCACGAGTGTAAGAAGTGCACCGTAAAGGAAGTAAATCGGTTCAAAATACTGTACAAATTTTGCACCGCCCGAAACACCTGCACCGATAAGGAACATCATAAGACCGAGTTCTCTTGATGTACGAAGTACCGACTGTTCCGGCATAATGCTTATTTTGCCGATTCTGCCGAAGTGGCCGAACACAAGTGCAACCAAAATGCAACCGCCCGTTGTGGTAAGCGAAAAGCCTTTGATTTTAATCGAGCCGAGCATAACGCCGAGAATTGCGGCAAGCGAAAACGGAGTGAATCCGAGTTCGTCGAGCAAAACCAGCTTTTTGCCGTCCTGTTTTTTTGAAGCCTCGCTTGCTTCAACCGAGATTTTTTTGAGTTCCTCGCTCATATCCGCCTTTGTGATTTTCGGAATAATCTGCACAAAAAGCACAACTCCGATAACGCCGAAAAGGTATGCAATCGCATATCCTGCCGATACCGCGTCTTCATAATGTGCTCCCATTTCGGAAACAGCCTCTTTTGATGCGGAAAATGCCGGCGTTGATGTAAGTGCACCTGCAAACAAACCGACCATTGTTGACTTGAATGTGTCGTGGTCAACAGATGAAAGTTTGCCGCCGATAAGCACGCACAAAACGCACACAACCGACGCCGAAGCGATGATAACAAGACCCAAAAGCACATAAGACTTAAAGTTCTTTTTCATATTTCTGAAAAACTTCGGGCCTGCTATAAATCCAACCGAAGTGACAAAGAAAATAAGCCCAAGATTTTCTACAATTTTAAGTGCGTCTTTTGTAAAAGACACGGCGTCATCGCCTGTAACAAGCTGTTCATCAAGCACCGGGAACAAAAAAGCTCCGAAAAGAAGAGCCACGATGAACACGCCTGCTGTACCGAGATTAACGCCTTTAACGGTAATTCTGCCGAGAGTGTAGCCAACTGCCGCAATAGCCAGCACACTAAAGGTTAAAAATGCTACGCCCGTAACGGACACAATACCTAAATCCATAAATTCCCCTTATATTAAATGATAGGTTTAACGCCTCCCCTTAAGGGGAGGCTTTGAATTACTACTTATCGTTTACTTTGCGAGTGTAATCAGGAAGAAGTTTCGGTGAAACGGTTGAAGTTTCAATACCTGCTCCCTTGATTTCTTCCTCAAAGCTGTCAACATGTGAAAGTGTAAGTTCTGCAACATCTACACTCTTCGACTTCTCGGAAGCGTTTTTACCTGCATTTCTGCCGAAAACGATAACATCAAGAAGTGAGTTACCCATAAGTCTGTTTCTGCCGTGGATACCGCCTACAGCTTCGCCGGCAACAAAAAGGTTTTCAACTGCCGTCATACCGTTTGCGGCAATATCAAGACCGCCGTTTTGATAGTGAAGAGTAGGATAAACAAGAATCGGCTCCTTACGAATATCAATGCCGTACTTGCCGAACATTCTCATCATAGCCGGAATTCTCTTTTCGATTGTGCCCTCGCCGCCCTTGAGTTCAATCATAGGGGTATCGAGCCAAACGCCTACGCCGTCGTCTGTGTGAACGCCGTTACCGTTTGTTGAGCACTCACGGATAATAGAAGCCGCAGATACATCACGGGTTTCAAGCGGGTGCATAAATACTTCACCGTTAACATTAACGAGTTTTGCACCGAGAGAACGAACTTTTTCCGTTACAAGAGCACCGAAAATCTGCTCAGGATAAGCCGCACCCGTTGGGTGATACTGAAGTGTATCGGCATAAAGAAGTTTTGCACCTGCACGGTAGCCGAGGATAAGACCGTCGGCTGTTGCACCGTAATGGTTTGAAGTAGGGAAGCCCTGATAGTGAAGTCTGCCTGCACCGCCTGTTGCGATAATAACAGTCTTTGCCTTTGCAATAAGGATTTCCTCTGTTTCCATATTAACAAGAACAGCACCGGCAACCTTGCCCTCTGTGTCCTTAATAAGCTCAATAGCCGCTGTGAAATCCACGATTGGGATTTGTCTGTTTTGAACTTCGTCACGGAGAGTTCTCATAATCTCTGCACCCGAATAGTCTTTTGCGGCGTGCATTCTCTTGCGTGATGTACCGCCGCCGTGGGTGGTAATCATTGTACCGTCCGGTGCCTTATCAAATTCAACTCCGAGATGATTAAGCCACTGAATAGCCTCCGGAGCGTCGTTTACAAGCTTGTAAAGAAGTTCGGGTTTTGCGGCAAAGTGACCGCCGCCGAAAGCGTCGATATAATGCTGTGCCGGAGAATCGTTTTCTTTATCGGCAGCCTGAATACCGCCCTCAGCCATCATTGTGTTTGCGTCACCGATACGAAGCTTTGTAACTATCATACAAGAAGCACCGTTGTTATCTGCCTCAATAGCCGCAGAAGCACCTGCTCCACCGCCGCCGATAATAAGAACATCAACATCGTAATCAACTTTGTTAAGGTCAATGTCCTTTGTGTTAATTCTGCTGTGAGCCTGAAGCAAATCGGCAAGCTCAAGAGGTACTTTTTCGCCTTTATTAGGACCTATTTGAAGAACCGAAAACTGGTCTTGCTTATAGTCCGGGTGATAGGTTGCAAGGAGAGTGTCTTTTTCCTCCGCAGTCATACGACGAGGTTCAAGTGCAGCGTTAGCCTCTCTGTTTGCCGCAACCTTTTTCATAGATTCCTGCATTTCGTTATTGTACATTTCAGCCGCCTCCTTACTTTTCTATCTCTCTGTTATTGTAGAGTTCTTTCATTTCTTCAATCGGCTTTTGCATAAGATTTTGGAGAAGCTCCTCAAATGTGCCGTCCTTGATTTCCTGAACTCTATTTGTTAAATGCTCGCTTTCCGGTGCAAGATACTTACCGTTGATTCTTCTTGCCAAAAGTGCAACCTGCGGATGAGAAATTCCTGCCGGGCAACGGGATGAGCATACACCGCACATAACGCAGTCAAAGCTTTCTTCCGCACACTTCTCAAATTCGCCACGCTGTGCATAAGCGATGTACTGCATAACATTAAGACCCTGTGTGCACGCATTTGTGCAGGCGTTACAACCCACGCAAGCGTAAATTTCAGGATAAAGTTGCATCATAATGCTTTCGTTTGTGCTGATTTTTTCAATATCATAAGGTTGCTTGATAAGAGGGAAGAACGGCAATGTTGCAATATACATACCCTCCACAACCTGAGTTTGACAAGCAAGGCAAGCCTTAAGGTCTCTGTCGCCGGCAACTCTGTAAATCGTTGCACAGGCACCGCAAAAGCCGTTACGGCAGCCACAGCCTCTTTTAAGCTGATAGCCGGCATATTCCATTGCTTTCATAATTGTTAAATTTGACGGCACGGAATATTTCTTGCCGAACAAAAATATATTAACCATATTATTTTCCATAATCCAATATCCTCCCAATCTTTAGTATTCGTCAGGCAATTCGTCAAGTTGGTCACAGCGGAACACCGGACCGTCCTTGCAAACATACTTGTTGCCGATATTGCATCTGCCGCACTTGCCTACACCGCATTTCATACGAAGTTCCATTGTGGTGTAAACCTGTGTTTTTTCAAATCCGAGTTCGATAAGTCCCTGAAGTGTGAACTTAATCATAATAGGCGGACCGCAGATAACGCAAGTTTTATTCGTATCAAAGCCAAGCTCCTTAACATAGTTAGGAACGAAGCCGACATGACCGTCCCAGCCCTCCTGTTCACGGTCGATGGTGAGGTAGACATTAATGCCGTCCTCCTTGCACCATTCGTCGATGATTTCCTTGTAATCAACAAGGTCATCCATACTGCGTGAGCCGTAAACAATATCGATGGCACCGTATTTATCTCTGTTATCTCGGCAATAGTTTATTACCGAACGAAGTGGTGCAAGACCGATACCGCCGGCAATAAACAGCAAATCCTTGCCTGCAAATTCCGTATCAACCGGGAAGCCGTTGCCGTAAGGACCGCGGATTGCGATTTCCTGTCCGACATCCATCATATGGAGCCACGATGTGAGGCAACCGCATTTTTTGATACTGAATTCCATAAATTCTTCGTTTGTAGGTGAAGATGTGATTGAGAACATACCTTCGCCCGCACCCGGGATAGAAAGCATTGCACACTGACCCGGAATGTGTTCAAACACCTTACCGCCCTCAAGTGCGTTTACTCTGAAAGTTTTTACATCCGGCGTGTCCTTGCGAATGTCGGTAACAACGCCGATGTGAGGAATTAAAGTTTCATTATTCATTATGCTTCAACCTCCAATGCTTTTTCTACCTTGACGATATTCATTGAGATTGGGCACTTTGAAATACATCTGCCGCAACCTACGCAACCGAAAATACCGTCGTTGTTATCAGGATAATACACAAGTTTGTGCATAAATCTTTGACGGAAACGCTCAAGCTGAGATGTACGCGGATTGCCGTGTGCCATCTTTGTAAAATCGCTGTACATACAGCTGTCCCAACATCTGAACTTCTTTACGCCGTTACCGGTGTCGAATTCTCTGATGTCGTAGCACTGACAGGTCGGGCACACGAAAGTACAAGTGCCGCAACCGATACAGCTTTCACTGAGCTGTGCCCATTTTTCGTTTTTGAAATGAGCAAGAAGGTCGTTTTGCTTCATACCCTCAAACGATGTGTTTGCAAGCGGAAGCTTTGACATAACCGTTTTGACCGCCGCTTTAACCTCTTCAACCGGCTGAGCGTCTGCATCTTCAAGCACACCGCTCAATTTTGCAATGAGAGCCTCGCCCTTTTCGGTTTTTGCGTCCATATAAAGCGTGTCGCCGTTAATCCAAGCGGTGATGTCACCGTTCGGGTCGGAAGCGTCAATACCGAAAGCGTTGCAGAAGCAGGTTTCCTCAGGACGGTTGCACGCAAGCGAAATAATTGTTGCGTGACTTCTTCTGTTTTTATAATATGTATCAATCGGGTCAACGAGGAACACTCTGTCAAGAATATCAAACGCTCTGACATCGCAACCTCTGACGCCGAATACAACAAAATCTTCGCACTCCTCACGGGTGTCCTTGATTTCAAGCTTTAAGCCGTTCATACGAATATCGTACAAATTCTCGGTCTGCGGGAAGAAGAAATCCTTTGCCGAACGGTTTGTATTGTACTTTTCGGTAAGAGTCATACCGCTTTCGTACTTTGCGAATACCGCAATGTCGCCCTTATCAGTCGGGATATAAAGCGACTCGACACTTGCAACGGCATCAAAAAGAGAGTTGATTTGTGACATAGAAATCTTTTTCATTACTTTTGTCCTCCTCTCTCATAAACAACGCTCGGTTCACAATCGTTGTAATCAAAGTTAACAAGAGGGAAGCGGCTGTCTGCGTCCTCGCCTGCCTGATACTCGCCGTAAAGCTCGTTTGCGTCCTTGATGAACTTGCGGTTGAGAAGATGAAGCGGAATATTTTGAGGGCAAACCCTTGAACATTCGCCGCAATCGGTACATCTGCCGGCAACATGGAATGCACGGATGATGTGGAAATTGCTTTCTTCAAAGCTTGTTTGAGCCGCCTTTTGAGCAACGCCGGAATTGTCGTTGTCAAACACGCACTTTTCACAGGTGCAGGCAGGACAAACATTTCTGCAAGCGTTACATCTGATGCATTTTGACAGCTCGTTTTGCCAAAATTCAAAGCGTTCGTCCGGCGTCATTGCCTCTAATTCGGCAACTTCGTCAAAGCGGTTTGAATCAACAATCTCGCCGTTTTCGCCGATAAGTTCGTCATAAATGACAACCTTTTTGCTCTTGCACGAGAGGCAACGCTCTGCCATAACCTCAAACTTTTTGAAATTCTTTTTGTCGCCGTAAATTGTTTCAACGGTTACGGACTCGTCATCTTCAGTGATGTCCGAAATACCGCTGATACCCGACGCCTTAATTTTGTTTATATCGGTTTTACCGAAGCACTGAATGCCAACGATATAAACCTTTTCACGGTCTACCCTGTGTTCCTTGATAAGCTGTTGTAAGCTGTAGGAATCGCAAGGCTTAACAAAAATACCGATTTTGCCGTCGCCCTTTCTTGTTTGCTTTACAAGATACTTTGAAAGGTTTGCGGCAGAAAATGTGTTGTAAACAAATTCGCTGTCTACCTCGTCTGCCGATGAGAACACGCCCGGAGTAAGGTCGTACTTAAATTCGCCGACTTTCCAACCGAGAACTCTGTCAACAGAGCCGTTTTGGAGGAGCTCTTTAGCTTTAGCAATTACTTGTTCTTGCATCTCAAGTCCTCCAATCTTTTATTTTCACCAAGTTCGTAGATAGTTTGCACAAAGCTGTTCATAGTTTCGGCAAACTTTTGACCCTCGGCGGCGGACACCCATTCAACACGGGTTCTGCCCTTTTCAATGCCGAGATAATCAAGCATTGAGAAAAGAAGAGTCATTCTGCGTCTTGCATAGTAGTTACCTGTGGTGTAGTGGCAGTCACCCGGGTGACAACCGCACATAATAACGCCGTCTGCACCTCTTTGGAACGCACGGAGAATAAACATAGGATTTACTCTGCACGAACAAGGCACACGGATAATTTTTACATCGGCAGGATAGTTAAGTCTGTTTGTACCTGCCAAGTCAGCCCCTGCATAAGAGCACCAGTTACAGCAGAAGGCTACAATTTTAGGCTTGAATTCATTATTCTCTATTTGCATATTGCATCTACCTCCGCCATAATCTGCTTGTTAGAAAATCCGTTAAGGTCCATAGCACCCGACGGGCAGGCAACCGTACAAGCACCGCAACCCTGACAAACGGCAGGATTTACGCTTGCAACTCTTCTGATTTGAGTTGTTCTGTCCGGCATACGGAATTCTTTTTCCTGATATGTAATTGCACCGTAAGGGCAAACCTTTTCACAAGACGAACAGCCGTTACACATCATTTCGTCGCTGTGAGCAACACACGGGTTGCAAGTGAGTTTATCCTTAACAAGAAGTCCGATAACCTTTGCCGCACAAGCCGAAGCCTGAGATACGGTTTCCGGAATATCCTTCGGACCCTGGCACATACCCGAAAGGAACACACCTGCTGTAGGTGATTCTACGGGACGGAGTTTTGGGTGAGCCTCTGTGAAGAAATCGTTTGTGTCCATAGAAGCAGTGAGCATTGTTGCAAGCGGTCTTGCACTCTTTGACGGCTCGATAGCCGCAGCAAGTACAACCATATCCGCATCAATGTGAAGCTGCTTGTTGTTGAGGAGGTCGGAAGCCTGAACCTTGAGCTTTTTGCCGTCCGGTACAACCTTGCCTACCATACCTTTTACATAGTGAACACCGTATTCTTCAACGGCTCTGCGATAAAATTCGTCAAAATTCTTACCCGGTGTACGAACATCAATATAGAAAACATAAACATCTGTATCCGGATATTTTTCACGGGTGAGCATTGCGTGCTTTGCCGTGTACATACAGCAAACCTTTGAGCAATACGGCTTGCCCTTAGGGTCTGTTTCGGCACAACGGGAGCCTACGCACTGAACAAATACAATAGTATGCGGATGCTCGTGGTCGGACGGACGGAGAAGTGTACCGTTTGTAGGACCTGCCGCATTCATAAGTCTTTCGTATTCAAGAGAGGTTACAACATCAGGCGACTGATTGTATGCAAACTCGTCAAACTTATCAACCTTGATAGGTTCAAAACCTGTTGCAACAACGATTGCACCGTACTGTGCCTCAACAAATTCGTCCTTTGCGTCGTAATTGATAGCCTTAGCCTCGCAAACGGTTGAGCAAAGTCCGCACTTGCCTGTTTTAAGCTTAATACAGTAGTTCGGGTCGATAGTTGCAACCTTCGGTACAGCCTGTGCAAACGGAATATAAATCGCACGGCGGTTATCCATACCGAGGTTAAATTCGTTAGGCACTTTTTTCATCGGGCACTTTTCGGTGCAAAGTCCGCAACCGGTGCAAATATCCTCATTTACAAATCTTGCCTTACGCTTAATTTTTACATTGAAGTTGCCTACGAAACCCTTAACTTCTTCAACTTCGCTGTAAGAGTAAATCTTGATTTTTTCCTGCTGTGCCGCCTCAACCATTTTAGGGGTCAAGATACAAGCCGCACAGTCAAGAGTTGGGAATGTTTTGTCTATCTGTGCCATTTTGCCGCCGATAGTAGGTGACTTCTCAACAATGTCAACCTCAAAACCTGCTTCGGCAATATCAAGAGCGGTTTGAATACCTGCAATACCGCCCCCGATAACAAGTGCACGCTTTGTAACCGGGCTTTCGCCTGCAACAAGCGGTGCATTGAGCTGAACCTTTGCAATTGCGGCTCTGCCCAAAATAACTGCTTTTTCCGTAGCAATCGGCATTTCCTTATGAATCCAAGAGCACTGCTCACGAATATTCGCAATCTCAACCATATACGGGTTAAGACCTACGGAAGCCGCCGCCTTGCGGAATGTGTTTTCGTGCATACGAGGTGAGCAAGAACAAATTACAACGCCTGTAAGATTATACTCTTTAATAGCGTCCTTAACCAAATTTTGTCCTGCCTCGGAGCACATATATTGATAGTCGGTGGAGTAAACAACGCCCGGTTCTTTCTTCAAGGTTTCGGCAACCTTGTGAACATCAACCGTACCGGCGATATTGCTACCGCACCAACAAACGAATACGCCTATTCTGTGCATATTTTCTACTCCTCCTTACTTCCAATATTTTCTCATAGCAGACACGATTGCCTGCTGCGGCAAATCTTCATCCCACATATCCGGAATGTTTTGCGGGTGCAAATGTTCCTCGCCCTGACGGCGGATTTTTGCAACCCTGACAGCCTCGACAAATCTTGCCGGCTCAACACCTCTCGGGCAACGCTCCAAGCAAGCGAGGCACGAAAGACAGGTATAAAGAGAGTCGCTCTCCATAAGCGGTTCGATATTGCCGTTTGCCACCATCGATACAAACTGATGCGGATGATATTCCATATTATCATAAGAAGGACAGGTAGCGGAGCACTTGCCGCAACCCATACATTTGAGCGGATTGATACCGGCGGAGCGGATAACCTGCTCTTTAAGATTTTTATTATCCATACGAGCCTCCTATTCGCCGATTAAACCGAGTGCATCGGCAAGCACCTCTGTGAAGTACTTAACCGGCACATCGTAATCCGTTGCGTTTTTATTAAGATTATACATACAAAGCGGACAAGCCGTGATAACCATTTCCGCTCCGTTTTTAACTGCGTTTTCAAGAACTGCGTTGCCCTTTGACTTTGCAATTTCTTTGCTTTCAAGTGTTGTATAGCCGCCGCAACACTCGTTACGCATTGAATAAACAACCGGTGTTGCACCGATAGCTTTAATCAAATCCTCGATAATTGTCGGATTTTCCGGGTCGTCCATTTGCATAACCTTGCTCGGGCGAAGAAGCAAACAGCCGTAGTATGCGGCAATTTTCTTACCCTTGAGCGGATTTGTAACAGCCACTTTTACTTTGTCAAAGCCAACCTTGTCACGCAAAACCTCAAGATAATGAATAACATTTGTTTCACCCTTGTAAGGCTCGTCAAGTTTCATATATCTTGCAACCTTGTCGGCGATTTCATCGTCGAGCATATCGTTGTTTACCTGCTTAATTACATTGTGACAGGCGGAGCACATAGTTACAAGGTCGTGACCGAGTTCTTTTGATTTATTGAGTGCACGAACGGAAGAAAGCTTGGTTGCAATCTCGTCCTTTGCCATAGGATAAACGCCGCCGCAACACTGCCAATCGGGAAGTTCTTCAAGCGTAACGCCGAGAGCCTCTGCTGACATTCTTGCGTATTTATCCAAATCCTGTGCCTTTGTTTTCAAGGTGCATCCCGGATAATAACTGAAAGTCATTATACTATTCTCCTTTGTCCTAAATCCAAAATTGTATTAATACCGACCGAAAATCAAACCATATTTTCCGGATGGAATACTTCGTCAAACTTCTCTTCTGTAAGGAAGCCGAGTTCTACGCAAGCTTCTTTAAGAGAAATATTGTTCTTATATGCAAGCTTTGCAGTCTTTGCCGCATTTTCGTAACCGATATACGGATTGAGTGCGGTTACAAGCATAAGTGAATTGTGCAAGTTGGCAGCCATCTTATCTTCGTTTGCGGTAATGCCGACTGCACAATTGTCGTTGAACGATACCATAACTTCCGAAAGAAGTCTTACCGACTGTGTGAAGTTGTAAATAATTACCGGCATAAATACATTAAGTTCAAAGTTACCCTGTGAAGCCGCCATACCGATTGCCGTGTCGTTACCGATAACCTGAACGGCTACCATTGTAACTGCCTCGCACTGAGTAGGATTTACCTTACCCGGCATAATTGACGAGCCCGGCTCGTTTTCAGGAATCTTGATTTCGCCGAGACCGAGACGGGGACCCGAAGCAAGCCAACGAACATCGTTTGCAATCTTCATAAGGTCTGCGGCAAGTGCCTTGAGAGCACCGTGAGCAAATACAATCTCGTCCTTTGAAGTGAGAGCGTGGAACTTGTTAGGTGCTGTGATGAAGTGCTTACCCGTAATTTCTGTTACAGCCTCGGCAACCTTAACATCAAATCCCTTAGGTGCGTTAAGACCCGTACCTACTGCCGTGCCGCCGAGTGCAAGCTCTTTAAGCTCAGGAAGTGCGATTTCAAGAAGTCTTCTGTCCTTTTCAAGAGAAGCTCTCCAACCGCTGATTTCCTGTGAAAATGTAATAGGTGTAGCGTCCTGAAGGTGAGTTCTGCCCGATTTTACAATGCCCTGATGCTTTTCTTCAAGCATTTTAAAAGTTGCAATAAGCTTGTCAAGAGCCGGGAAAACCTTATCTTCAATTCCGAGAACAGCCGCAATGCTCATAGCTGTCGGGAATGTATCGTTTGATGACTGTGACATATTGATGTCGTCGTTCGGGTGAAGAATTTTTTTGCCTGCAATTTCGTTACCTCTGTTTGCGATAACTTCGTTTGCATTCATATTTGACTGTGTGCCCGAACCCGTCTGCCAAACAACAAGCGGAAAATGCTCGTTGAGTTCGCCGCTCATAACCTCGTCACAAGCCTTTGAAATTGCGTCAAGCTTTTCATCTGTCATTTTTTCAGGCTTGAGTTGGTTGTTTGCGATTGCGGCAGCCTTTTTAAGCACACCGAATGCGTGAGTGATTTCTCTCGGCATAACTTCAATGCCGACGCCGATTTTGAAATTTTCGTGGCTACGCTCGGTTTGTGCCGCCCAATATTTGTCGGCAGGAACCTTAACCTCGCCCATTGAATCGTGTTCAATACGGTATTCCATAAATCTTTACCTCCTGATAATTAGGTGATTATATTTTTTTACTTCTATATTATATATTTATCAATTTACAATATCAAGGGCTAATTGTTAAAAAAATAACAATTTGTGCATTTTCAGTTACTTCTACAAAAAAATGCTTGATAAAACTTTATTTTTCGTAAATCTGCCTGTTGAATGATAAAAACTTGCACAACATTGCTCATTTCTTTTACAATTTGCACGAAAACAGTCAAATGC
>CAVBQD010000028.1:0-17300 GCA_963597385.1 bacterium | reverse complement strand
GATTTTATATATTCTTCGATTCTATTTACAATTTAACTGCATTCTCATATTGCTCTATAACATCAAATTTTGAAACAACATAAAAGTCGGAATAGTCACTTTGAGTTCGGACAGAAAAAGCGCTTTTAGCAATTTTTGCATAATCTTTTTCAATCAAATTTTCTTTAACATAATGCAAATTAAAATCAGAAAGAACACCTGAATGCTTTTTATATCCGATGCTTCTGGTCGCACAAAGTGCATTCATGGAATGAAATACAGCATAATAGGACCTATTTGCGCTGTCAGCATACAGCCCGTCATCAAGAAGTATTTTTGACGCCTTCAAACAATCCTTTGCCTTATCTATTCTATAATTGGCAAGAGCTAATTCATCAGCATTAGGCAACCAAATCAACTCCTTCCTTTTCTATGTTTCTAAAGAAAGGATAGGTGTTTTTATATCTGTCATAAGTTGATTTATCTTGGATTGTGATTGAAAGCACTACATCATTTTCCAAATCAACGTCTACAGAATAATCTGTGAGTTTCCTGTTAAATTTAGGTATTTCCGATGTTGATATATCTGCAATAATCATTATATCAATATCCGATTCTTCGTCATAATCACCACGGGCATAAGAACCATAAAGAATAACCGCTGAAAGCTTTTCACCTAAAATAGCCTTAGCTTTCTCAACAACATCAGCTGTTACAACCGATAATTGACTTTTAGTACACATATCAACACCTCCTACTTTATTATACACTTTTAATGCAAATCAAGTCAATAGAATAACCAAATTCAGCTGATTACATACGAATTTTGCTTAGTGACTTGAAAACCATTTCACTGCCTGTATATCCACAAAATGAGGCAAGAGGTGCTCCCTCTCGGTTCATTTTTCTTTTGTAATCAAGTAACATCAAACACTTTGCATTCAACAATATTAAAACGCATAAATTCGGGTATAGAATTAGTAATAGAATCCTTCAAAATGCTCTCATCATTCATAACCTTTGCCTCGGCTACAACGCTTGCCGGATAAACAACTTCACTAAGCTTTGCAGCACGATATGAATTGTATTTTTTGCAAATAGGAATATTATTTATCCTGCTGACATAATCAAGCATTGCCAATAGATACAATGCTTCAGGGTACCATTTTTTGTTCATATAATCGGTAACTTCATCAGTTTTCAAAACAGACACAATAAATTTTTTGAAGCCCAATTCTTTAAGCTGATGGCGAATATTACTCTTAAAAGCCTCGAAATCATAACGAACATCATTGTCTTTATAAAGCAAATCTTCCATTGAAACATCAAAGAATTTTGACAGTTCATACACGGTTTTAGCATTGCAATTTTCAAGCGTAGTTTTCCCATTGCAAATATCGCTTATAGTAGAGTACGGTATGCCTGTTGATTTTGATAAATTGTATTTAGAAATTTGCTTTGAGGCAACTAAATAATTAACATTCACGCTATCATCACCTTAATTAAATTATAACGGTATTCCGTGACAATGTCAAGCGATAATAGTAATATACATAATTTAACACAAATCACTAGTGGAAAAACAAGCTCGACTTTCCTATATTATTTGTGATTTTCATCAATATTAAAAAAGGTTTTGCAGTTAGGTTTTTAAGACAACAAGACAATCAAATATTAAATGTGCAATATATTACAAGAACTTATATTCTTAAAGTTTCATCTAATTTTATAATATTAAATAAATAATATAACATGTTCTAAAAAACGGACTGTGTTTTTTGATTCTGATTTTTGTTATTGTTATAATATATAATCTGTGTTATAATTATATAGATAATTATACAAAATTTATTTATATTCTTGGGATATTTGGGAGAATAGTATGCGAATTCCATGGGATAAATATGAGACTGCCTTACTCATAGATATGTATTGGAAAATTGAAAATGGTGAAATTACGTGGAAAGATGGAGTTTCTTCTCTTTCTACAACTTTGCGTGCTCGTGCTATAAATAATGGAATTCAAATTGATGATCTTTTCAGAAATGGAAACGGGATTGCACTTCAACTCAAAAATATAGAATATATTTTTTACAATGGTGAAAAAGGATTTAAAAAAACTCCATCAAGAATATATGTTGAAATAGCAGATTTATATACTAATGATAAAAACAAGTTTGCTCAATTACTCTTTGAAGCAAATGTTACAAGTAAAATTTGTAGCAATCAGGAGCTATTCAAAGAATGGATGCTTCAAAGATATTCTAAAATTCAACTAGAAAATGCCATTGAGATATATAACACAATCGAAAGTTTTTATAAGCCAAGAAAAATACTTACCAAGTCGATTTTTGACATCAATGATTTAAACGAACTGAATAACTTAGAAACAGCGTTATTGAAAAACAAACTTCTGAATGTGATTTTTAGAAAAGATTTATATCAATCAATGCTTGATTCGGTAAAGCAATATAAAGAATATCTCAAATGTATTGCTGAAATTCGTAATAATTATCGAGATGCATTAAATGAAGTAAAGAATAATATTCAAAGCGAGCCTGAAAAACATGTTGAAGAATCGAAGGAAGAAACATTGTATGTTGACTTTTTCGGAGATGGAGATAATGATTATAGATTTACTTCCCCAAAGGAAGTTGTAGCTTTTGGTAATAAAGAAGCGTTTACTAACTGGAAAGCAGCTTATGTTTTCATAATTAGGGAATTACTTAATAGAAACCCTGAAAAAATTTTATCACTTAAAAGAAAAAACATTTCAAACGGAGATAGGATTGACTTCGGTACAAAACTTAATTTGGATTCAATGGTATCCCCAAAGGAGATAAAGCCCTCTCTCTTTGTTGAAACAAATCTAAGTGCTACAGATATCATAAAAAAAATCAAGATTCTTTTAGAAATATGCGAAGAAAATTATCATGATGTCGAAATCAGCTATATAAAAAAAGATAAAACAGAAACAGAAAAAGAAAATAAAAACGATAATAGTAGTGATATTAAATTATTCAAAAAATGGTTAACGGAAACTAATTATAATAGCTCAATTGTCGAGAAATATTCGTCTGTTCTAATGTCATTGTTTGAAAAAGCTTCTAACGATAATATAAGAATTGATAAAATGAATACAAAAGAAGTCATGTCGGTCTTTGCAAATTTAATTAGCTCTACTAATGATAATGCTAAAGAAATGATAATGCGTTCTGCTGTTAGAAAATATATTCAGTTTTTGAATATGCAAAACGGAAGCAAATCTAGTAGCGGAAAAGATAACACAAAGGTTAAACAAAATGTTACTGATCCTTATGACGGTGTTGACATGTCTGATATCAGTACTGTACTAGAAGAAAACTTTTCAAACGGATATCGATACACATCAAAGATAGGTAGAAGAAGATTTGAAAACCTTTATGAAAATCAAATAGGTCATCCTCTTAAATTATCAGAAAATGAGCTAATAAATAGAATAGAATACTTGTGTGTAATTGTCGATGATATTGCTTATCTAACATCGTCAATGATAGATGAGGAATTAAAGACCAACATATTAAACTATATACAAAATAGTTTTAACAGTGGTAAATCTACAGTTTATTTAGAGGCTATTATTAGAGAATTTAGTGATGAATTTTTTAAAACATGCATTGGAAATAATGAAACGCTTCTAAAAAAATATTTAGAAAAAATAAATACAGGCAATTACTTTGTTAATTATAATTTCGTTTCATCGAAAAAAGACGTTAAAATAAATCCTGAAGAAGAAATTAAAGATGTATTAATTTCAGTTGGAATGCCTCTAACATACGATGAATTGTTTGCGAAATTACCGCATCTTCCTCAAAGCAAAATAAGATACATTTTATCCATCACAGACAGATTTATTAAAAATCAAACTTCGCAGTATTTTGATGTTGACATTGTTAATATTTCTTGTAAGGATTTGGATGAAATATCAACTTATATAGCAAATGCTATATATAATCGTGGCTATTTAGGCGGAAAAGAATTGGTTTCAACTGTTAAAAGTAACTACAAGGCTATTATAGAGCAGAATGAATTTTTAACAGAATTAGGTCTAAGAGATGCTATCGGTTATTTATTAAAAGATTATTACTCTTTTAAAGGCAAAATTATCAGCTCAAAAGATGAAAAGCTTGATATGAAAAAAATCTTTGCGGATTTTTGTAAAAATACAGGTACATTTACACTAGACGATCTATATAGAATAAAAGATGAATTGGGTACTCCAATATACTTTGACTCTGTTTATGAAAACTCATTAAGAATTAGCAAAAACCAATTCGTTCCTAAAAATAGTATTAATTTTCCTGTAAATGAAATCGATAAAGTGTTGGAGCAATTTTGCCCTGATGATTATGTGTCAATTCGAGATGTTAACACTTTTGGATTATTTCCGTATATCGATTATCCTTGGAATGAATTTTTGCTGGAACATTATGTAGATAGTTACAGTGAGGAATTTAAGCTTTTAAATCTCAATCATAATGCAAAAAAAATAGTAGGAGCAATTGTCAAAAAGAATTCGCCTTACTATGACATAGAGCAAATTCTAGCTGATACACTAGCAAAAAGTAGACTTGAGCTATCAGAAAATATCGCATTAGATTATTTGATTGACAGAGGCTTTATCGCTAGTAAAAGTTACTCAAATATAGCAGGCGTTATAACAAACGCAAGAAAAATTAGAAATCAGAGGTAAATCATATGTATTCATATGAATGGGATGTGGAAACAGGTGGATTGTTGATTACAAATTCACCGCTTCCATTTTCTAAAGAACCAAGGCCCGTTTACTATAAAGAACTTGATATTCTCGGCTTTGATAAGTATTGGAATTATGAAAAAGACGACAGTCGCCCATATATGTGGGCTGAATCAAATAATTATTTTTATAGAGGAAGAAAGGTTGCTAAAACAAAAGGTGGCACCCTTTATACAGCACCTGAAATTGAAATATTGGAAGATCCTGAACCAAATGGTGGTATGCTAAAATTCGTTGATATTAATTTGATGAACGAAAAAAACAGAACCATAATGGAAGGATTGGTTCAAGAAACTATTAAAAAAGTATATAACACTTATGTGCAATACAAAAATAAGGTTGATGTTTTCTATGTAGCCTTTAGCGGTGGTAAAGATAGTGTTGTTGCGTTGGATATAGTTTCAAGAGCCTTACCTCATAATGAATTTAAGGTTCTATTTGGTGATACAGGAATGGAGTTTCCAGATACTTATGCTGTAGTAGATGAAGTGTCTAAAGTATGTAAGAAAGATGGTATAGAATTTTTAATTGCCAAATCTGATTTTGAACCAGAAGAAACATGGAAGATTTTTGGTCCACCTGCGCAAACTATAAGATGGTGTTGTAGTGTTCACAAAACTGCACCCCAAGTACTATTGTTAAGGAAATATACAAACAATCCTCATTTTAGAGGAATGGCATTTACTGGCGTACGTGGAGATGAAAGTATTTCACGAAGTGAATATTCAGATGTAAGTAACGGAGATAAAATTAGAGGACAGTATAGTTGTCATCCTTTGTTAGAATGGAATTCAGCCGAATTATTTACATATATTTTTCAAAATGGTCTAATACTTAACGAAGCTTATAAAAAAGGTAATAGTAGAGCTGGATGTTTGGTTTGTCCACTAGCATCGTATAAAAACATGTATTTTAAAGAACGCTCTTATAGTAAAGATTTAAATGGCTACAAGACAACAACATTGTTTAATGATATTATTTTGAAAACTACATCAAAAGAGCTATCAGGAAGAGATGCTATAACTGAGTTTATGAATATTGGTGGCTGGAAAGCCCGTAGAAGCGGAAAAGAATTAGCAATAGCAAAAAGATACTGTGATGAAAATATAAATAAGGGAACTTTAAAAATCTCAATTACTCGGGAATTGTCGAACTGGAAAGAATGGATAAAAACTATTGGTGAAGTATTTTTTCCGGATGATAATAATGTAGAAATTGAGTTTGAAGGTAACCTATACCATGTTCACTATAGCAAAACTCAAAATGGAGCCATTAATTTTGAGGTCCAAACAAATAATAGTAAAACAGATATAGCTTTTATGTCGGCAATGAAAATTGTTATGAGAAAAGCTTCAAATTGCATAGGTTGCAGAGTATGCGAGGCAAATTGTCCACACGGATATATAACCATGAATAATGGGAAGGTTCAAATTGATGATAAATGTGTAAAATGCAGAAAATGTCATGATGTATTTTACGGCTGTTTAGTTGCAAATTCTTTAAGGTTGCCAAAGAAGGAGAATAAAATGGGTAGTATAGACAGATACGGAAACATGGGAATTGAGTTTAGTTGGGTAAAACAGTATTTTGATTCTAAAGATGAATTTTGGGATTCTGCACATGGTTTAGGAACTAATATGGTAAGATACCTCAAATATTTTCTTAATGATAGTGAAATTACAAAGAAAAATAAATTTTCTAAATTTGGCGAAATAATAGAGAATATTGGTATAGACGAGGACGATGCTTGGGCATTAATTGCTTGCAATTTGGCTTATACATCTCAATTTAATTGGTGGATAAAAAACATTGATTTTAATTACGTATATTCTCCCGATGAAATACTTGTAATGTTAGGCGACGATATGTCAAAAAATTCAAAGTCTCATATCATATCAGCCTATAAAAATATTTTTATTTCAAATTCACATTTAAGCGATGGAATACGACTAGGCGTATGTGATTACGAATTAAAAAAAGATAAGAGATTTCTAAACTATATATGTAGATACGAATGGGAAAATCCAAACCCTAAAGTGATTTTATATTCTCTTTATAAATTTGCAGAAGAATGTGGAAATTATTATCAGTTTACATTATCAAGGCTTATGAACAAAGATATAGAAAGTGATGGTATTAGCCCAACAGAAATATTTGGTATTAACAGAGATAACATGGAAAAAATATTAAAAGGTCTATCCGTGAACTATCCTGAGTTTATCAATGCTTCGTTTAATCTGGATTTAGATAATATTAATTTATCAAGTGATAAGACATCAGAGGATGTTTTGGATTTGTTTTAGAAGAGGAGAAAAATAAATGAGCGTTAAATATAGTCATTTCTTTGATATCGACCCTGAATATTTTCCAGTTGTTGATGAAACGGTAATCAAAAATCAACCTGATTTATGGAAAAAATACTACCCTCATGACACTTTTGTAAGATTAATCAACACTACTGTTAAAGTTCTTGCAAGAATTGAAAAAAAGTCAATTTGGGTTGAAGGCGCATATGGCACAGGTAAATCCCATGCTGTTTTAACTTTAAAAAAATTATTAGATGCTTCGCCGGAAGAAACAAGAGAATATTTCAAAAAATTCGAGAATAATCTTACTAGTGATTTGTTCAATAAATTTCAAACCGAAAAAAATTCTGGTACAATACTAACCGTTCACAGATATGGTTCATCAGATGTTATAGGTGATCAAAGCCTTGTTTATAATATTCAAGAAAGTATCGAAACAGCTCTTAAAGAAAAAGGTATTGAAAACAAAGTAACTAATTCTTTAAAGAACACTATTATTAACTATTTTAAAAATGCTGAAAACAAAGAAAGTTTTAATGTTTATGTAAAAGGTAGTGCTTCCAACATTTTTGGTGGCGAGGACATCGACACTATTATTGACGAACTTAATACCTATGATGGGATTGCTTTGCAAAGCCTAATTGAAAAGATCCTAAAAGTTGGTCAGGAACATGGTATCACTGATTTTAAAATGAGCGTTGACGAGCTAACTCAATGGATTAAAGATGTTATTCATGAAAACAATCTTAAAGCCATTGTGTTTATTTGGGATGAATTTACTGAATATTTTTTTAATAATAAAAATGCCTTAACAGGATTCCAAAGAATTGCTGAAATAAGTATAAATGAACCATTTTATCTTATGATAGTAACTCATAAGTCAGCTGCATTATTTGATGATGGTGACAAAGACAAGATGAAAATACTCAACAGATTTGTTGAGCCGACTTGTTTAATTGAGCTTCCGGAAAACATGGCTTTTCAACTTATGGGAGCGGCAATGGAAAAGAAAAATGATTCCCAGGTTCTACAGGAATGGAACGAAGTAAAGGAAGAATTATATGATTTTACAGGCTCTTCAAGAGGCTTAGTCAAGAACAGAGCTAATATCTCTGATAAAGAATTAGCAGGAATTCTGCCGATACATCCATATTCTGCGTTGTTGCTAAAACATATTTCTTCTGCATTTGTATCAAATCAAAGAAGTATGTTTGACTTCATCAAAACAGGAAATGATGAAGATACTAGAGGATTTCAATGGTTTATTGAAAACTATGGACCTTACGATCAAAATCCTCTTTTAACTGTAGATATGTTATGGGATTTCTTCTATACAAGAAACAAGGAACATTTAGATAATCAAATTAGAACAATCCTTGATTGTTTTGCCCTTGCAAATACAAGACATTTAGATTTAGATGAGCAAAGGGTTCTGAAGGCTATACTGTTACTTCAAGCTATTTCTCAAAATGTTGGAGATAGCGTTGAGTTGTTTATTCCAAATCAGCAAAATATTAACAATATTTTCGATGGCTCGGATCTTGATGCCGGACAAGCAGGAAATATTGCTGAAAAACTCGTAAAAGATGAAATTCTTTATAAGAGAAATATTGGTAGCGGTAATTTCCAATATTCAACATTTGTAAATAATGGTGATAGAGATGCTATTGAAAAACTTAAAGATGAAATCAGAAAATCTACCACTACACAACTTGTCCAACTTGGAGCCGTAAATGAAGCTTTTGCCCTTCCAAAGAAACTGGATAGATATATTGTTGCACACGTTTCCTCGAAGGATTTTGATTCGAAGATTAAAGAATTAAGGAATCAGCAATCAACATATCCAGAAAAATTATTCTCTGTAATTTGTTACTCAAAAGATGATGATGAATCAAATCTAATAATAAAGAAAATTACTGATGCAACAAAATCGGCAGATTATGATTTTGTTTTCATTAGCACGCTAAGTATGCCTTTAGGAAAAGATAATTTTGAACAATACGTTGAGAATATGGCAAATTCAAAATATCAAAATGGCAAGGACAATCAACAAGCAAGACAATATGAAATGAATGCTAAGGATTATCTGAAAAAATGGAGAACTCGTATTAGCAACGGTGATTATGTTGTTTACACAGTTGACCAACCTGAAGGAATTAATGTTTCATCCTCTGAAAAGCTTTATGAAAAATTACTAGAAATAGATGTAAAACATTATCCTGATTGCCTTGAAGGTGCGTATAAAGTAAATGATCCTTTATACATAAGCTCTCAAATGAAATTGGGCGTTGAATTGGGTGCTAAACAGGAAACCTCTGGATTATTTAAATCAACAAATCCAGCAACGAAGTTAGAAAATGCCCTTGAAGGTGCTTGGGGCGTTGAGGATTATTGGATAGAATCGCCATCACTTTTAATTTCTCGCATAAAGAAATGTGTTGATGGTCTTGTTTATGATGCGCTTGACAAAGATGGTAGGATTGCAATTTCAAGTGTATATGATGTATTAAAAACAAAGCCTTATGGATTTATGCCGTGTAATTTAACTGCATTTATAATGGGCTTTATTCTTAAAGAATATGCAGATGGATCATTCAGCTGGAGCGATGGTATAAACAACGATATTTTAACCATTGATAAACTTAAAGAAATGGTAGAAGAAATATTGAAGAATCAGCAGACTCCAAATGCAAGATACAAAGAAAAGTATATTGTATCAATGACTGAAGACGAAAAAGCATTTAATGAAGCTTCATCTTTAATATTTAGCATTCCTAAAAGCCTTTGTACATCTGTTGAACAAACAAGGGATCATATTCGAAACAAAATGAAAGAATTATCATTCCCGGTTTGGAGTGTAAAGTATATTCTTTCAAATACTGATTTAGCAACAGATGAGTCGGTAATAAAGGAAATTATCGATTTGTATTGTGGTATTGCCAATAAGGAGAATGTTGGAGGTAATAACACCGAAACCGATATAGCACAAAGAATAGGACATTTATGTATTGAAAACAAGAACGCAGTTCAAGATCTTCAGACTGTGATTACCAAAGATAATTGTACTCTAGGAATGATAGAGTATGTTAAGTCAATTGATGAAGGTATATTGGTTTCACTTTCTAAAGAAATTGGAGATAATGGTCAATATATAAATGCATTAAAGCAAAAGTTTGATGCGGATGCTGCTAATTGGGTTTGGAATGTTACAACTGCTAACAATAAAATCCAAGAGGTTATTCTTGAATATAAAATTATTGCTGAAAGTAACAATTATACCTCAAAGTCAAACAACTTCTTTGTAACAATTAGTGAATGGTGTGAAAAGTGTTCTAATATTAAAATCTCATTCCATGCATCAAAAAATCATTTAGACGAATTAACGCCATTCATGGAATTGCTGTATGATATAAAGAAATCCGGTTCATTAATCGATTCAAAGAAACAATCTTTTTATGATCAACTTAAATCGTACGGAAGAAAATTTGATGACTTCTATAGTAATCAAATAATTATGTTCAAAAAGGTATGCGATTATCTATTGTATAAGTACAGCGATGAAGATATTAGTGAAATCTTTAAGTTAGTTCAAATAGATTCATATACTTTGGACAAGAACACTTATTTTAAAAACATTGAGAATAATATTTCTTTATTTGAGCAAAATTCAAGTAATTTAAGACTTAAAAATCTCTGGAGAGAAAGAACAGATACCGATACTCCAAGAGAATGGTCAAAGAAATACAAAATGCCTATTTTAGCTATTATAGATGATGATAAAATACAATCTGCTAGAAAAGCGTTTAGTGCATTAAATCGCTCAAATCCTGACAAAATCACAATAGATAATGCAATTAATTTCTTAGAGAATGCTAATTTCTTTGAAAAACTTCAAAGCCAGGAAGAAAGAGACAAGGCATTTACTAATACAATTATTAAAAACTATGCTGCAATTTTAACCAATGTTAATGAAGTTAAAGATTATATTGCGCAAAGAATGTCAGATACAGAACCATATGATTGGTTTGCTCTGCCTGAAGTTGAAAAGTATGTAAAACAGCTTGCAGAAAAGAAGTATATTCATGGCGGAAGTGATATAGCTTTATCAATAATTGACAACATGGATGAATCAGATGTAAAGAGATATTTAAAAGACTTAATCAAAGATAATATGGCAGTAGGTATTGAAATAATCAAGGAAAATTAAGGGGTTTATTATGACAATTAATGAGTGTTTTAAGAAAATAGACAGTTATTTGTCAAATAACATGCTTGAGACATTAGTCATCAATATCAACAATATTGATGACTTAAAGCAAATAAAATCTCACTACAAAGTAGACGGTAATAATTTTATTTCTGTTTCAAAATACTGTAATGATGACGAACTATTACAGATAGAGAAAATGTACAACAGTCTATCTTCAAGCAATGAAAGAGTATTTCTTACAGGATTTTCCTCTATGTTAAGATTGTACGGAGATAATTACTTAAAAAAAGAAATAAAAAAGCTGTTGGGCTTAAGAATTCAAAATAAACTTGTTGTCTTATTGTATCAATGTAGTAAATTTTTGAATTCAGTCGATCCAAAAGTTCAAAGACGTATTTGTTTTGTTGAAAATGAAAAAACTGAGTTTCCTAAAATTATTTTCACAACAAAAGAATTACCAATTCCAAAAACTGAACTAATAGTTGATGGCATTAATAATATCTCTGATGCAATTGAAAGTTTTAAAGTAAAAGTAGCATATGTTTTAACTTCAAAATCAAAAAATGATTTCAAAAGCACCATTTATGAAATTGAAGACATGAAAAAATCCTATAACATATTTGGATTTAAATGCCCAAACACTTCTTTGCATGAAAGCCTTGGATCAGAACAACAGTGGGCATATTTAGTCAGATGCTTTGAAAAATATGATACAATACAAGAACTGTTTGCATCCGAATTCGGTGGATATGATAACCTTGATAAATTTATAAATAATTGGACCTCTTATGATGAAAATAAAAAATGGATGTTTTATATAGGTCTGAAATTATTTAATGTGAAAAACAATTGGTGCATTAGTTATGCAGTAGAAAATTCTTCTTCAGTTAATTCATTTATCAAAGAAATTTACAGAGGGATACTCACAGAAGATTATAGCAGTTCTGATTTCTGGGCGAAATACGCAGAGAGAAAGCAAACGATAAAATCAATTGGGAATCCTTTAGAAGAAGCTATTGATTATTGTGGGTATATAAAATCAAGAACGAATCGTTCTATTTACTATCTAACCGACAATAGTCAAAGAGAAAAAGAATTGATAATTGAATATCTTGATAAGTATTCTACAGATATTGACAACAACATTGTAAATGTTTTGAGCTATGTTTACCCTGATTTAGCTAAATACTTATCAAAATTTGATTTTAACAATAAATTACTAAACGATTATTTTGAATGCTATAAATACCAAAAAGTGACTAATTCCATAACCGAAGACTTTGTTAATGTTGTTAATGAGCAAGCCGTTATAAGAAGTTACAATGAAATACTTCAGTCTAGAAGCTCCGTTATTGAATCTATTGATTGTGATAATTCCCAAGCTTTTTTCTTTGATGCATTAGGAGTAGAATATTTAGGCTATATCTTATCTAAATGTAGTGACTATAATATGTTTGCCAATGTTAAAATTTGTAGATGTGAATTACCGTCTTTAACAAGTTTTAATAAGGAGTTTTTGGATTACTTCAATTATAATCTAGTTAAGGTTAATAATATTAAAGATTTAGATGAAATAAAGCATCATGGTAAGGACGATTTTAATTATGACAAAACGAAACTGCCATTACATTTAATAAGAGAACTTGAAATAATTGATGATAATCTAAAGAAAATACAAAGTGCGTTGCTAAATAATACATATAAAAAAGCAATAATTGTATCAGATCATGGAGCAACTAGATTAGCAGTTATTTATGAACATAGCTTACCCATTGATGTCGATTCCAAAGGAATACACGGAGGTAGAGTATGTGCATATACTGATGATTTAGTAAAACAAATTCCTCAATCAACTAAGATCGATGATTATCTAGTAATTGCTGATTACAATAGATTCAAAGGTGGTAAAATGCCGAGTGTTGAAATACATGGTGGTGCCACACTTGAAGAAGTTGTTGTTCCTATAATTGAAATTCAACTAAAGCCAAAAGATATTGATGTGGTCTTAATAGATAAAATTGTTAAACTCGTAAGAAATAAACCAACACTTTTAAAATTATATACAAATGTTGAACTGGAACAGATTAGCGTGAAGATCGATGATGTAATGTATTACTCTTCAACTTCAAACAGCCAAAATCATATTATTGATATAAGTCAAATCAAAAAGCCCGGAAAATATTCTATGGATGTATTATCAAACAATAATTTGATAAAAGCAGGAATTGAATTCACATTAGAAAGTGCCATGGCTAAAGAAAACGATTTATTTAGCAGTCTGTTCAATTAGGAGATAATTATGGTAGAAAAATTAAAAGACTGTTTTGAAGAGATGGTTGTTTATAAAGATTTGCAGAAGAATAATTTTTTTGCATCGCTAAGTTTACCCTCATTTTTAAGAGATTGGCTTTTAAAAAATTTTGAAAATGAAAATGGTGACTTTAATATTGAAGAAATTGCTGCATTTATAAACAAATTCATTCCTAAAGAAGATCAATGGATGAGTATTAAAAACAGTATAACTATTGATAATGAAAGAGTTAAGTTCTTAACTAAAATTACCGTTGATATAAATATTGCAACGCAAGAAGTTTCCTTTTCGTTACCTGATTACGGTCTAACCAACAGAGAAACAATAATTGAACCTATCGTATGGGACAAGTATAAAGATGAACTTGTCAAAGGTAAAGAAACATGGGGAATTATTGAGTTAGGTTATAGACCTCCTTGCGAAGAACTCAAACAAAGAGGTAAAATTAAGCTAACCGGTTTCCAAAACTTTTGCCCGTACACAGTAGATTTGGATTATTATAAAGATGTTAGGTCTGAATTTTCGGTTGACGAATGGATAGATGTTTTACTTGGTGCAATTGATTATAACTCAAAAGGTTATGAAGATAATGTACAGAAACTAACAATGCTTACCAGGTTGCTTCCGTTTGTGGAAAAGCGATTAAACCTAATAGAACTAGCTCCAAAAGGCACCGGTAAATCATATCTGTTTGGACAGGTAAGTAAATACGGTTTTATTTCTACCGGAACAATAACAAGAGCAAAAATGTTCTACGATGTAAGCAAAAGGCAAACTGGATGGATTTGCAATAATGATTATGTAGCATTAGATGAAGTTCAAACTGCAACATTTTCAAATATGGATGAAATCCGTGGTGCAATGAAAGGTTATATGGAATCTGGTACATTTTCTTTTGGCGATTATCAAGGAAAAGCAGATGCAGGAGTAATACTTCTCGGAAATATTGATCAATCAAATATGAATGAATATAACGATATGCTTGCAGAATTACCCGAAACATTTCACGAAAGTGCATTGCTTGACAGATTTCACGGATTCATTAAAGGGTGGGACATTCCAAGAATGAGTGATGACTTAAAAGTTTGCGGATGGGCATTAAATTCAGAATATTTTTGTTCTATATTACATTTGCTAAGAGATGACGCAAGTTACAGAGCTGTTGTTGATCAACTAATTATTGTACCTGAAAAGTCAGATACAAGGGATACAGAAGCTGTTAAGAGAATTTCAACAGCTTATTTGAAATTACTGTTTCCTAATGTTAGAAAAGCATCAGATATTGACGCTAGAGAATTTAGGCGATATTGTTTAAAGCCAGCTATAAAAATGAGAGGCATTATTAGAACTCAATTAGGTATACTGGATACAGAATTTAAAGGTAAATCTGTACCAAATTTTGAAATTAAGGATTTTACTTGATATGAATTGTATTATGTGTAATAAATCAAACCTTGATAAGAACACAATAGGCATTAATAAAAAATTATTAGGTGAAAATATCAATTCTTTCTATTGTATGGACTGTTTAGCTAGTTTTTTAGATGTAACAGTTGAGGATTTGTTAGATAAAATTGAAGAATTTAAAGAGGAAGGTTGTACCTTATTTGATTGATTATGAGAGAAATAATTTATGCAGATAATGCAGCAACAACAAAACTTAATATTGAAGCATTTGAGGCAATGAAACCGTTTTTAATTGAGGATTATTCAAATCCTTCACAGCCCTATTTCTTTTCAAAGAAATCAAAACGAGCTATTAACGAAGCAAGAAAAACTATCGCAGCTTGTATTAATGCAGAACCGGAAGAAATATATTTTACTTCGGGTGGTACGGAAAGTGATAACTGGGCTATAAAATGTTTTTCAAATCGTACCGATGTTAAAACAATTATTACATCGTCAATAGAACATCATGCAGTTTTAAATTCATGCAAGAATAGCAACGCCAGTGTTGAATATTTAAAAGTAAACAATCAGGGTGAAGTAGAATTAAGTACCTTGAAATCATGTTTTGAAAAGCCTGTGGATTGTATATCCTCATGTCATAACAGGCTTGTATCAATTATGCTCGTAAACAATGAAATTGGTACAGTACAAAATATAAAAGGACTTGCTTCAATAGCTCATGAAAACCATTGTTATTTTCATACAGATGCTGTCCAAGCAGTTGGTCACATAAAAATAGATGTTAAAGATTTAGATATTGACATGCTGTCTGCTTCTGCTCATAAATTTAATGGTCCTAAAGGTATCGGATTTCTTTATATAAAAAAAGGTACTTTAATTACACCATATAATGATGGTGGCAGTCAAGAAATGGGTATGAGAGCTGGAACAGAAAATGTAGCTGCTATTATAGGTATGGCAAAAGCGTTAGAATTAAATACTTCTTTAATTGATGAACATACAAAGTACATTAGACAATTAGAGAACGCTTTATTGAGTAATTTAAAAAATAGAAACATAAATTTTATTAGAAATGGTTCAAACAATAGAGTGCCTGGCAATATAAGTTTATCATTTCCAGGATTTGAAGGCGAAGCATTGCTACATAGATTAGATTTAATGGGTGTTTGCGTGTCAACAGGTTCCGCTTGTGATTCTGTTGATACTCAAGTATCGCATGTTTTGAAAGCTATTAATTTGGATAAAAAATATGCGCTTGGTACCATCAGAATTTCTATAAATCAAGATAATACAATAGAAGAAATAAATAAGATTACAGAATCACTAATAAAAATCATTAGATCTTAAACAAAAGGTTCAATAATCGTAAGTGTAGTTTATGATTGTAAAAAAGAGAATTTATTCTTTTCACCACTTTACATTATAGAAACACTGTTGTTAAAAACTTGAGTGATTCGTATTTTAGCGACCTTTGCGTTTTTGATGGATAAACAATATAAAAGATGAGGTTCGCCCTACAAATGGGGCGAACCTCTTTTTGCATGAAAATAATTTGTAAATTTTCTTTCAAAACACATCAACAAAACTCAAATTTTTCTCTGTATTATAGAGGGGTATTTTTTGTTGTGGCAAAAACAAATGTAAACAAGGTGTAAAGAATTTTGCAAAACACCCGAACAAAATGAGAATTTTTCTCCGTATAGTAGAGGGAGTTTTTTCTAAATGCTTTTTCTTTTTGGTTTTCACTTTATAAAAATACTCTCTCGAATAATTCGGAAGGAGGGTTTCGTATGCGTAAAAATTGCAGCGGGCAATATTTTCTTTTGCCGAACAGGATTTTTGATGAACGGTTATCGCCCAACGAGTTCATTGTTTATTCTTTTCTCGTTCGTGCAAAGGACTCGGCAGGGCAAAGTTTTTGGTCGGTGCCTATGATTGCAAAAAGTTGTTCGATGTGTGCATCCACTTGCAGAAAAGTTTTGCATTCGCTGGAAAGCAGCGGTTACATATCTATCTCAAAACGATTCATCGGCGGCGAACAAAAGAGCAATCTATACACGGTCAACAAGATTTAGTGCACCGTGCTTTAGGGTTTATCGACAAAGAATATGAAAGGCTTTGATTTGGAAATTTTATGATTTTTGAAACGAAAATCACCGGCTTTTGAATCGATTTTGTAGCGAATTTCAAGCCGTCGATTTTAAAGCAGGATAAAGGGGTATGATTTTCGGGCGTTGAAATGCCCGAAAACGCCGTCCGGCAAAGCCTGTCGGCTTTTCAAATCGTAAT
>CAVBQD010000027.1:0-17360 GCA_963597385.1 bacterium | reverse complement strand
TCAGCAAAACACGAAACAGTAGATATTCCTGCATCAAATATGAAGAAGGCAATCGCTCAGATTCTTCTTGATGAAGGCTATATCGCATCATATAAAGTAATTGAAGACGAAAAGCAAGGCGTTATCCGTGTAACACTCAAGTACGGCGAAAACAAATCACAGGTTATCACCGGCTTGCGTAGAGTTTCAAAGCCAGGTCTTAGAATCTACTCAAATGTAGAGGATATGCCAAAGGTAATGAAGGGACTCGGCATTGCAATCGTTTCAACATCAAAAGGTATAATGACAGACAGAGAAGCTCGCAAGCAAAATGTTGGCGGCGAAGTATTAGCATTTGTTTGGTAAGGAGGTGCAGTTAGGATGTCACGTATCGGTTTAAAGCCAATCGTAATTCCTGCCGGCGTTGAAGTATCAGTAGACGCAGAAAACACTGTAACCGTTAAGGGACCAAACGGTACTCTTACTCAGGATGTTAACAAAGACATCACAGTTACAATTGAAGGCAGCGAGATTACTTTACAAAGACCATCAGACGATAAGGAACACAGAGCTATGCACGGTTTGTACAGAGCACTTATCGCAAATATGGTATCAGGTGTAACAGAAGGCTTCAAGAAAAACCTTGAAGTTAACGGCGTTGGTTACAGAGTATCAGCTTCAGGCAATACTCTTACAATGAACCTTGGCTTCTCACACCAAGTTATTATGGAAGCTCCTGAAGGAGTTAAGGTAGAATGCCCTAATGCAAACGCTATCGTTGTTAGCGGTGCAGACAAGCAGGCTGTAGGTCAGTTCGCAGCTCAGGTTCGCGAAAAGAGACCGCCGGAGCCATATAAGGGCAAGGGCATTAAATATGCTGAAGAGCATATTCGCCGTAAAGAAGGTAAAGCAGGTAAGAAATAAAGGAAGGAGTGAATTACAATGGTTTCAAGACAAGATTCTAACATCGCAAGAAAGAAGCGTCACGTTCGTGTACGCGGTAAAATCAGCGGTACTGCTGAGTGTCCAAGACTTAACGTATATCGCTCCCTTGCAAATATCTATGTTCAGCTTATCGATGACGAAGCAGGCGTAACACTTGCTCAGGCATCAACAGTTGAAAAGGACTTTGCACAATACGGCGGTAACGTTGAAGCAGCTAAGGCTGTAGGTAAAAAATTAGCAGAAAGAGCCACAGAGAAGGGCATTAAGGAATGCGTATTCGATCGTGGCGGTTACGTATATCACGGTCGTGTAGCTGCAGTTGCAGACGGCGCTCGTGAAGGCGGACTTGAGTTCTAAGGAAGGGAGATTAATTATTATGAACAATAAAATTGATGTATCTTCAATGGAACTTGAAGAAAGAGTAGTTACTATCAATCGTGTATCAAAGACTGTAAAGGGCGGTAGAATTTTTAAATTCGCAGCTCTCGTAGTTGTCGGTGACGGTAACGGACTTGTAGGCTTCGGTATCGGTAAGTCAGGCGAAGTTCCTGATGCAATCCGTAAGGGTATCGAAGATGCAAAGAAAAATGTAATTAAGGTTTCACTCAGAGGAACAACAATTCCTCACGAAATCAAAGGTAAGTTTGGTGCAGGCGAGGTTCTCCTTATGCCGGCTCCAAAGGGTACCGGAGTTATCGCAGGTGGCCCTGTTCGTGCTGTTGTTGAAACAGTTGGCATCAAGGACATTCGTACAAAGGCTATCCGTTCAAACAATCCTTGCAACGTTGTAAGAGCTACAATCAACGGTCTCAGCCAGCTCAGAACTGCTGAAGAGGTTGCAGCTGTACGCGGCAAGAGCGTTAAGGAAATAGTAGGTTAAGGAGGAATTTGATTTATGAAAATCAAGCTTACAAAGAGCTTAATTGGTTGCAAGAAAGATCAAATTGCTACCGCTCACTCACTTGGTCTACGCAAGATCGGTAACGTTACAGAACAACCTGATAACGCACAAACACAAGGTAAAATCAAGAAGATTTCCCACCTTGTAACAATCGTAGAAGAATAAGGGGAGGTGCTCTAATGAAATTACATGAACTTTCTCCTGCAGAGGGCTCAAAGAAGGCTGTTAAGAGAATCGGCCGCGGTGCAGGCTCAGGTCAAGGCAAAACAGCCGGCAAGGGTCACAAAGGTCAAAAGGCACGCTCCGGTTACAGCAGAAGACCGGGCTTTGAAGGCGGTCAGATGCCACTTCAAAGACGCGTTCCTAAAAGAGGTTTTAACAACATCTTTGCAACAGAATACGCAACAGTAAATGTTTCGGACCTTGAAAATAGATTTGAAGCAGGTGCAACTGTTGATGCAGAAAGCCTTGTAGCAAGCGGTCTCATCAAAAAGACTCTTGACGGTATCAAGGTTCTCGGTAAGGGCGAAATCACTAAGTCTTTGACTGTAAAGGTTGATGCAATTAGCGAATCTGCAAAATCAAAAATAGAAGCAGCTGGTGGAACGGTGGAGGTGCAGTAAATGATTAAAACCATCATTAATGCATTCAAAATATCCGACATCAGAAAGAAACTTCTGTTTACTGCTTTTATCATTCTCATTTTCAGAATCGGTTCGGTTATTCCGGTTCCGTTTGTAAACATTGTTGATGAGATTGATGTTGGTAAAGGCAACACAATTATGACTTATTTGAGTTTGATGACAGGTAGTGCATTCACATACGGAACTATCTTTGCTATGTCAATCACACCGTACATTAACTCATCCATTATCATTCAACTTTTGGCTGTAGCCATTCCTGCTTTGGAAAATCTCCAAAAGGAAGGCGAAGAAGGCAGAAAGAAAATCACTGCAATTACAAGATTTTTGACAGTCGCTCTCGGCTTGCTTCAATCACTTGCATATTTCTTCTATCTTCGTGCAAACAGCTTGCTTGCAACAGATGCAAGCGGTAACGCATATACAGGCTTCGACGCTGTATTCCAGGCAGTTGTAATTATTGCCGTTCTTACAGCCGGCACAGCTGTTATTATGTGGCTCGGTGAACAGATTTCAATTCAAGGTATAGGTAACGGTATTTCCATTATCCTTTTTGCCGGAATTGCTTCTCGTTTCCCAACAATCATCAAGCAATTGTTCCAATACATCTCAACAGGCAGAACAGTTTATAAAGTTCTCGTTCCTGTAGTATGCGTAATCTTCATTTTGATGATTGCATACATCGTATTGCTCGACAATGCTGAAAGAAGAGTTCCTATCCAATACGCAAAACGCGTTGTTGGCAGAAAGATGTACGGCGGTCAAAACACACATATGCCTATCAAGGTTAATATGTCGGGCGTACTTCCAATCATCTTTGCATCATCAATACTTTCTCTTCCGGGTACAGTTCAAATGTTCCTTTCAAGCAGTAAGTATGAGGATACATTCTGGGAAAAGTTCTTCAATGCTTTCCAGAGTGACTCATGGTGGTATGCAGGAATGTACTTCATTTTGATTATTTTCTTTGCTTATTTCTACAGTACAATTCAGTACAACCCAATTGAAATGGCAAATAATCTTCGTAAGAACAACGGTGTAATCCCTGGCATTCGTCCGGGCAGACCTACATCAGACTACATTTTGAGAATCATTTCAAGACTTACACTTATCGGTGCTTTGATGATTTCGGTAGTTGCGTTGTTCCCAATCATTTATTCTCTTATTTGTGACGCAACAATCAAGCCGCTTTCAGGTGCTTCCGACAGTACCGGCGGTATGTCAATCACAATGGGTGGTACATCACTTATCATCTTGGTTGGCGTAGCTCTTGAAACTGTTCGTCAATTAGAGTCACAAATGGTTATGCGTCATTACAAAGGCTTCCTTGATTAATCGAAAGGGTATATGATATGAAACTTATTCTTTTAGGAGCTCCGGGTGCCGGCAAAGGTACTCAGGCAGAAAAGATTTGTGAAAAATTAAATATTCCTGCAATTTCAACGGGTAACATTCTCCGTGCCGCTGTTAAAGACGGCACAGAGATGGGTCTTAAGGCAAAAAGTTATATGGATGCCGGTCAACTCGTTCCCGATGAGGTTGTTATCGGAATCATCAAGGATCGTCTTAATGATGACGATTGTAAAAACGGATTTATTCTTGATGGCTTCCCTCGTACAATTCCGCAGGCTCAGGCTTTGCTTGACAGCGGTGTTGATATTGATAAGGTAATTGATATCGAAGTTCCCGATGAAGCAATCACAAAAAGAATGTCCGGACGCCGCGTTTGTTCAAAGTGTGCAAATTCCTACCATATTGAGTACAAAAAACCAAAGGTAGACGGAGTTTGTGATGCTTGCGGCGGAGAATTAATTCAGCGTAAAGACGACGCTCCTCAGACTGTTCTTGACCGTCTTGTTGAATATCACAAGATGACAGAGCCACTTAAAGATTTCTATGCAAATCTCGGTAAGCTCAAGGTTGTTGAAGGTCAGGAAGAAGTAGCTGATACAACAAAGCTCGTTTTTGCTGCATTGGAGGATTAACATGATAGTGCTTAAAAGCAGTCGTGAACTCGAGCTTATGAAGGAAGCTTGTATAATTTCGGCTCAGGCATTACAGGTGGCAGGTGAAGCCGTTAAACCCGGTGTGTCACAACATGGGAGATTGATAAAATTGCTTATGATTTTATCAAGAAATGTGGGGCTACCCCTAATTTCCTGAACTATGGCGGATTTCCTGCTACCGCATGTATATCTATAAACGATGAAGTAATCCACGGTATCCCAAGTAAAGATAGAGTAATTAAAGATGGCGACATCGTTTCTATCGATTTGGGTGCTGCAAAACACGGATATAACGGCGACAATGCTGCTACTTTTATCTGCGGGACTTGCTCTCCCGAGGTAAAGCGGCTGGTGGACACAACCAGAGAATCTCTGTATAAGGGAATTGAGGCTGCTGTTCCGGGCAACAGAATCGGCGATATCGGTCACGCAGTGCAAGCATATTGCGAAGAGCGTGGATACGGTGTTGTTCGTGACTATGTTGGTCACGGCGTTGGCACAAAGCTTCATGAAGAACCAAGCGTACCGAACTTCGGACACGCAGGTCGTGGTATCCGACTATCACCCGGAATGACATTGGCAATTGAACCGATGATAAATCTGGGAACCTATAAGGTTAAACAGCTCTCCGACGGATGGACTGTTAAAACTTGTGACGGTAAACCGGCAGCTCACTTTGAGCATACCATTGCCATTACATCAAACGGTCCGGTTATCTTAACAAGGGCTTAACGATAGGCGAGTTGAATTGCAGGCGATTACGCCGTAATGTGATTCCAGATAGAAACAACATCATACTAATATAATTAGCGAGGTAAAATGATGTCTAAGTCAGATATGATAGAAGTTGAAGGTACTGTGGTTGAATTGTTACCTAACACAACTTTCAAGGTAGCATTACAAAACGACCACATTATTACAGCCCATATCAGCGGAAAGCTCAGAATGAACAACATTCGCATTCTTCCCGGTGATAAGGTAACAATGGAAATGTCACCGTACGACTTAACTAAGGGTCGTATTATTTGGCGTTCAAAGTAAATTTAAGGAGGATATTCAAATGAAAGTTAGACCTTCTGTAAAGAAAATTTGCGATAAATGCAAAGTTATCAAGCGCAATGGAAAAGTAATGGTTATCTGTGAAAATCCAAAGCACAAACAGCGTCAGGGCTAATCCTGAACTAATAATCGGAGGTAAACTGTAGTATGGCACGTATTTCAGGTGTTGACTTACCTAATGACAAGAGAGTTGAAATCGGTCTTACCTATATTTATGGTATAGGCAAAACAACCTCAGACAAGATCATCGAAGCAACAGGCGTTAATCCAGACACACGTTGCAGAGATTTAACAGAAGAAGATGTAAAGAAGCTTAGCGATTACATCACTCATAACCTTGATGTTGAAGGTGACTTGAGAAGAAAAGTTGCATTCGATATTAAGAGACTTAAAGAAATCGGTTGCTACCGCGGAACTCGCCACATCAAGGGTCTTCCTGTAAGAGGACAGACTTCTAAGAACAATGCGAGAACACGCAAGGGTCCAAAGAGAACCGTAGCAAACAAGAAGAAGTAAAGTAGGAGGAATATTTCAGTATGGCTACTAAAAAGACAGCTTCACCGCGTAAAAGACGCGAGAAGAAGAATATTGAGCGTGGTGTTGCTCATATTCAGTCAACCTTCAACAATACTATCGTAACAATCAGTGACACACAGGGTAACGCAGTATCATGGGCATCAGCCGGTGAAATGGGTTTCCGTGGTTCAAAGAAATCAACTCCGTTTGCAGCTCAAACAGCAGCAGAAACAGCAGCTAAAATTGCAACAGAGCATGGTATGAAAACTGTTGAAGTTTATGTTAAGGGTCCGGGTGCAGGTCGTGAAGCAGCTATCAGAGCTCTTCAGTCAGCAGGCCTCGATGTAAGTCTTATTAAAGATGTTACTCCTATCCCACATAACGGATGTCGTCCGCCAAAGAGACGTCGTGTATAATTTATTGGAGGTTACTTGATATGGCAAGATATACAGGACCTGCTTGTAAGCTTTGCCGTCGTGAAGGAAAGAAGCTTTTCCTCAAGGGCGACAGATGTTATACAGGCAAATGTGCATTGGAGCGTCGCTCATATGCACCGGGCCAACATGGTCAAAATCGTAAAAAGACTTCAGAATATGGTTTGCAGCTTCGTGCAAAGCAATCTGCTCGTAGATATTATGGCGTAAGCGAAGGTCAGTTCCATAAGTATTTCCTTATGGCTGAGCGTAAAGAAGGCGTTACAGGTACAAACCTTCTTCAACTTTGCGAGAGCCGTCTTGATAATATCGTTTATACAGCCGGTTTTGCAAGCTCAAGAGCTCAGGCTCGTCAGCTCGTAAATCATGCTCACTTCACCGTAAACGGTACTAAGGTTGACATTCCGTCATACCTTGTAAAAGCCGGTGATGTTATTGCTGTTAAAGACACAAGCAAGTCAACAGACGAGTTTAAAGCTCTTGTTGAATCAAATGCTTCTCGCACAATTCCTAAGTGGATTGATGCAGACGCTCAGGCTATGACAGCAAAGGTTGTTGCTCTTCCTGAAAGAGAAGAAATCGCAACACCTGTTGAAGAGCACTTAATCGTTGAGTTCTACTCTAAATAATAAGCTGATTATATTGGTTTGTTATTTAGCGAAAACAAAGCTATATATTTAGGAGGCTTTTAGATGATTGAAATTGATAAGCCTAATATCGAAATAGTAGATTTATCTACTCAGGGAAGCAGAAGCGTAGGCAGATTTGTTGTTGAACCTCTCGAAAGAGGTTTCGGCACAACTCTCGGAAATTCGATGAGAAGAGTTCTTCTCTCATCACTTCCGGGTTACGCTATTACTTCTGTAAAGATTGACGGTGTACAACACGAATTTTCAACAATTCCTCATGTAAAAGAGGATGTTACAGAAATTGTTCTTAACCTCAAAAATGTAATTCTTAAGATTCATGATGAAGACAAAAAGACCCTTTACATCAATGCTAAAGGTGAGGGTGAAATCACTGCCGGCGATATCGAACACGACGACAGCGTTGAAATCTTGAATCCGGAACTTCATCTCGCTTATCTTGATGAAGGTGCTGATGTTGTTATGGAACTCACAGCTGATAACGGTAGAGGATATGTTCCTTGCGACAGAAATAAGCAAGAAATGGAACTTCCAATCGGCACTATTGCCATTGACTCTATCTATACACCTGTATTAAAGGTTAATTACACAGTAGAAAATACTCGTGTAGGACAACAAACTGATTATGACAAACTTATCCTTGATGTTGAAACTGACGGAACCATCCCTGCAGACGAAGCCGTTTCGCTTGCTGCAAAGATTCTTAATGAACATCTTAACCTTTTTGTTGACCTTTCCGAAGAAATGGGCAACGCTGAAATCATGGTTGAAAAAGACGATGACGGAAAAGAAAAAGTTCTTGAGATGACTATTGAAGAGCTTGATCTTTCTGTTCGTTCGTTCAACTGCTTGAAGAGAGCAGGAATCAACACAGTAGGGGATTTGATTGGCAAATCTGAAGATGATATGATGAAAGTCAGAAACCTTGGTCGTAAGTCACTTGACGAAGTAATCGGTAAGCTTGCTTCTCTTGGTTTCAAACTTAGCAAGGAAGAAGACTAAAGGAGGGAATTTCAATGCCAGGTAGCAGAAAACTCGGTCGTCCTACCGACCACAGACAGGCTATGCTTAGAGGATTAGTTACTTATCTTCTTGAAAACGGCAGAATTGAAACAACCGTTACTCGAGCTAAAGAGGTTCGTGCTATGGCTGAGAGAATGATTACTCTCGGTAAGGAGAACACTCTTCATTCAAGAAGACAGGCTCTTGCTTATGTTACTAAGGAAGATGTTGTTAAAAAGCTTTTTGATGAAATTGCTCCAAAGTATGAAGATAAAAACGGTGGTTACACTCGTATAATTAAGACAGGTCCTCGCAGAGGCGATGCCGCAGAAATGTGCATTATTGAACTTGTTTAATTAAAAAGCATACGGCACTCAAGTATTGATTTACTTGGGTGCTTTTTCTTGTATTAAAGCCCTGTTTGTGGTATAATAATATGAATTAATTTTTTGAGGTATTGTTATGACTTTATTGGTTCTTGACGGCAACAGTATAATCAACCGTGCGTTCTACGGAATAAAGCTTTTGACTACTAAAAACGGTGATTATACCAACGCAATATACGGTTTTTTGAATATGATGCTTCGCTTTGAGGATATGTGCAAGCCCGACGCAATAGCAGTCGCTTTTGATATGCACGCACCTACATTCAGACATAAGATGTATGACGGATATAAAGCCGGCAGACACGCTATGCCAGATGAGCTTCGCTCTCAAATGCCTGTTCTCAAGAACATTTTGCATCTTTTGGGCATTAAAACTCTTGAATGTGAGGGCTGGGAAGCAGACGATATTCTCGGCACTTTTGCAAGAGCTTGCAGAGAAAACGGAGATGTTTGCTATATTGCAACGGGCGACAGAGATAGCTTGCAACTTGCTCACGACGGAGTCAAAGTGCTTCTTGCAAGAACAAAAAGCACCGATGTTATGGACGAAAAAGCGATATACGATGAATACGGAGTTCAGCCGATTGACCTCATTCAGGTAAAAGCATTGCAGGGCGACAGCTCCGATAATATTCCGGGTGTTCAGGGCGTCGGACCGAAAACGGCTCTTGACCTCATTTCCCGCTTTAAAACGGTTGATTATATTTACGAAAATATTGATACAATTGATATTAAAGAGGGTGTTCGCAATAAGCTTAAAAATAACAAAGATAACGCATATCTATCGCTTAAACTCGGTGAAATCGTTACCGACGCACCGATTAATACAGATATAAATGAGTACAAAATAAACGACGGGGATAAAAAAGGTGCTGCGGCAGAATTTGCCCGGTTGGAACTTTTCAGCCTTATGGACAAATTTAATCTTAACGCAAATGACGCTGTTGTTGTAGCTGCCGAAGAGGAACTCCCTCCTCGTGAAATTGAACGCCTTACCTGTGTTGACGCTGATTATCTTCTTGAGAAAATCGGTGATAACGATGCGTATTACTATCCGGACATTGTGGATAACAGCATTACCGATTTATATTTTGCATTCGGCGACCAAATCATAGTTATGCCGAGCGAAACACCCGAATTCAAATATTTTGTACGCAATTTTTTTGAAAACGAAAAATGTAAAAAATACACTTATAATTCAAAATATTCTCATCGCCTTGCAAAAGAATTGGGCGTTGAATGTAAAAATGTTTGCGGCGACCTTATGCTTTCGGCATATCTTCTCAAGCCGTCAGACAACAACTATTCAATTGAGCATTTGTGCCTTGAATACGGTGTTGCCGTACCGGAATATAAAAACTCACTCGGCGGTTCTGATGAAAGAGTTGTCAATGCGGCAGTGCTTAAACTTCTTTTTGAAAAGACAAACGCACTTCTTGAAGAAGCCGACCAAATTGAACTTCTAAATTCAATTGAACTTCCGCTTGCAAGAGTTCTTGCCAAAATGGAAATTGAGGGCTTTGCCGTTGATAAAGCAGGAATTGAAGATTTCGGAAAAAAGCTTTCGGTCAGAATTGATGAGCTTACCGAGATGATTTACGGCTTTGTCGGTCACGAGTTTAATATAAATTCGCCAAAGCAACTCGGAGTTGCACTTTTTGAGGATTTGGGTTTGCCGTGTAAGAAAAAGACAAAAAGCGGCTATTCAACAAACGCCGATGTTCTTGAAAGTCTTAAAAATGAAAATCCGGTTATCAATTGTATTTTGGAATACAGAACCCTTACCAAACTGAAATCCACTTATTGTGAGGGACTTTTAAAGGCTATTCAGCCGGACGGCAGAATTCACACTTCGTTCAATCAGGTTGAAACAAGAACCGGCAGAATTTCGTCACTTGAGCCGAATTTGCAGAATATTCCTATTCGTACCGAACTTGGCAGAGAAATGCGTAAATTCTTTATTGCCACCGACGGCGATGTTCTTGTAGATGCCGATTACAGTCAAATTGAACTCCGTGTTCTTGCCGACCTTGCAAATGACGAGAATATGATTAACGCATTCAACAGCGGTGCGGATATTCACACTTCGACAGCCGCTCAGGTGTTTAATATGCCCGAGGAGTTTGTTACAAAGCAAATGCGTTCGTCCGCAAAGGCAGTCAATTTCGGCATAGTTTACGGTATAGGTGCATTCAGCCTTGCAAAGGATATCGGTGTTTCACGCAAGGAGGCACAGGAATATATCGACAATTACCTTGCAACTTACAGCGGAGTTAATAAGTATATGACCCATGTGATTGACCTTGCGAGAGAAAAGGGCTACAGCGAAACACTGTTTAAACGCCGTAGATATTTGCCGGAACTGAACGCTTCAAATCATATGGTTAAGGCGGCAGGCGAGCGTATTGCACGAAATATGCCTATTCAGGGTACGGCGGCAGATATTATCAAAATCGCTATGATAAAGGTTGATAAACGCCTTACAGATGAAAAAGTTGATGCAAGACTTATTTTGCAGGTGCACGACGAACTTATTGTTGAAACAAGTGAAGCCGATGCCGAAAAGGTGCTTAAAATCGTTACGGAAGAAATGGAAAACGCTTGCCAAATGAAGGTAAAACTCCGTGCCGACGGTGCAATCGGTAAGGATTGGTACACCGCACATTAAATTACCAATCGGTAATAGAAACGATTGTAGAGGAGAATATTATTCTCCCGAAATAATTATGAATATAGAAAATTTTAAACTCAAACACCTTGACGGTGTTGAAAAAATCGAAAAAGCTTGCTTTGTCCATCCGTGGAGCAGAGTGGATTTGCAAAATCAAATAAGCCTTGACACTTCGCACTTTCTTGTTGCAACCGTTGACGGAAAAGTTGCGGGATATATGGGACTTCAAATTTTCGGCGGCGAGGGTTATGTTACCAATGTTGCTGTTTTGCCCGAATACAGAAAGCAGGGCATTGCCGAAAGTCTTGTCAGGGCACAGATGAAACACAAAATGTCGTTTATAACTCTTGAAGTAAGGGAAAGTAATGTTCCGGCGGTATCGCTTTACACAAAGTGCGGCTTCAAAAATGTCGGCATACGCCCGAATTTTTACACCGACCCAACTGAAAATGCAATTATAATGACATATGAATTTGAGGACTGATAAATGAAAATTTTAGGAATAGAAAGCTCTTGCGACGAAACTGCCGCTTCGGTGGTTGAGGACGGTCGCAAGGTGCTGTCAAATGTTATAGCAACCTCTTTGGAGGAACATAAGCTGTATGGCGGAGTTGTGCCGGAAATCGCCTCTCGCCGTCATGCCGAGAGTATCAGCGGTGTTGTTGAAGAGGCTTTGTCGCAGGCAGATTGCACAATGAATGATATAGACGCACTTGCCGTAACATACGCTCCGGGTCTTATCGGTTCGCTCCTTGTTGGCGTTAACTTTGCAAAAGGCCTTGCAACAGCTACAAATACGCCTCTTGTGCCCGTACATCATTTGAGGGGACATATTGCGTCAAATTACATTTCCAGCGATATTGAACCGCCTTTTTTGTGCCTTGTTGTCAGCGGAGGTCACAGTCATATAGTAGCCGTAAAGTCTTATACGGATTTTGAAGTTATCGGGAAAACCCGTGACGATGCGGCAGGTGAGGCACTTGATAAAGCCGGCAGAACGATGGGACTTGAATATCCGGGCGGTATCAGTATTGACAAATTGTCGCCAAGCGGTGACGAAAACGCTTTTTCGTTTCCGCATCCTAAAATTCACGACGCACCGTATGATTATTCGTTTTCGGGACTTAAAACAGCCGTTATCAATATAATACATAACGCAAAGCAGAAAAACGAAGAAATCAACATTGCCGATTTGGCGGCTTCATTTCAAAAAAGCGTTGTTGATTGCCTTCTTTCAAATTTTGAGAGTGCGGCGGAAAATTTCGGTTATAATAAACTTGTAATTGCCGGCGGTGTGTCCGCAAACAGCAAACTTCGCAGTGAGGCTGAAAAAATATGTCAAAAACACGGTTGGAATTTGTATCTGCCTCAGCTTAAATATTGCGGCGATAATGCGGCTATGATAGCTTCTCAGGGCTATTATGAATACAAATCGGGTACCGTTGCAAAAGAAAACTTAAATGCTTATGCAACTATGCCGCTTGATGATTTACAATATTGACAAAAAATTATCAATTGCAATGTAATTAATGTTACAAATTAATGAATTTTACACTATACTATTGAAATTTTTTCCAATAAAAAGTATAATCATACTAACAAATCAGTATGCGTTACTGTATCTGATTTTGGCTGAAAAGCCATAAACCAATGTATATTATTTATAAGGAGAATAGATTATGGAATCAAAACTCACAAAGAATCCATCTTTACTTGCTTGGCTCGATGAAAAAGTTGAACTTTTAAAGCCTTCAAACATTGTATGGATTGACGGTTCAAAGGAGCAAATCGACGCTCTTAAGGCTGAAGCTGTTGAAACAGGCGAAATGATTAAGCTCAACGATGAGCTTCTTCCTGACTGCTATCTTCACAGAACAGCAGAAAACGACGTTGCTCGTGTAGAAGACCGTACTCTTATCTGTACAACAAAGGAAGAGGACGCAGGTCCTACTAACCACTGGATGGCTCCTGACAAGGCATATGATATGCTTTACAAAATTGCAGCAGGTTCATACGAAGGCAGAACAATGTACATTATCCCTTATTCAATGGGTCCTGTAGGTTCTCCTCTTGCAAAAATCGGTATCGAAATCACAGACTCTATCTATGTTGTTCTTAATATGAACATTATGACAAGAGTAGGTGCAAAGGTTCTTGATGTTTTGGGCGACAGCAACGACTGGGTTCGCGGTATGCACTGCAAATGTAATGTAGACCCTGAAAACAGATGGATTGTTCAGTTCCCTGAAGACAACACTATTATCTCTGTTAACTCTGCATACGGCGGAAATGTACTTCTCGGTAAGAAGTGCTTTGCTCTTCGTATTGCATCATATCTCGGTAAAAACGAAGGCTGGCAGGCTGAGCATATGCTTATCCTCGGTCTTGAAAAGCCAAACGGAGAAATTAAGTATATCTGTGCTGCATTCCCATCAGCTTGCGGTAAGACAAACCTTGCAATGCTTATCCCACCTGAAGGATACAGAAATAAGGGTTACAAGATTTGGACAGTAGGCGATGACATCGCTTGGATTAAGAAAGGTCCGGACGGAAGACTTTATGCTATCAACCCTGAAAACGGCTTCTTCGGCGTTGCTCCGGGTACAAATATGAAGTCAAATCCAAATGCACTCAAGTCAACAATGAAGGGCACAATCTTTACAAATGTTGCTCACAACCTTGACAACAACACTGTTTGGTGGGAAGGTCTTGACAAGAACCCACCTGCAAATGCAATTGACTGGAAGGGCAATCCATGGAATGGTCAAACATCAACAGAAAAGGGTGCTCATCCAAATTCAAGATTTACTGCTCCTACAGCAAACTGCCCTTGCCTTTCATCAGAATTCGACAATCCTAACGGTGTTCCGATTTCTGCATTCGTATTCGGCGGTCGCCGTGAAAAGCTTACTCCGCTTGTATATCAGTCAAAGAGCTGGAACAACGGTGTATTCGTAGGTTCAATTATGGGTTCTGAAACAACAGCTGCCGCTACAGGTGCTGTCGGCGTAGTTCGTCGCGACCCTATGGCTATGCTTCCGTTCTGCGGTTACAATATGGGTGACTACTGGAAACACTGGATTGAAATCGGTGAAACACTTGACGAAGACAAGGCTCCGAAAATCTTTAATGTTAACTGGTTCCGTAAGGATGAAGACGGCAACTTCTTGTGGCCTGGATACGGTGAGAACTTCAGAGTTCTTGATTGGATTATTGACCGTTGCGAAGGCAATGTTGATGCTCAGGAAACAGCTATCGGTTATCTTCCTTACGCTAAGGACATCAACCTTGAAGGTCTTGATATGACTGAAGAAGAACTTGACAACATTCTTGATGTTGATAAGGACGCTTGGGAACAGGAACTCAAGGGCGTTGATGAGCTTTATGCTAAGTTTGGCGACAAGCTTCCTAAGGAACTTGCAGACGAACTTGCATCTGTAAAAGCTGCACTTAAGGACTAATTCAAAAAAATAAGTTATATAAAAAATCCTCGGAGAAATCCGAGGATTTTTATACAGTTTACAGCGTGCCGAAAATATTTTTTCGGCACTTTTATTATTGACTATTTATCTTTTTTGTCAAGCATTCTGATAATGTTAAGATTTGTTTCAAATACCTGTCGGTGTTGCTTGCGAAGAACGGACAGCACAACGCCGGCAAAAAAGTTCATTCCCGACACGATGCCGAATGTAACCGAAGCAAGAAATGTTGGTATTCTAGGTACCAAACCGGTTTCTATATATTCAATAAACACAGGAATAAAGAATGCAATCGCCACTGCCATAAGTATTGCGGCAACAATTGAAAAGAATGCAAGCGGTTTTGTATCCCTGAACAGCATTCCGATTGTTTTAAGCACTTTAAACCCGTCCGAATATGTGTTGAGCTTGCTTTCACTGCCCTCTTCTCGGTCTTGATAGTCAATGGGAATTTCAACTATTTTAAAGTTGTTGTCAAGAGCGAAAATTGTCATTTCCGTTTCAATTTCAAACCCCTTGCACAAAACGGGGAATGACTTTGCAAAATCTCTGCTGAACGCTCTTGCACCTGTCATAACATCATTGATTTTTGAATGAAAGAGGAAGTTAATCATATCCTTGACGAGCACATTGCCGAAGTTGTGGAAACGACGCTTGTTCATCTCAAAGTAGGTTGAACTCAGCCTGTCACCGACCGCCATATCGGCTCTGCCCTCAAGCACTTCTTTTTCAAGAACCGGTGCGAATTTTGCCGGGTATGTATTGTCACCGTCTGCCATAATATAGCAGTCTGCGTCTATATCTCTGAACATAGAACGCACAACATTGCCCTTGCCCTGACGCACTTCTTTTCTGACTGTGGCACCTGCATTTTTTGCAATTTCGTATGTGCCGTCGGTTGAGTTGTTGTCATATACAAAAATTTCGGCATGCGGCAAATGCTCCTGAAAATCTTTGATTACTTTTTCGATTGTTTTTGCTTCATTGTAGCATGGAATTAATACTGCTGTTTTCATATGTTTGTTCGTCCTATTTTATTTTCTTGAATACGGCATAGTACTTGCTTTTGTATATTAACTGATAATCGTCATCATTTTTCAGATTGATATATAAAGGCTTTTCCGACGATTTGTCAATAATAGCGTAGTTAAAGCCGTATTTTTCAAACACTTTTTTATAGTTCTTTTTTCCGTCCGACAGCTTCAAATATTCGGTTAAGTAATCATATTCGTGATTTGCTTCCTTAACAAATGAATCCGCACGGGCGTCGATAAATGTTGTATATCCTTTGAATTCAAGGTATCCGCCTGTGTTGAAACCATTATATAACTTCAAATCCGTTACATTGTTTTGGTCGATGTCGGCTTGCATTTTGTCAATCGTTTTGTCTAATTCAACGGTGCTTTTGCTTCCGCCGTCATATTTTACAAAATCCGAAATCTGCTGATAACAGCTGTCTGCAAGCAGTCCGACTATGCCGACGGAAAATACAATTATCAAAACAGCCGTTATTTTGATAAGCCCTTTTGAATTGTCTTTGCTATCGTCTTTTCTGATTTCCTGATCCTTTTGAACAAACTTGTTAAATATTGCACGGTAGTCAACATTGTCAATGTACTTCAAGGTTGACGGAATTGCACAGATTATGAAATACGGTATGAGTTTGATGTACATCATCATCATTAATGCCGTTCCGACCGTAAGCAAAACAAACCTCAAATTTGTCTTGCCTTTTTTATAAAAAATATAAATTGCAAGGATAACGCCAAGTTCAAAGAAATCCGAAAATGACGAAAGGCTGAGCGACAGCGTAAGCGGTTTTAATTCGGAAATTGAACCGTTTACCTTGTCTCCGATTGATGTTGTAAACAAGAACGAAAGTCCTTTTATTCCGTATGGAGTGATAAGACCGCAAACAGCCATTATAATCATCACAATTATAAGAGGCATAAGTTTACAGCAGGCAATGGACTTGCCTTTGATTTTTATAGGTAATGCGTTTGCCAAATACGGCAACATAACAATAAACAACATTGTCCACATCGAAGCGTGAAGATTTACAACAAGAATCGACAGTACCGGCAAAGGTATTAAATATTTAACACTTTGGCTTTTAATAAACTTCTCAAGGCAAATAAGCTCGATAAGTATAATGGAGTATGTAAATATTTGAGGTCTTGTAACAAAGAAATCAAGCATTGCGAGTGCCGCCGCAAAGGTAACAAAACTTGCAACAATCGGTTTGTTCGATATTTGTAAGCACAGCTTTTTGAATAAAAGTATAAACACGCAATACATAACAAGTACAAGCAACATAGGACCGAAAAATCCCATCAAGCTGTAAAGCTTGTAGTATATTACATCCGACAGCCATTGTTGAACAACAAGGTCCATATCGGTATGGAATGTCAAAAAGTCCTTTGTCGGTATTCCGTTTTTGCAAATGTATTCACCCGTTTTAAGAATCCAGTATGTGTCCGAATCCGTTTGCCATTTTGCCATAAACAGTGAAAAAAACGGCAATACGGATATAATCGCCGTCATTATCTTTACGGTTTTATCGGTTAATTTCCTGTCTTTGGTTGTGATTGCCTGTTCCATAGTGTCCCCTTTATATGTTCTTAATGTTAATTATACACATATTAGAGCGTTAAATCAATGCTATATTTGTACAAATTGAATACTTGTTTATTG
>CAVBQD010000026.1:0-17822 GCA_963597385.1 bacterium | reverse complement strand
TCTTATTATTGTAATATTTGCCGCAGTGCTCGGTTCAACAATGGTTACAGCAAACCAATGTGCAGACTACATCGGCAACTATGTTATCATTCAAAACTACACAGACTTCACACAAATATTTAAGGACTTTTTACCGGGTGCTCAAACAACTCTTGTTGACAATGTTGACGCCGCTGCAGCTTACGATTTTTGGATTCCTCGCGGAACTATCGTAACAACGCTCACCGTTGCAATCGGTGTCGGTATGGTTCCTGCAATGGCAATCTTCCCTGTTCTCAGAAAGAAATTTTCGCTCAAGCAAATCTACATCGGTTCAGCACTTTTCGGTATGGTTGTACACGCACTTTGTTATGTGGTAATGGCTCACGATGTTACAAAAGCTAATATCTATCTTTTGTGGATATTCCTCTTCTTGATGGGTCTTCCGCTCGGTATTTATAATGTTATTACATATGCACTCATTGCCGACGCAGTTGATTATCTTGAATGGAAAACAGGAGAACGCCAAGAAGGTGTATGCTTTGCTTTCCAAACTTTCCTTTCAAAAGTTAACGCCGCAGTTGCCACATTTGTATTCGGTCAAATTCTTGACGGAACAGACTTCAAGGCTGTTGACAAATCACTTGTGGATGTTGCAGGCAGACAGATATTCTTCCAGCAATCGGAAAGCACACAAAAAATGCTTGTTGCGCTTGTAACAATAGTTCCTGCAATCGGATTTTTGCTTACAATCATCCCAATGTTCTTCAATGACTATACCGGCAAGGTAAAAGAAGAAGCACAAAAAGAGCTTGAAGCAAAGCGTGAAGCTAAGATGCAATAAAAATTAACTACACAAAAAACGGACAACGTAAAAAGCTGTAAGTTAAATACTTACAGCTTTTTATAACCCCTCCGTCAACACTTCGTGTTGCCACCTTTACTGCGTAGACGCCCCCTTTTGTCTGCAAAGCAGACATTTCCCCCGATTAACGGGGGAATAACCTTGCTTCAAATGGAGGCAAATCGATTGAATTTCTTTTATTTTGCGTGTTTCAGGAGCTTTATCGACAGCCTGAACGGAGAGGATTGGCCTCTCCGTTTTAATTTATCTTATTCGGATTTATTTATCCGAATCGTCTTTCTTCTTATTAGTTACTTTATTAAGCAAGTAAGTTACAAGAACGATAACACCGATAACAATGTATATACCGAGCATACCGTAAATGACAACAGGAATTGACTGCTTCCAGCTGTCGGCGTGAATTGCCATTGTATAAACCGTTAAAAGAGAAATAAATAAATTTTGCATAATAATTAAATCCTTTTTTATTATAATGTTAATCCTCTCCGTCAACACGCTGTGTTGACACCTCCCCTTGCTTCAAGTGGAGGCTTGAGAGAAAGTTTAAGATACAAGGGTCAGGATTAAGCCGCCGGCAATAACGGAAGCGATTTGACCCGAAACATTTACGCTGATTGACTGCACAAGCAAGAAGTTTTGATTATCCTCTTTAAGTCCCATTTGGTTGACAACTCTACCGCTCATAGGGAAAGCAGAAATACCTGCCGCACCAATCATAGGGTTAATCTTCTTATCTTTTGGCAAGAAGAGATTGAGGAACTTCGCAAACATAACACCGCCGACTGTATCGAATACAAAGGCAACCAAGCCGAGAGCAAGAATAAGGATTGTATCCCACTGAACGAATGACTTGTAATTCATTCTGCCGGCAACGGTGATACCCAAAAGAATTGTAATGATATTTGCGAAAGAATTTTGTGCGGTTTCAGAAAGATTGTTAAGAACGCCGCATTCTCTGATAAGGTTACCGAACATCAAGAAGCCGACAAGAGCAACAGACTTAGGTGCAACAAGGCCCGCAATAACGGTAACTACAATCGGGAACAAAATTTTTGTTGTTTTTGAAACATCGCCTGCTGTATACTTCATACGGATTTGGCGTTCTTTTTTTGTTGTAACAGCCTTGATAACAGGTGGCTGAACAATCGGAACAAGAGCCATATACGAATATGCGGCGACCATAATAGCACCGAGATATTTTGAATTAAGCTCGTTTGCGACGAAAATTGAAGTAGGTCCGTCTGCCGCACCGATGATTGCGATTGAAGCGGCATCGTTGACATCAAAGAAAAAGCTTGCAACGAAATATGTAAAGAAAATACCAAACTGAGCCGCCGCACCGAAAAGCATAAGCCACGGATTCTTAAGAAGCGGGCCAAAGTCTATCATTGCTCCGATACCGATAAACAAAAGCAACGGGAACAGCTCATTGGCAATACCTGCGTTAAACAAAGTATCAATCGGGCCTTCTTCGGCTCCGGGTTGCGTAATGGCACCCGACCACGGCAAGTTTACAAGAATTGTGCCGAAACCCATCGGCAACAAAAGTGTTGGTTCCATCTCTTCTGCAATTGCGAGGTACACGAGAAGTCCTCCGACTGCCCACATAAGCACCATTTGCCATTTGATTTCTCCGATATTGGAAAACAAATTTGCAAATTCCTGCAAAACAGATGCTCTTAAAAGTATTGTTTCCATAAAATTCTCCTTTGCGTATTATATAAAAACAGACTTTCACCGTAATAACAGCAAAAGTCTTGTTAATACCGTACGGAACTGCACAGACCGGGGTTATCCCGTACTGACGACCTGTGCAACATTTGCAATGCAAATGCTAACTACTCCCTTTTCCGAATGATATTATAATACTAAGAATTACTTATGTCAAGAAAAAGGAACTAAAATTCATCCCTTAAATTTCATTTTAAAATGCAAAAAGTTTGACAATTTCAACTGTCGCCGAAAAATAAAACACGACTGCCATTATCAATAATTGTAGATTCACAGTAAAACGGACAAGGGTTGCCCCCTGTCCGTCAATAGCATTAATAGTTATCTGCGTGAATTTCAAAGAATGATTGAGGATGAGCACATACAGGGCAAACCTCAGGTGCGGATGTACCGACTACGATATGACCGCAGTTGCGACATTCCCAAACCTTAACCTCGCTCTTTTTGAACACTTCCTGTGCTTCAACATTGTGAAGAAGTGCACGATAGCGTTCCTCGTGTTGCTTTTCAATAGCGGCAACCATACGGAATTTTGCGGCAAGTTCAGGGAAACCCTCTTCCTCTGCGGTTTTTGCAAAACCGTCATACATATCTGTCCACTCATAATTTTCGCCGTCTGCGGCAGCGGCAAGATTTTCTGCCGTATTGCCTAAGCCTTCAAGTTCTTTAAACCACATCTTTGCGTGTTCTTTTTCGTTATCGGCTGTTTTAAGGAACAATGCCGAAATCTGTTCAAAGCCCTCTTTTTTAGCTTTAGAAGCGAAATATGTGTACTTGTTTCTTGCCTGAGATTCTCCCGAGAAAGCCTCCTGTAAATTCTTTTCTGTTTGTGTACCTGCGTACTTGTTTGCCATTTTAAAATCTCCTTTTCCAAAATTGAATCAGCGGTAAGCCGAAACGGAATATATAGGCATCGCATAAAATCATTTACCTTAAATTTATGAATAAATAGCCTTTATCGAAATATCGGACGATATTGTAATTGTATCGCCGAGAGTTTCACCGTCTGTTTCAAAGCCGGTTACCTTGCGGAACACAAGACTTTTTGCATTAAAAGCATATGTATTTGTGCCGTTTGAAACAGTGACGGTTGAACCGTTTACGGTAACGCTGTATTCCCCGTTTTCAACTTCTTCAATTTGCGTAACTCTGTTATCATTATCTAAAAGAGTAACGGTTGATTTATTTGAAGAAGAACTTTCGGTTGTTTTAATATACACAATATATTCAACATTGTCAACAACATTGAATGTAAGTGAAGTTACATTTTCGGCACACCTTGTAATGACGCCGGTATCAACAACGCACATTGTCCATTTTTCAACAGAGCCGTTTTGCAAAGCAGTTGACGGAGTTTCAAGTGTAACAGAAGTATCATATGTTTTTTCCTGTGACGAAACGGTTTCAACAGTTTCATCATCAATGACATAAGAAAACTTAACTGTGTAGTACCTTAAAGTCACCACGACTGACATAATTGATGTTGTTAAATTGGAAGTGATAGCATCAACCTTTGCCTGAGTGTCGGCTGTTTTAAAATCTTCCTTTGCTTTTTCAACAACCTGCTTATGAGATCCCAAAGCTTCAACAGAATACTTCTTTGAATCCGAATCGAGCAACTTTTCAGACATTGCAAGATACTGCTCATAATTTGAAGTGTTGAGAGCATACGAACAAATCACACATTTATGCGTTTCCAAATTGACAACGCAGGTATCCGTTTCAATATGAGAATCATCATTTAAACAACGGTGTGAGTGAGTGCCGTCGCTGTTTGAGGTCCATTCGCCCCAATCGTGAATCGTGCCCTTACCGTTAGTTTCCGTGTATGAATATCCGCAAATGCACCTATGTTCAACAGCTACATCTTCGTTACACTTGCCGGTATGTTCAATATCCGGCGAAATATAAGTATTGAAAGTGTGAGCTTTGGTTGCACTGCTTTCAACATAAGTTTTGTTTTGTGTTACGGTTGAAATTGTACCCCATCTGTAAATTGTATGAGTGGTTTCCGTCATAACCGAAGCAGTATTTGACGGAACGGAAATATTTGCCGCAACAGTCCCCTCTTTATATGTAAGTTTACGGGTAATTTTGTTATTAAAAACAAATGTGAGCGTATAATAATTAACTCCGATTTTTGCAGAGAAGTCGGCAACGGCATTGTTTATTTGCTCTGCCGCTTCGTCAATATTTGACTGCAATTGATTTCTTGTGTCATCGGTTTCAATAGTACGAATTGAAGTTACCGACGACTCAAATTCAGCCGTGTATTCGGAATTGTACGATGAGTAATCGGGGTCTGCCAAAATTCCGCTTACAACACCGACAGCATCATAATATGCACTCCAATTTACAATATCGTACTTACGCATTGAAACGATTTCTTCATTACATACAGGGCAATAAAACGGAATGTAACCGTTTTCTCCGTCGGAAGCGGCAACATATTCTCCTGCAACGGCATTTTCGGTATCGTGACCTAAAGCCGATAAAACAGTGTTTGTTTTAACATCGCCGTCAACTCGACAAACTTCTTTATCATAACCGTCTTCGGTACAAGTAGGAGCCTTGTGAATTGTAATATAGTTATGTCCCGTTGCGGGAGTGACACTTGTCCATGAATAACCGCACGCACAGTAGTTTGTACTGATTCCCGATTCGGTACAAGTTGCCGCCTTTTGAACAACCGTCTTGCTGACAAGATGCTTATTGACAGTAAAGAAAGCGGTATAAACATTATCGTCTACCGACAACGGAGAAAGCGGCGTCCAAGAGGTAAAAGTGTAATGTCCGTTTTCGTCCGGCTCACGCTTTGGAGCCTCGCCGGTATATTTAGGAGTAACGCCGGCATAATCCGAACCTTCCTGCAAAACTGTGCCGTCGTAATTGACGAATTTGTACGGTATTTTATTTGTAGAAACAATCACCTTACGCGATGAACTACGCAATACTCCGCTTGTCAAATTGCATACGGCATATACATTGAGTGAGGTGTTAGGAGCAATATTGTTTGCATTTTTATCAAGCAAAAGCTTATTATCGGAAAATGATATGCCCGAATATTCCGCATCCATACTCAACGAAGCAGAATTGCTTTGCCACTTAACACCGTACTGGTCGTATATATTGTATTTCAGCGTATACTGATTTACACTGCTTGAATCGATATCCGGTGCCTGAACATTCAAGTCCGAAGTTTCCGAAAAAGCAACGGATTTAATCTCGGGATATGTATTTGTATCGGCAGAAAACGAATCGGTAGCATTTACCGAACCGGTAAGTCTGCTTGTATTTTTGCCGATTAATGTAAGGCTGTCGGTCGGACTGCTACCGACATACAATCGCTCATCAATACCTATACCGTCACTTTTTGTCCAATAATAACTTAATTCAACTCTTGTCGGGAATCCGTCAACATATCCCGTGAAATCATTATTTGTTACTGTGGACACGAAGGCATAGCCTTTATATGCCGAAGTTTCGTTGAAAATAAGCACGGACTTTTCCTGACCCGTTCCGTTATTCGTTTTATAGTAAAGTCGGCACGAAACGCTCTGCCAGGTTGACGGGACATCATCCCAAGTGTTCAAATTCAGTCGATAATAATACTGCCCTTTTTCACGGTCGGGCTGTGCTTTGGCTACAAGGTCATTTGCTTTATATATTTTTGCCGTTAAATCTTCGTCGGCATAATCAAGACAAATAATACCGTAGCATTTATTATTCATCATTTCATATGTTCGAAAATAGCCCTTCATGGTTGAAGCATTCGGCTCAACTCCGGAAATACCGCCGCCTGTTGTAGAAAGGAAATTCACATACCAAACACCGTCAGGCTTTTTTTCGTCAAGCATCGGCTTTACGGCATTTGACCATTTTGATGACGGACTCATTTTGTATCTATCCTGAACTTTCATCCATCCGGAATCAACAGCACCGCCGTCGGAACCTTGGTCTCCCCAGCTGAGGCTGATACCTCTGCCGACTTCGCTGATACGGGTTGCAAGAACGCACTTTCCCCTTACATCACCGAGCGTCGGAGTATAAGAACCCGTAAACCAATATTTGCTTCTTAAATCAATGAGTGTGTTTACATCATTTGCAAGGGCGTTAATATCGTTACCGTAATCCTGCTTTACGCTTACAATAACGGTTTCACTCTGATTTTGATCGAGAAACGCATAAATGCTTTCCAAAACCTCATACAGTGTAAGATGGCCGCCGGAGGCATTCCAGCAATTTGACGAACCGTGAACGATTTGAGCGTTGTAATAAACATCCGAAACATGCTCAAGACGCAAATCAAAATATCTGATACCGATATTCAGCTGTTCGGCAACCGAAAGTGTTTGCGTTTTTGACCAAATCGGCAAGTCAACATTTTGAGTACCCGAATCGTGAGTGCCCGGAATAGTAATATCGGAAAGTGAGGTGTTATCCTTAATCCCCTGCATCCAATTTTTAGGACCTACATCTGTTGTTAAAAGTGAATTTGTGGAAAACGATTGTGCGGATATAGGCACCGCTGAAGTAAAAACAAGCACCAACGCCAGAACAATCGCCAAAATTCTTGAACTAATTTTTTTCATATTTGTCTCCGATAAACATAAATTGTGGTTAATATACTTATGAAAACTATAAAAATACCTATCATCGCATATATTATACACTAAACCGTTACAGCAAGTCTATTGACGAAACTTCCATTTTTTATGTTAATAATATGTTAAAAATGTCAATTGAATAGGTATAAAATATTATGTATAATATAGTAGAATAAAAATATCTATCATACATAATTATACGCATACAAATCATCAATAACGGAGAACTGCAATGAAAAGTAAAAAAATATTAAAATCACTGACTTCTCTATTTTTATCAGCGGTTATACTGTTCGGCACTGTAACAAGCGGTTTAACGACCGCATTCGGAGAAAGCGATAACGGAATTACAGTCAGCAAAACAGGTATTGTAGGCGGAAACATCACATCATCAAGATTTGACGGAAACACTTTTAATATTGTAAATGACGGAGACGCAAACAATACAACCGTAGGTCTTTGGAGCTATGACATAAGCGACAAAGAAAACATTACTTCAGCACACACAACGGCAATCGTTACAAAGTTTTACAAGCAAAACATTGACGGTCTTTCTGTTGATTTTTACTATGTAAATCCGAGCACGGTTGAAAGCTATTTAAAGGAATCAACTTCAACAGACAAAGTAACCAACATCACCGAGTTTGCGTCAAATGCCGGTGACAGCAGTATTTCGTACATAAAAACAACATTCGGTTTGAGCGAAAAAAATCTGATTGGTTCGTTGTCGCACAGCTATTCATCGGATTCCAACACTGAATTCACATTGGATTTAACTACAGCTTATCACGATATGGCAAAAGGAAATTGGAGTGGATTGTGCATAATTGCAATGTGCAATAAAAACAACGGTGCAACAGCTTCAAATCCGGTTTGGTCGGATTCGTGGATAAAACTCGGAAACATCACATATTCAAAGTCATCAAGTACACTTGATTTAGCACAGTCGGCTGTATTGACAGGCGGAAGCGGAAACGCAAGATATAACGGCAATGTATTTAATATCGTAAATGACGGTTCAAGCACCTGCACAACGGTAGGACTTTGGAATTACACATTTGACAGTATTAAATATATCGACACAGCTTCTGTTCACGCATATGTAAATAACTTTTACAAAGCAACGATTGACGACCTAAATATAGACTTTTATTACATAAACCCAAGTCTTGCATCGTCATATTTGAAAGAACTTTCGCAAACAGATAAAACGGCAACCGATTCGGATTTCACATCAAATATGGGTGATTCATCGGTATCGTGGGTGAAAAACAAGTTTTCGTTAAGCGATTCAAACAAATTAGGCAGTTTAAGCCATAATTATGTTTCATCATTAAACAGATACACGACGCTTAATCTGGCTACCGCATTGAACACTGCAAAGCAAAACGGTTGGAACGGTGTTTGTATTGTTGCAATGTGCAACAAAAACAACAACGGAGTTACAAGTACACAATGGTCGGACTCTTGGATAGAGCTTGACAGCATTTCATACAGCGAATCTCAGTCATACATTCCGATTGACAAAACCGGCATTCTTTGCGGTGTGGACTCAACAACAAGATACAACGGCAATTTGTTTAACATTGTAAACGATTCGCTTGCAAACAACACAACTGTCGGTCTTTGGAGTTATGAAATAACCGACATCGGCTCCGGCGACAATTCAAGCATTTCGGTAACAACAAGTTCTTGGTCACAGGAAAAAATCGAAGACTTCGGTATTGAATTTTACTGCATAGACACGACAAAAGTTGAAGCCTACCTAAAATCTTCAACCGAAACAAAGAAAAGTACACTGCATTCTGGCATTGCAAGTAATGCAGGAAGTTCAAGCGTGGCATATATCAAAGAAACTTTCGGTTTAAGCGATGATAATAAAATCGGATACATCGCTCACGATTATACGGAAGAAAGCAACAAATATGTAACGCTTGACATCACATCAGCCGTACAAAAGGCAAAGAATAACGACATCGAAAACATAACCGTTCTTGCTATGTGCAGTAAAAACAATGACGGAAACACAACGGCAAAATGGTCGGACGCGTGGATTGAACTCAGCGGAATAAACTACGGTGCAGATTTAACGCTTGCGGAAATCCAACCGTTAAAAAACGCAATGGCTGAATTTGAAAATAAAATGGCAAGCGGAAAAATATACAAAAATATGGGCACGGCGTATACCGCATATGTTAATGCACAAAAAGCAATTGACGCTTACGCATACGGAGGTGTAAGTTCGATAAGCATTTTGCAGTACACAACAGCACTTAAAAACGCAACTGCTTCAATGACTGAATGGAGTGCTCCGTCCCCTAACATTTCACCAAAGTTCTCATCAACCGACAGCGGAACAATCTCATTAAAAACCGGATGCTTATGGTATGAGTACAGCAGTGACCCGCTTGTAAAATCTTTTGTTGCCGAAGGAAACAACACGACAACAAATCTTTACTACCAAAACGCTGTTTATCTTTATTCAGATACGACACCGAACATTCCGTACCTTGTGGGATTTTACAAGACGAGCAGTTCATCTACGGCAAATCCGCAAAACCCGAGGGTATTTTACGTTTCACTCAGTGAGAAAAACGGCGGACTGTATATTAAAAACGCTCAATATCAGGGTGACATTGCTTCAAGAGAATTCACCACGGTAATGTCAAAATCATATCAAATCAATTCAAGTGAAACCGGCGACTCAAACAACATCATTCTTTCAACCGGTGATATGAGATATATGGCGAACTTCTTTAACATAGACTATCAAACAGCTTTTCAAAGCAGTTACTATGTTGAAGCGAAGCCGACAAAATTCAAAATCGGTATCGGCTACAAGGACGCAGGTAACAGTGTTCAGTGGGTAAAAGAAATTACCGGAGTTGACTCCAAAACCTTTTATGTTATCAATTACAAGCCGTTGCTTGAAAAAATCACTTCAAGTACAAACAAAGCATTGCTGAAAAATATACAATACTACAAGCAAGGCGGTCTTTCGGCTTTAATGCAAGCATATGACACGGCGACGGCAGTTGACCCGACATCGTATGATTATTCACTCAGCACGGCGACAAAGGTTACAAACTGTGCAACGGATATTCAAAACGCGGTAAGCAAATTCAATTCGGCAACATCTTTTACAAGAGATACTAATTTATACGATGAATTAAGAAATACATTAGCCTCTGCAAAGAAAATCGGAAATAAAAATAAGGTGATTTCCTCCGAGTCGGCTAAATCGACAAGATATACATACGACAGCTGGAATACATATTACACGGCATTAATTCAGGCACAAAACGCCATGGCTGATGTTATTTCCGCAAACGGATACACGGGCACATACAATTCAAAATCCACAACAGCTATTGCTCAAGAATTGACAACAGCAATGAACGGATTAAAATACAACTACATTGTAGAATTTGTAAGTGTTGCAAATCAGGATATGGGTTCCGTTGTAATTGAAGACGGAGAAACGGTTGATACTTCGTCAATAGTAAATACTTCTGTAGTTAAAGGCGTGCAAGAACGGCAAGCTCACATTGTTTATTATTGGACACCAATAACAGTCAACAAGTCCGAATACGGCGATACGGAAGTAATTACAGTAAACGAGCAAAGCAAGGAGCAAGCGTGCGAGGTTACACTCGGCGATATCACAAAAGAAGCAACCTGTGATTCTCCGGGAATACGAGAAGGCGTTTGCGACATCTGCGGCGGTGTTTATCAATATGAAACCGAAAAGACGGAGCACAGCTATACAAGTGAAGTTATTCCGTCAACCTGTGCGGAAAAGGGTTACACTCTTTATACCTGTACTCGCTGCGGTGAATCATACAAGGATAATTACACAGAAGTTGCCGAGCACACATATGAAACGGTAACTGTTGCACCTACCTGCACCGAAAAGGGATACACAGCACAAAGATGCACAGTTTGCGGAAACGAGATTATAGACGAAAGCAGTTATGTAGCCGCACTCAAACACGAATATAAATATTCGGTAATAAGAGAAGCCGACTGTACATTTAAGGGTGTAGGAGAATACGCTTGTATTCGCGGTGACGATAGTTATACGGAATTACTTCCGGAAAACCCGGACAATCACCCTAATTTGATTTATTCGAGAACTGTTTCACCAACGGCAACCGAAAGCGGATATGACATTTACTACTGTGATAATCTTTGCGGATATTGGGAAAAGAAAAACATAACCGCTCCGACAGGAACGACTTCGGATTTCAACGATTGTCTTGAAGCGTACAACGCTTCCCTATTGACAATTACGGAGAATTTCGATGCGTACACGGACGAATCAAAAGCTAATTACACCGAAGCTATTGAAAGTGCCAAAAATGCCGCAGAACTTGCAATCGAAACAAAGGATTGCACCGCACTTGACAATGCAACAAAAAGCATTATTGAAGCGACTGCTGTTTTAAGAGTAAAAACAATCAGCATTAAGCTTTTGGTTTATTCCGCAAGCGGAGAAATTATTGAGCCGACGGATTCAATCACTCAGGCACAGTACGGTGACATTGTTACGCTTGACATCAGCGATGAAATTGACAATCTTAATGTTGAAAAATGGACTGTTAAAAAAGACGGTGTAACAAAAAAAGTAAGTCAAAACGAAGCCGTATGCCAAATCACTGCAAATTCAGATGCAGTCGTAACTGCTTATCTTACAGATGAGGAAGTCGAAACGAGCAACAAAACAAAGCTTACATTGCTCAATAATGACGGCAGAGCACTTGAAACAAAATATGTAAGTTCAACAAGTGAACTTGATTTGACAAAGGCGACTGTTGCGGGAGTGACGGCACCAAGCATACCGTTTTATGTATTTAAAGAATGGAAGATTGTTAAATCCGAAAGCAACGAGCTTATCATTCAAGCCACATATGAAGTTATATGAGGAGGGCAAAAATGAACAAAAAAAGACTGGTTGCCCTTATTGTGGGCACAGCGATAACCGTTTCGGCAATAACGGCAGGGACAGCCACAGCACTTGCAAGTTCCTCCGGTTGGGAATATGACAGCGGTACAAAAACGCTGACAATAAAGTCAAATATTGATGATTTGACGGCAGACAATTATGAAACTGTTGCATGGAACGATTACAAAGACGACACTGAAAACATCGTTGTTGAAGAAGGTGTTGAAAAAATCGGTGACTTTGCCTTTTGTTACGAAAAAGAATTAACAAGCGTTACTCTTCCGAATTCTCTTACAACAATAGGCACGGCTGCATTTGCAGGAAGCGACACGCTAAAGGATATTACAATTCCAAGCGGTGTTACGACCATTGGAGACAACGCATTTGGATATGACAGTCAAATGAAGCTTACCGAAAACTTTGTTGCAAAATGTGAAACAAACAGTTACGTACAAAGTTACTGCTTAAAAAATTACATTATGTTTGACTCCCCTATCACTGTAGGTGAAAGCACTGCTGTAATTGCAAGCGGAAACGGACAAAGCATATACTCTTTTGCACCGAAAACAAATTGCAAAATCACATTTTATTCAACATCAAGCGAAGACACATTCGGACTCATTTATGACGCACAAACTTATACATATTCGGATAAGTTTGATACAATGAAAAAAAGTGCTCTTTTCAGCAATGATGACGGTGACGGCAATGATGACAGCAACCTTAACTTCAGCATTGAGTGCAATTTGGAAGCAGGTAAACGATATTATTTATCGGCGAAATACAAAAATCCTGCCGACACGGGAAGCTTTAAAATCAACTTTGCATTTGAATGTACCGAGCATATTTACAGTGAGAAAATAATTGAACAACCAACCTGTGAAAACGACGGGTACAGCGTATTCACTTGCATAGGCTGCGGAAAGTCATACACAAATAAACTCTACGCACTCGGACACAGCTACGAAACAAAAAGTTTTGACGGCGAAAATGTCACAATAGGTTGTAAGAATTGTGATAATGAATACAGCTTGAGCTTTATGGATTATTACAATAAATCTAACGCTTATTTGGATGTTGTAGAAGACGGAATTGTAAACGCAAAGGATTATGCCAAACTTTTAAAAGAATACAAAGGCTAACTAAAAAAGGTTACGAAACGCCCGTGTTTCGTAACCTTTTCCTTATGTGATAACTTATTTAATTTTCTTTATTATTGACCACTGAGAATAATAATTTTTACCGCCAACTGTTTTATATGCCCTGATGCGGACATAATATTTTTTGTTATTTGAAGCCTTAATTGATTTATTAGGGCTTTTATTTGATTTAGCGGTAACGGTCTTTGTTTTGCTCTTTTTAAAATTTTTCTTTGTGGAAAGTTGAATTTGATAACCGGTTACGGAAGAAACCTTTTTCCAATAAATCTTAACAGACTTATTTTTACGCTTAATTTTCTTTATAACCGGTCGATTGATTTTCAAATCGGTAGTTGCAACAACCGGCGTTGTCGTTTCTTCAACACTTGAAGTTGAATTTGAACAACGATAAAATGACGGATAGCCGTCAGCAATATCTGAATAAATTTGCCAGGTTTTTGCCGAAAATGAATCGGCTTTACAAGCCAAAACCAAATCAGCCCATGTTGAATTTGAAAGAATATCTCTATGTTCTTTAATCACCGCGTCAACCTTGGAGGTGTTCAAATTAAGCAAATTGCAAAGTTCGTTTTTTGAAGTGAACTTTGTTGCCTTATCATCATCAATATTACCAAACGGAGCTGTATTTTCATAATATAGACTGTCGAGAACATAATTACCGATAACATTGCTGTTATCATCAAATTTTGTTAGAGATACATCACCGACAAGCGAACCGATATTTTTATAGCCTTTACCTGAAACGGAACAAGCAGAATAACAGTTTAGAATATCATCATCGGCTTTTCCTACCAATCCGCCTATAGAAAGTTCAAATAAATAATTTTGCTCGGCATAAATTTTGCCGATTGAAAAACTGTTTAATAGGCAATAGGATTCTTGAGAGTCGCTCGAAAGCCAGCCGATTAAACCGCCTATATACATTGTGCCTGTCGAAGATACGGATGAATAATCATTCGGAACAATGTTGGAAGCTGTTATATCGGAATCAGAAAAGCAATTAATAATCGCACAATGGTCTGCTTTGCCGATTAAGCCGCCGACATATCCCGTGTTATAATTATCTTCGGAACCTTTACAACTTATAATCGACTGAGAAGAGCAATTATAAATTGCCGAATCAGCCGCCAAACCGCAAAGTGCACCGACATTTGCAACATTAGATTTCTCGGCATTACACTCAACATTGAGATTTTTAACGCAAGCATTTCTGATAAAAGGCAAAAATCCGGCAGTATCAGCAAAAAATGTTCCGGTCGGTAGCATTTTGATACCCTTAATTGAATACCCATTACCGTCAAAAACGCCTGAAAAACACTTACCTTCGTCGGAACGAACAGACAAAGTCAACCAATAACAATTTGACAAATCTATATTGTTTAAAAGAGAAATTGTTTTATCCTTAAAACTTTTGCCGTCGATATAGCACGCCTTTTTAAACGCCGCCAAATCACACTCATCACTGATATAATAGTGTGAAGTTGAATCATAATCGCCAAGCCATGAGGCATCGTAATTGTTGTTTTCGCCCCAAACGGCAACATCTGCTGTATCTTGTGAATATGCGACACACGGAAGAAAAATATTGATTATCAGAATTATTGATAAAATAACAGAAGAGAATTTTTTCATATAATCACCTCTAACGAACTGCAAATATCTTAATACAGCTGAGGAACGCGTGGAGTGTTTTGGCTGTCTAAAACGGCGTCAATGGCAAGAACAACAGCAAGTGCGGTTATCTCGTCATTACCGTCGGCAACGGTAAGCTCAAAAGCATCTCCCCAACTCACCCAAACCTTATGGATTGAAATAATCTCTGTTCCGTTAGATGTTATAACATAATCGTGAGCAAACAAATCGCCCTCAACATTCCAATTCAAACCGGCAACATAATATTTGGGAGTAAAAAATGTAATTTCTTTAACAATTTCCGCTACTTCTTCGCCGTTTTTCTCAACAATAAATTTCGGTCTGAAAGAAATGATTCTTTGCTTTACAAGTGCAACTTCGTTACACTTATCATCAAAAATATGAAGTTTTTTACCCAGGGAAATAATTTGCCCCTCAACAAAATATTTATCGTTGCCGTTTTCGTCCTTGACTGAAAACTTATCTGCAAAAGAAAACACCTTTTGTTTGATGTAAAGCTTCATAAATCACCTTTAAACTTTAGTTCTGATAAGTAAATGTATCCTCGCTGACATTGTAGAAGTTCATAAATATTTCATTATAAAGCGTTGAAAGCTGTGAATCGGAAACGGCATTTATCATTACATAGTCCTTAGCGTTTACATAACCGTCCTTATTAAAATCGAGTGCAACCAAAGGAATATTGAGTTCTCCGTCATCAGTCATAGCAATCGTTTGAGTTCTGTTAAATGTTCCGTTATCAAAAACAACATTATGTTCGCCTTCAACGAGCCAGTACTCCGCTTCGCCGTTTGTGTCGGTTGTAGCTACAAGTTCGTCATCAATGTAGACCTTAACATTTCCGAGTGCTGTTGTACCCTCGGTTGAATCAGGACTTTCAAGAACAGTTGTTTTGAAAACGGTTTTGTAATAGCTTTTTGTAAGCGTTACATTATATTCAGGGCTTTGATAACTTTCAAGTCCGTTGCTGACAGCCTTAAAGGTCAACTTATAATTACCTGCCTTAGACACAATGAGTGTATCTCCGTCAACCTGTTTCCATTCGCCGCCGTCATTGTAATAGTAAACCGCGTCGGCACAGTTCGGAGAAGAAAGGTTGAAGTAAACCATTTGTTCCGTTTCACTGCCGATTGTTCCTGACGGAGTAACATAAAGAACAGGCTTTTCAATTTGTGTTATATTGTTAATTTTAATAACTTCGGTTGAAGTAAGTCCGTTATTAGCGGTCATAACAACAACATATTTGCCGTTTTCACTTACTTCAAACGAATCGGCACCGGTAATATCTTCGCCGTTTACGCTAACCGCTTTAATGCCAGAACGACCGGTATTAACCTTAAATGATACATTGTACGGCGAATCTGTTTTATCTTCAGTTTCAAGTGTGTATTCAAGAGTAGGAGCAACGGTATCAATCATAACACGATAGCTGTCCGAGTAGTTACTTTCAACACCGGCACCGTTTACAGCCTTGAATATATATGAAGCGTCAACATCTTCGTCAATTGTAATTACAGAACCTTCTTCGGCTTGAATCCAAGAACTGCCGCCATCGGTACTGTAATAATAGCGAACGCCGGAAATTGCCTGATTGAGAATTGTCATACTGAATTTAACGGCGTCTGCTGTCCATCTGCCGAATGTGCCCTCAAAATCAACACGAACAACCGGTTCGGTTTTATCAATCTTAACAACAAAATTTTCAGTTGTAACAGTTTCATTATTCGAATATGATACTGCCTTGAATTTATAATTCCATACACCTTGCGATTTAACGGTAAGACTGTCGCCGTCAAGTTCCGTCCACTCTCCGTCATTAAGGCTGTAATAATATCTGTAAATTCCGGAATAAGCCGTTGAAGAAAGGCTGATTGTAACATCCTTCGATGTCCAAGTGTCACTTTCATAATTATCGTCATCGGCCTTTGAAGTGATAACTATATCGGACGGAGCTTCTGTATCAATAACATATCCGCCTGTAAGCTTGCTGTCGGAAACATTGCCTGCCTTATCAACAGCTCTTGCCTCGGCATAGCCCTTAAAGTCAGCATCCTGTGTAGGCTTGTTGTCATCGTCATACACAGCCCAATCGCCGAGCGGAGTGCCATTTTCATCAACAAAACGGTATTCAATTCTGTCAACGCCTGCAACGCCCTCGTCTTCGGCTTTTACGGTAAGTTCGGTTGTTTTATTAAAGAAAAGTCCAAATGTAACCGTATTTACAAATCTTGCAAAATCCGATGTATCCTTATGTGAAACAGAAACTTCCGTTACAGTAGGCTTTTGAGTATCGATATTGCCGACAGTTATAGTTTGCTCACTTTCAAGCAAGCTGTTTGATACAATTTTGACTGTATAATCACCGTTTTCGGTTACGGTAAACTGTGTTTGATCGTCAAGTTCTTCGCCGTTAAGATATACCGTTTTGATTCCCGAAATGCCAACCTTACAGTCGGTGATTTTCACTGCATAAGACTGATTGGTAAGTTCCGTAACATCTTGAGTAAGTGTAAACTCAGGAACAGTTTTATCAATTTTTACAGCATAAGACTGTGTAGGATCACTCTCAATACCCGCACTGTTAATTGCCTTAAATATGTATTCGGCGTTTGCATCTTCACTGACGGTAAAGGTATTTCCGTTGATTTCCGTCCACTCTGTACCGCCGTCAGTGCTGTAATAATATGTAATTCCGTCAAGTTTGTGCGTACTGTCTAAAGTAAATGTAACATCGTTACCCGTCCACGAGCCGTCATAATTTGATGTGTCAACAGAAACGACAGGCTTTCCGTAAATAATTATAGGAAATTCAGCTTCTGCCGAACGGCCGTAATGCTTATAGGTTACTTTGACGGTTTGTTCCTCATTGAGCTTAGTAAAAT
>CAVBQD010000025.1:0-17833 GCA_963597385.1 bacterium | reverse complement strand
TATTTACTGCCACATGGAAAATAAGTCATCAGGTTTATGGCTTTGGTTACGGATATGACCAAAGTTCAATGGGTAATTGCCTTTCAAGCGTTGTAACCGACTATCGTGTTGCCGTTGTTAATGCTCTCAAAGATTATAAAGGCGGTACTCAATACGAGGGTAACTGTTCAAATAACTGTCTTTATGTTGTTGATATGAGCACTCAAAAAACATATAAAGATAAGGACAGTAACGAAGTCGAGGATAAGAGTTATAACGAAAAGTATGCAAATATATTTAATGAACTTGCAAACGGTTCAATCAAAATTAATTCACCGGCTGATGATGTCAGAGCAGTTGTTAATTCAAAATGTATGACTTTGAATTATTGGGTTAAATAAACATAATAATATATTTTAAAAGACATTGTAAACTTTATGCTTACAATGACTTTTTTGTTTAGTATTCAATTTCGCCCTTGTATACGAGGTTGCAATCGCCGGACAAAGTGATTCCCATATCCGTATAATTCACCGTTAAATCGCCTCCGCGGACTTTTACGGTAATATCTTCACCTTTGTTGCAATATCCGTTTTCAACCGCCGCAACAACAGCCGCACAAGCACCAGTTCCGCAAGCCATCGTTTCACCGTTTCCACGCTCCCAGACACGCATTTTAATCGTGTTGTTGTTAATTACCCTTACAAATTCGGTGTTAACCCTTTCAGGGAACATATCAGCGTTTTCAAACTTAGGTCCGATAACTTCAATATCAACTTTGTCAACATTATCAACAAATACTACAGCGTGCGGATTACCAACCGATACGCAAGTAATTTTGTATTCTTCATTGTTAACCGTAACGGGTCTGTCAATTACTTTTTCACCGTCAAGACTTACAGGTATTTTTTGCGGGTCAAGCGTTGCTTTGCCCATTTGAACCGTAACAGAAGTAACTTTTCCGTTTCTTGTATAAACCTTGAGATGCTTAATTCCGGCATTTGTTTCAATGCTCATTTTTTCTTTTTTAACAATGTCGTTATCATACAAGAATTTGCCGACACATCTTATACAGTTGCCTGCCATATTGCCTTCACTGCCGTCTTGATTGAAAATTCTCATCTTAGCATCGGCAATATCACTGCTTTCAATAAGTGCAATTCCGCTTCCGCCGATTGAATAATGTCTGTCGCAAAATTCAATTGCAAAGCTTTCAGGACAGGTGATAATACCGCATTGATTATTAAAGAAAATGTAGTCGTCACCGGTACCGTGCATTTTAGAAAATTTGAGTACGCCTTTTTCTTTACGCATATTGTTAATGTCAACAAGCTCTGTGTTGTTTTGATTATACTTAGATGCGATTATATCGGTAAGTGCATTTGCCGTATCAAGCGAAGTGAGCGTTGCAATACCAAGTTGATTTGCTCGGTTGTGAAGCTTGATATAATCCGAAATAGATTTTTTGTCGGATTTGCCCGTATAAACAATATAATCTATTACACCTGATTCAACAAGTTCCATAATGGAATTGTCTTGACGAAGTTTGTTAACGATACCCACATTGATGCCGAGTCTTTGAATTTCTTTTGCGGTTTCAGGTGTAGCGTAAAGTTTCGCACCAAGGTCGTCAAGCTTTTTAGCAAGATTTACAATTTCGTATCTGTCTTGCTTGGTAACTGTTATCAAAACTCCGTGACCGTGCTTGTTTGCATCAACCTTAAATCCTGCACTTACAAGTCCCTTGAAAAGTGCCTCTTTAAGATTTTTGCCTACGCCGAGTACTTCACCTGTAGATTTCATTTCAGGTCCGAGTTGGGAGTTGACATCATTTAGTTTTTCAAAACTGAACACAGGCACTTTAACGGCAAAATATGGAGGAATGTGATACAGTCCTGTTCCGTATCCGAGTTCTTTAAGCGTCGAACCAACCATAATTTTTGTTGCAAGTTCAACCATTGGAACTCCTGTAACTTTGCTTATGTAAGGAATTGTTCTTGACGCTCTCGGGTTAACCTCAATTACATAAAGTTCATTGTGATAAATCAAGTATTGAATGTTTACAAGACCTTGTGTACCGAGCGATAATGCAAGTTTTTCGGAGACCTCACAAATACGCTCAAGCATTTTGTCGTTGAGATTATAAGGCGGATAAACGGCTATTGAATCGCCGGAATGTACGCCCGCTCTTTCAATATGCTCCATAATTCCCGGAATAAGAACATCTGTTCCGTCACTTATACAGTCAACTTCAAGCTCTGTTCCCATCATATACTTGTCAACAAGTACAGGGTTTTCTATACCTTGTTCAAGAATTATTTGCATATATTGCTTTACATCATCATCCGTGTACGCAATTGTCATATTTTGACCGCCGATAACATAAGACGGACGAAGCAGAACAGGGTACTCAAGCTTGTGAGCTACATCAAGTGCCTCATCGAGCGTCATAACAGATTCACCCTTAGGTCTGAATATTCCAAATGATTCAAGTAATTCGTCAAATCTTTCTCTGTCTTCGGCAATATCAATGGATTCTGCCGATGTTCCGAGAATTTTTATTCCGTTTTCATCAAGATACTTTGTGAGTTTAATAGCAGTTTGACCGCCAAACGCAACAACTACACCGATAGGCTTCTCAGCCTTAATGATATTCATTATATCCTCTTGACAAAGCGGTTCAAAATACAATCTGTCGCCGGTGTCAAAGTCCGTTGAAACGGTTTCCGGATTATTATTTACAAGTATAACCTCATATCCGAGTTCTTTGAGCGTCCATACGCAGTGAACCGATGAATAATCAAATTCTATACCTTGACCGATTCTGATTGGACCCGAGCCGAGGACAATGATTCTGTCTTTTCCTGATTTTGCCAACTCTCTGCTTTCGCAATGTTCATCATATGTTGAATAAAAATACGGCGTTTCGGCTTTAAATTCTCCGGCACAGGTGTCAACCATTTTGTATACGCAATCTTTGTGGAATGCAAGTGCACCGCCGCTGATACGCTCAAGAGCTTCGTCTGTATATCCGAGATTTTTACCTTTTAGATACTCTTCTTTTGAAAGTGCTTTATTTGTAATTGCTTTTTCATAATCCGCAAGGTTCTTGAGTTTGTATAAAAACCACTCGTCAATCATCGTTATAGAATGAATTTCATCAACGCTTATACCGCTTTTAAGTGCTTTAAACACAGTGAACAATCTCAAATCGTCTTGACTGTGAAGTTGTTTCATTATATCAACATTGTCAAGAGCTTTGTTGTTGAGCGTGTCAAGCGAAATTTCAGCACCTCTGACTGCTTTCATAATAGCTTGCTCAAACGAAGGAGCAATACTCATCACTTCGCCGGTCGCTTTCATTTGCGTGCCAAGTTTACGCGAAGCCTGAACAAATTTGTCAAACGGCCATTTAGGAAGTTTAACAACAACATAGTCAAGCGTCGGCTCAAAGCAAGCACAGGTTTTACCGGTTACATCATTTTTGATTTCATCAAGCGTGTAGCCGAGTGCAATTTTTGTGGTAACTTTTGCAATAGGATAACCGGTTGCTTTAGAAGCGAGTGCCGAAGAACGCGAAACTCTTGGATTAACTTCAATAACACTGTATTCAAATGTTTCAGGATTGAGTGCGAATTGACAGTTGCAACCGCCCTCGATTTTTAACTCACTGATAATGTCAAGTGAGGCGGAACGAAGCATTTGATATTCTTTATCCGATAATGTAACGGCAGGAGCGATAACTATGCTGTCGCCTGTATGAACACCGACCGGGTCAAAATTTTCCATTGAACATACGGCAATAACATTCCCGATATGGTCACGCATAACCTCAAATTCAATTTCTTTCCAGCCGGCAATATACTTTTCAACAAGCACCTGAGTGATAGGGGAGAGCATAAGTCCGTTTTTGGCAATGATATTAAGCTCTTCTTTGTTATAAGCAACACCGCCGCCGGCACCGCCAAGCGTAAATGCCGGTCTAATAATAACCGGATAGCCGATTTCTTCGGCAATTTTGTCGGCAGTTTCCAAATCGTTAGCAATGTCCGACGGAACAACAGGCTGATTAAGCTTTAGCATTGTATCTCTGAAAAGTTGTCTGTCTTCAGCTTTATCAATGGCTTCAGCATTTGTTCCGAGCAATTTAACGCCCATTTCTTCCAAATATCCGTCTTTGGCAAGTTGCATACCGAGAGTAAGACCCGTTTGTCCTCCAAGTCCGCATAAAATTGAATCCGGTCGTTCTTTTTCAATTATTCTTTTTAATGTTTCTTCTGTTAAAGGCTCAAGATAAATATGGTCGGCAAGAGCCTTGTCGGTCATAATGGTTGCCGGATTAGAGTTAACCAAAACTACCTCGATGCCTTCATCACGCAAAACTCTGCAAGCTTGTGCACCTGCATAGTCAAATTCGGCAGCTTGTCCGATTACTATAGGACCGGAACCGATAACAAGAACTTTTTTTATGTCTTTATTCAGAGGCATTATTCTTTACCTTCCATCATATCAATAAATTTGTTAAATATAAATTCGGTATCTTTGGGACCGGAACAGGCTTCCGGGTGAAACTGAACCGAAAAAGCTTTTTTATCCGGATATTCAACGCCCTCACAGGTGTTGTCATTTGCATTTATATAGCTCACTTTGCCGCCGACTTTTTCGATGCTTTCGTTAATAACAGCATATCCGTGGTTTTGTGAGGATATATATGTTCTGCCCGTTTCAAGATTTTTTACAGGCTGATTAACACCTCTGTGACCGTATTTAAGCTTTGTTGTTTCCCCGCCCATAGCGAGAGCCAAAAGCTGATGTCCGAGGCAGATACCGAAAATCGGAACTTTGCCGATTAGCTTTTTGATTTCCTCAACGATTTCCGCATTTTCGGCAGGATCTCCGGGGCCGTTGGAAAGCATCACTCCGTCAACTCCGAGCTTTAAAATATCCTCGGCTTTTGTATCATACGGCATAACAGCCACATTACAGCCTCTTGCATTAAGCTCTCTTATAATATTTTGCTTTGCACCGAAGTCCATAAGTACAACATTATGTTTATGTTCATCGCTTGGATACAGTTCCGCCTTATTTGTTGAAACAACTTTGACAGCATTTTTTATTGTGTAACTTTTAACTGCATCAAAATCCGCCTTATCGGGATTTGATGTGATGATTGCATTCATTACACCGGCTTCACGGATTGTTTTTGTTATTTCTCTTACATCAACACCGTATACACCGACAATACCGTTATCGGTCAAATACTTTTCCAAAGTTTCCTCACATCTGAAATTTGACGGATTATCGCATTTTTCACGAACGATATATGTACTTACAAAGCTTTTATCACTTTCTTTATCGGCACTTATCATACCGTAATTGCCGATAAGCGGAAAAGTTTGCATAACGATTTGACCATAATAACTCGGATCTGTAAGCGTTTCGATATATCCGCACATACCCGTTGTAAATACAAGCTCGCCGATTACATCTCCAACGGCACCAAATCGTTGACCTTTGAATTTTTGCCCGTTTTCAAGGCAAATGTATACTTCATTATTCATTGTTTATATCAATCCTGTAATAATTTAACCAAAACGGCTTTTTGAGCGTGAAGTCTGTTTTCGGCTTCGTCAAAAATTTCGTCTGCATGTTCTTCAAACACTTTTGCTGTGATTTCTTCTTCTCTGTGAGCAGGAAGACAATGTAAAACCATTGCATCATTGTGAGCAACTGCCATAACTTCATCATTAATCTGGAAGTTTTTGAAAATCTTTTCTCTTTCTGCTTTTTCTTCTTCCTGACCCATTGACGCCCAAACATCTGTGTATAGAATATCTGCATCTTTTGCACACTCCAAGATGTTTGATGAACAGGTGAACTTTCCGTTTTCGTTTGCCCATTTCATAATTTCGGAATCCGGCTTATAGTCGTCAGGGCAGGCAATAGCACATTCCATACCCATTGTGATTGCACCGACAATAAGGCTGTTTGCCATATTGTTACCGTCGCCGATAAAGCAGAACTTTAACCCGTCAAAGCTTTTCTTGTATTCTCTGATGGTAAGAAGGTCGGCAAGTACTTGACAAGGATGACAATAATCCGTAAGACCGTTAATAATCGGAATTGAACCGTATTGAGCAAGGTCTTCAACCTCTTTTTGTTCAAAAGTTCTGATCATTATACCGTCAAGATAACGGGATAAAACTCTTGCTGTATCCTGTACCGGCTCGCCTCTGCCGATTTGAAGGTCACGGTTGGAAAGAAATAATGCCTGTCCGCCGAGTTGATACATACCGGTTTCAAAGCTTACTCTTGTTCTTGTTGAACTCTTTTGAAAAATCATACCAAGGGTTTTGCCTTTAAGAATATGATGTTCAATTCCGTTGTGATTTTCATATTTAAGTTGATCAGCCAAATTTAATATATCAAGAATTTCTTCTTTCTTTAAGTCTTGTAATTTCAGTAAATGCTTCATTTTTCTATTACCTCTTTCAATATTTTAAGTCCTTCGTTCAATTCACCGAACGATATATTAAGTGCGGGGAGGAGTCTGACTTTATTTTTATGTGCCGTTAAAACAAGAAGACCTTTTTGCAAACATTCTTTTGCAACTTCTCCTGCATCCTTGTTTGTGAGAATGCCGAGCATAAGACCCATACCCGATATGTTTTCAACATTTTTCCATTTTGAAATTTCGTTGATTATATATTTGCTCTTTTCTGTAACACCGATTAAAAAGTCATCGTCAAGTCTTTTTACAATGCTAATAGCACCTGCTGCCGCAATTGGATTACCGCCGAATGTTGAGCCGTGGCTTCCCGGTGATACAGTATCTTTCAGCTTTTCTCCGAAGATTATCGCACCCATAGGCAAACCTCCGGCAAGGCCTTTTGCCGTTGAAACGATATCCGGTTTTATATCATAATTCTGATATGCAAAATATTTACCCGTTCTGCCATTGCCCGTTTGAACTTCGTCAACAACCATAAGAATGTCTTTTTCGCTTGCGATTTTTTCAACCTCTTTTACAAATTCGTATGTAAGATTGTTAACTCCGCCCTCGCCTTGAACGCACTCGAACATAATTGCACAAACATCGTCTGTAATCATTTCGTTAAGCTTTTCAATATCGTTTGCCGGGCAGTATTTAAATCCCGGCGTAAACGGACCGAAAGTTGTGTGAAAGCAATCCTGACCCGTAGCCGCAAGGGTAGTGATTGTTCTTCCGTGGAACGAATCAACAAGTGTTATTATTGTCGAACGACCCCCGCCGTATTTGTCAAAACTGTATTTTCTTGCAAATTTGATTGCACCTTCATTTGCTTCGGCACCCGAATTGCCAAAGAAAACATTGCACATTCCTGTTTTTTCGCAAAGGAGTTCTGCAAGCTCTGCACAAGGTTCTGTATAATAAAGGTTACTTGTGTGTTGAACTTTTGTCAGCTGCTCTTCAACTGCTTTTACCCATTCATCGTCACATATACCGAATGCCGTAACCCCAATTCCGGAGCCAAAGTCAATATATTTGTTGCCGTCTTCATCATAAAGGGTTGAACCTTTTCCTTTTGAAAGACAAACATCAAATCGACCGTAAGAATGTGCAACAAATTGATTGTCGATTTTTTTTATATCCATTTTTTTACCTGCCTTTAAACATTGTTCCCATACCTTCATCGGTGAGCAGTTCCATTAGAATTGAATGCGGAACGCGTCCGTCGATAATAAACGCCTTTGTGCAACCGTTTCTTATAGCTTGCGTCATAGAGTCAATTTTAGGTATCATTCCGCCTTTGATAATTCCGTCGGCAATAAGTGCCGGAATGTCCGAAATAAACACTCTTTGTATTTTCGTGCTTTCGTCGTTTACATCTCGAAGAAGACCTACTATATCTGTCATTGAAATAAGTGCTTCAGCTTTTAAGTCGCCGGCAATTTGAGCCGCTACGGTATCAGCGTTAATGTTATAGCAATTGCCTTGCTCGTCATATCCGATAGTCGATATTACCGGGATGAAGTTATTTGCTAAAACCTCGCTTACAACTTCCATATTGGTCTCAACAATTTCACCTACAAAACCGTGTTCACTGTCAAGAGGTTTGCATTTGATCATATTTCCGTCCATACCCGAAAGACCGATTGCGTGACCTCCGAGATTTCCGATTTGACAAACAAGGTCTTTATTTACCTTGCCGGCAAGAACCATCTGAACAACATCAACCGTTTCTTTGTCGGTTACGCGTAATCCGTCAATAAATTTGCTTTCAACACCGATTTTGTCAAGGGTTTTGTTAATTGCCGGTCCGCCGCCGTGAACTAAAATAACTTTTATGCCGACCGTAGTAAGAAGAACAAGGTCACGCATAACCGCTTCCTTGAGTTCATCGTTAATCATAGCGTTGCCGCCGTATTTAACAACAATAGTCTTTTTCCTGTATTTTTGAATATGAGGCAAAGCTTCCGCAATAATATGAGCTTTGCTTTCGTTATCAATATTTGTATTCATAGTTGTGCCCTCCGTTTATCAGGTGCGATAATCACCGTTGATTTTTACATAATCATAAGTTAAATCACAGCCCCAAGCCGTTGCATTTTCTTGTCCTTCATTTAAATTGATAAGTACAAAAATCTCATCGGCTGACAAAACCTCAGCCGCTTTTTCTTCGCTGAATTCTATTCCTGCACCGTTTCTGCAAACTGAAATAATGCCTTTTTCGCTTTTTAAATCAACATCAACCTTGTTAATATCGAATTCAGCATTTGCATATCCTACAGCACATAAAATTCTGCCCCAATTTGCATCTTCACCAAAAATTGCGGCTTTGAAAAGGGAAGAGCATATAACGCTTTTCGCAACTGTGATAGCAGTATCCGTATCGTGTGCACCCGTTGTAATACATTCAATAAGCTTTGTTGCACCTTCGCCGTCTTTAGCAAGCATTCTTGTAAGGTTAGCCATAACCTCATATAACGCAGACTTAAAAATGTCAAATTCAGCACCGTGCTCCGTAATTTCGTCATTAAATGCAAGTCCGTTTGCCATAAGACTTACCATATCGTTTGTTGATGTGTCACCGTCGATTGACAAGCAATTATATGTGATTTTAACAATCTCCGACAGTGCTTCCTGCAAAAGCTCGGATGATATTGCACAGTCCGTTGTGATAAAATTAAGTGTAGTCGCCATATTCGGGTGAATCATACCCGAGCCTTTTGCCATACCGCCGATATGACATTTTACTCCGTCTATTTCGAATTCAACCGCATATTCTTTTTTTACGGTATCGGTTGTCATAATTGCGGTAGCCGCTTCGTTATTTTTGTTATAGCAAAGACCTTTTACTAAATCGTGAATGCTTTCTTTTATCGGTTCAAGCGGAAGAACCTGTCCGATAACACCTGTCGACGCAACAACAATCTGTTCTTTAGGGACATTAAGTTCCTTTGCAAGCAGTTCACACATCGCTTCTGCTTTTTCAACTCCGTCTGCATTACAAGTATTTGCATTCTTTGAGTTTGCGATTACAGCAATAGCCTTGTTGTCGCTTTTTTTAAGATTTGCTTTTGTAACAAGTATCGGGGCACCCTTTACTTTGTTTTGAGTGTAAACTGCGGCGGTGTTGCACACAACATCAGATACAAAAATACAAATATCATTTTTATGTTTGGTGTCCGGCGTGTCATTGGCAGGTCTTTTAATTCCGCAATATAAACCGTTTGTCTTAAATCCTTTCGCCGCACAAATACCGCCTTCTGTTATTTTAAATTCCATATCTATTCTCCTAAATTAAGTCCCGTCGTTTCGTCAATTCCAAGTACAATGTTAAGGCATTGAATTGCCGCACCGCTTGCACCCTTGCCCAAATTATCAAAACGCGATGTAATAAGTATTCTTTCATCGTTACCGTTTATCTCTATTTCCATATCGTCACGGTTTTCAAAATTGTTTGAGCCAATCATCGACGCAGAATATCCTAAATCTCTGACTTTTATAAATTGCTCACCGTCGTAATGTTTCTTAAAGATTTCACATATTTCCGACGGCGTATATTTTTTTGTAAGCATATTTGTAAAAAGAGGAATGCTTACCACCATACCTTGCGGATAATCGCAAATGTGCGGAGCGAAAAACGGAGTGTTTTCAAGTCCGCTTATTGCTTTCATCTCTTTAAGATGTTTGTGCTCTTGCGTAAGGGCATATTGACGGGGAGAATCAAGTTCAACCTCTCTTTCTGCCGCTTCATATTGAGCGATGCCTTTTTTACCTGCTCCTGTATATCCGCTCATTGCATAACAGGTAACAGGATAATTATTAGGCATAACTCCTTCTGCTATAAGCGGATAAACGATGCTGTTGAAACCGCTTGCGTAGCATCCCGGAACCGCAATTCTTTTTGATGACTTGATTTTATTCCTGAATTTTTTGTCAAGTTCGGGGAATCCGTATGCCCAATCCGGATTTGTTCTGTGTGCCGTTGAAGTATCAATAATTACAACATCGTCGTTATTAACAAGTTCAACTGCTTCAATACTTGCCGCATCCGGTAAACACAAAAATGTGATATCGGACGAATTAATCATTTTTGCTCTTTCTGTCGGGTCTTTTCTTTTTTCATCATCAATATGCAAAAGTTCAATATCGTTTCTGTTTTCAAATCTTTTGTATATTTTTAACCCTGTTGTACCTTGACTTCCGTCTATAAAAATTTTTTTCATAATACGCCTCTATATATAAAACTTTAATTATTATACTCTATCATTTTCCAATGTCAATAGATATTCAAAAAAATGTAATAAATATACAATGAAAAGAATATTTATGCATAAAGTAATACAAAAAAAGCAGCCTTATCACTGCTTTGTAATACCGAAAGTTTTATCTTGCGAATCCATAAAAAACGGGATATGAACAGGGAGTATGTTAAGAACATAAATGCCATAGCTATTAGTATTAGCATTGCAAATGATATCCCGTTAATTAATCCTTTTCCTTTTGTGCTTTTTATAATATTATAACTAATTATATATGCCGTGAGAACTCCTATAAAAAAGCTTGCAATGTTTATAAAATCGAAATCTTTTCCAAGCATACCTTTGCAAATGTAAAATACGGCAAGGGTTAAAAACATACCGGAAACAATACCGATAAATTTTGAAAAGTATATATTGAATTTGTCCTGTGATAGTTTAACAGCTTCAATAAAAGTCCATATCAAATAAGGGAATAAAAGGAGTTTTAAATGCTCAAAAGGACTTTCATTTACAGGACAGAACAGTCCTATTAAGGAATTGTTGTTTGACCATTCATAAAAGAAATGCATCAATGTGCCGAGTATGCTTGTAAATATAAATCCAAATGCTTCAAATTTTAGTATTTTTTTATTCATATATATCACCGTTATTATGATATGATGAATATATAAAGAATATAAATAAAATAAAAAACAGACTGTCATTTGACAGTCTGTCGTGGCGCAGAGGGTGGGATTCGAACCCACGCGGGCGTGAACCCAAACGGTTTTCAAGACCGCCTCGTTATGACCACTTCGATACCTCTGCATAACTCGAATGCTTTGCTATATTATCATAACCTATATGAAAAGTCAAGCATTTTTTTGAAATAATTTTATTTTGCATTTTTACTTGACATTTTCTCGTTTATATGTTAAAGTAAATCCTGCACTTAGGTGCAACAACTTGACAGGTAAAAAACCAAGTTACACGCAGAAGTACTCAAGCTGGTGACGAGGCGCCCCTGCTAAGGGCGTAGGCCGGGAAACCGACGCGAGAGTTCGAATCTCTCCTTCTGCGCCAAAAAAAGAAGTCTTACTTTTTAAGGCTTCTTTTTGTTTTGTTAACTGTTTAATCATATTGAGAGATTCGAACTCTAAGCTAATCCATTTGCGACGGTTTGCGAAGCAGAGGAGCAAGGATATAAAATAAGCTGCGAGAGCAAAGCTCTCGAATCTCTCCTTCTGCGCCAAGAAAGAAGTCTTACTTTTTAAGGCTTCTTTTTTTATTATTTTGAGATATTCGAACTCCAAGCTTATCCTTTTGCGAAAGAATTATTTTTAGACTTCGCTCTCTTTTTTCTTTTAGAAATTAAAGATTTGATAAAGATTATAAAAAATATATTGACATTTGTAAACATTATGTTATTATTAGCGTAGTAAATAAAGAAAAGAGGCAAATTATGGAAAAAGATATTCTTATCAGAACAAAAAATTTGTCAAAATACTACATTGTCGGTGAAGAAACCGTAAAGGCTCTCGATGATGTAAATTTAGAAATCGAGCGAGGGCAAATCGTTGCAATCCTCGGTACTTCTGGTTCGGGTAAATCTACATTGCTGAATATGCTTGCCGGATTGGAAAGACCGACAAAAGGCGAAGTTTATATCGGTAAATACCGGATTGACCAATTGACCGAAGAACAACTCACTAAATTCAGACAAACATATACAGGATTTATTTTCCAAGCTTATAATTTGTTACCTACTTTAACAGCTCTTGAAAATGTTGCATTTCCGCTTTGCTTCAGAGGAGTTGATAAAAAGATTAGGGAAGAAAAAGCTTATGAGAAATTAAAACTTGTAGGAATTGAAAAAAGATGTAATCATAAACCTGCCGAAATGAGTGGCGGTCAACAGCAAAGAGTCGGTATTGCAAGGGCACTTATAACCGACCCGAGCATCATATTTGCCGATGAACCTACCGGTAACCTTGACAGCCATACTACTCAAGAGGTAATGCAAATAATTCGTAAAATTGTTGATACGCGTAACAACACGGTTATTATGGTTACTCACGATAAAAATGTTGCTAACTACGCTGATTTGATTATTAATATCAATGACGGCAAGGTTGCTTCAAAAGAATATAAGAAAAATATGGAGAAATGAAAATGAAAAAGTTAAAAAGTATTTTATCAATCGTAATCGTTATGATTATGACATTCAGTGTACAAAGCATTGCATATGCCGCAGATGACGAAGAAGTAACAATCACAGCTCCAAAAGTTACTTTTTCAAGCTTTTCTGTGGATAAGACCACAATTAAGCCGGGCGATATTTTCACAATTACTGCAAGCTTGTACAATTCAAAGAGCACTTATGTTGATGACGCTTCCGTTAAATTTTCGGGCGGAGATGCATTTTCGATTTATAAAGGCTCGGACACAGAATATGTCAGCGGTTTTGGCTCAACAGCAACTGTAAGTAAAACATTTATTTGTAACAGCGATACGGCACAAGGTTCACATCCTATTACCGTTACTTGTAATTTTACATATCGCGGCGGTGAAGGTTCTTCGGAAGCAAGCTACAGTGTTATGACAACTTCCGGCTCTTCAACTTCAGGAAACACTCCTGTGCTTGTTATGTCATACGATAAGTTTGACAGTGATATTAATGCCGGAGAGAAATTTAAGTTTAACTTTACTGTTTCCAATAAAAGCACAACTTACGATGTAAGAAATGTAAATGTTAAGCTTAACGGCGGCGATACTTTCAGTGTTGTAAACAGCAGCGACACGATTTATAAAAGCTCTATTGCCAAAAACAGCAGTGCCGATTTTTCTAAAAAGTTCCTTTGCAGTAAATCTGCTACATCGGGACTTCATCCGCTTACAGTTACCATTACTTATGAATATGTTAAAAGCGGAACGGCAGAGCAGGGAACAGCCGAATCAACATTCACCATTAAAACAGCAGCTAAAAAAGGTGCTTCAACAAAGCTTTCTCTCACACCTCGACTTGTAATCGGTGGTTTTAGTTACGGTGACAAGTCTGTTAAAGGCGGTAAAAAATTTACTCTTGCATTTTCTATAAAAAATAATTCTAAAAATATCAATGCAAAAAATATTATAGTTAAGTTATCAGGCGGTGACACATTTGTTGTTGCTGACGGTACAGACACAATTTCGGTAAGCAATATTAACCCTAATTCATCGGTTAATGTTTCAAAAAAATTCAGTTGTCTTAATACAGCTCAATCAGGCGTTTATCCTATTACCGCATCTATAACATATGAATATATTGAGGGCGGCTCAAAGCAGTCCGGTACAGAAGAACTTACGATGAGTGTTCCGGTTGTTCAACCTGATAAGGTTATGTTTTCGAATATCGACCTTGCCAATAAGACGGTAAATGCCGGTGAAGAAACAGACTGTGCTTTCAGCATTGTAAATACAGGTAAAACTGTTCTTAACAACGGTAATGTTCGTGTTCTTGATGAAACCGGTACAGAGCTTAATTCATCATATATCGGAACAATTGAAGCAGGTGCACAGTACACAAGTAACTATAATCTTCCTATTACTTTGAATGAAGCAGGAGATAAAAAGCTTACTATTGAGTTTGAATATGAAAATGATAATGCCGACAAAAAGACTATTAAACAAACATTCAAAGTAACAGTTGAAGAATATGTTGACCCATTCCCGGTTGACGATTCTACAGACGGTTCTGATATTGACACAACAGACGATACATCAAATAACAAAAAGAAAATTATAATCGGTGTTGTTGCCGGCGTTGCAGCTGTAGCAGTTATTGTTGCAATTATTATCATTATTAAAAAGAAAAAGCATAAGAAAGGTAAGGTAGATTTTAATGAAGAAATCTGATCTTATTGCAATCGCTTGGCAAAATCTGAAAAACAGAAAAACCCGAACGATTCTTACCGTTTGCGGCGTTGTTGTAGGTGCTTGTGCAATTATCATTATGCTTTCAATCGGTCTCGGCATTGATAAAATGATTACCGACCAATACAAAAATGATTCTACACTCACAAAAATTTCTGTATATTCAATGGATAGCGAAGACAGTTCACAGTCATTACCTTTTGATGATACTGCCGTTAAATATTTTGAAGAAATCGAGGGAGTTAAATCCGTTGTTCCTATGTTTATGGCTGATAGTTATGTTGCTATTTCCTGCGGTAAATATACTTATACCGGTACGGTTTACGGAATAGATTTAACCAAAATGGAAGAAATCGGATATAAACTTAAAGACGGAGATTTTTCAGGTGTTAATAAAGCAAACTGTGTGTTCTTCGGTAAAGATTCGGTTACGAATTTTCAGGACGCACAAGGAAATCCCGTAAAATATACTTACGATAAGAATTATGAAGTTGATTCTTGCGATATCGACCCTATGACCAATAATTTTCTTATCTCTTCTAAAGCAAGCATAAGTGACAGTAACGGTAATACAACCGATAAGCTCGGAAATAAGCAGAAATTATCTGTTTCCGGTGTTCTCAAGGCTTCTTCGTCATCAGATTATGATTCACAGTACAGCGTTTTTATAGATATTAATTTAGCTAAAAAAATGTTTCAGGAAAGCCAAATGCTTAACACAACAGGTAAAAAAGAAAAACTTTCTTACAGTAGTATCAGCGTTTATGTTGATGATTCGAATAAGGTTAAGGATATAAAAAAGAAAATCCAAGATGTCGGATATTCTTGTTCTACCGATGATGAAGCACTTGAGCAGTCGAAAAAAGTTATGAAAGTTGTTCAACTTGTACTCGGTGCAATCGGTGCTGTGTCCATGTTCGTTGCCGCTTTCGGTATCAGTAATACTATGGTTATGTCTGTTTTTGAACGACAAAAAGAAATCGGTATTCTTAAAGTTATCGGTTGCGAAATTAAGGATATTGAATCGATGTTCCTGTATGAAGCTGCAATTATCGGCGGTATCGGCGGTTTGACCGGCGTTACAATCAGTTATATTATATCTATAATAGCAAATATTGTCGGGCGAATAATAATGAATAAAACAGGCGGTCTTTCGTTGTTCGGTATAGCAGGTGATGCAAAAGTCACGCTGTCATATATTCCACCGTGGCTTGCTCTTTGCGGTATACTGTTTTCAATCGGAATCGGTGTTCTTGCCGGACTTTCTCCTGCAAGAAAATCTGTAAAGGTAAGTGCTCTTACCGCAATTCAAAACTAAATACGCATAACAAAAAATTAAGTCCACCTGTTTAAGTGGACTTAATTTTTTGCTTATTTGTATAAATTCAATGTTTATTGTTCTGTTCTTTTTGCAAAACATTCACTGCAATATACTGGTCTGCCGTCTGTCGGCTTAAACGGAACTTTACAGCTTTTTCCGCATTCTGCACATGTAGCGTCATGCATTTCTTTTGGAGCTTTTGCCGCTTGCTTTTTTGCATCACGACAAGATTTACAACGCTGCGGTTCGTTTACAAAGCCTTTTTCAGCATAAAACTCTTGCTCGCCGGCAGTAAAAACAAACTCATTGTTACAATCTTTGCACACCAATGTCTTATCTTCGTACATTTTTCTTCCTACCTCTCCTTTAGATTTGCTGGGGATTTATTCAAAAAGTAACTCCCTCGAGTTTCTTACGAATACGTTGTATTGCATTGTCTATAGCTTTTGTGTTTTTGTCAAGCTTTTCGGCAATTTCATTATATGAACACCCTACAATATAAAGCCTCAAAACCTCATTTTCAAAACTTGAAAGTTCTTCATATAGAACTTGGCTGAGGTTTGAAACGCTTTCTGTAGCAAGATACTCGTCTTCGGCACTCAAATGCACCACATTATCAAAATAATCATCTTCAAGCGACACAAGATTAGACTGCGGAATATCTTTAAGTCTTGAAAATTTTTTCAATGCCGATTTGATTGAATTATTTATACAATGTCCTGCATAAGTAACAAATGAAGTACCTTTATCTTTTTTGTAAGAGTTAATTGCCGCCAACAATCCAATCATACCTTCCTGAATCAGATCATCTTTTTCAAGAGGAGAGTTAATATACTTGTTTGATATTGCTTCAACAGTTGGCTTGTATCGGTTAATCAACTCGGTAATAGCATCTTCGTTTTTTCGCAAATTGAGGAGGTCTTCATCTGATTTTTGAATTTCTTCAGCCATGTTGCCTCCCATATCACCTTAATTAACACTTATTTAACTTAATAATATAACATAGAATTAAAACTGTCAACAAAAATTGTTTAATTCGTACAAAAAATATCGTTTTTTTACAATTTTATTATTCGCATTTACACATTAAACCTAAATAAAACAATATCTCCGTCATTCATTACATAATCTTTGCCTTCGCTTCTTACAAGTCCTTTTTCTTTTGCGGCGTTCATTGAACCGCAAGCCATAAGATCATCAAACGAAACAACTTCTGCTCTGATAAAGCCTCTTTCAAAATCAGTGTGAATTTTACCTGCCGCTTGAGGAGCTTTTGTACCTTTTTTTATAGTCCATGCCCTTACTTCAGGCTTGCCGGCAGTAAGATAGCTGATAAGTCCTAAAAGTGAATAACTCTTTTTTATCAAACGGTCAAGTCCGGATTTTTCAAGGCCCATATCTTCAAGAAACATTTCTTTTTCGTCGGGATCAAGTTCAGCAATCTGAGCTTCCATTTCCGCACAAATAGGGAATGTTTCAGCATCTTCATTTGCGGCGATTTGTTTAACAGTATTATAAAATTTATTGTTATCTATTCCGTTAACGAAATCGTTTTCACCCATATTGCAAGCATAAATAACAGGCTTGATTGTAAGGAGGGCAACATCTTTAAGATATTCTTTTTCTTCATCAGAAATTTCACAGGCTCTCGCCGTTTTGCCTTGTTCCATTTCTTTAATAAGTCTTTCAATAAAGTCAACTTCACCGACAAGCGTTTTATCGCCTTTCATCGCTTTTTTTCTGTTGTCAAGTCGCCTTGAAAGAATGTCGAGGTCTGATAAGATAAGCTCAAGATTAATTGTTTCAATATCCCTCGCCGGGTCAATATTTCCGTCAACATGTGTTATGTCGTCATTTTCAAAGCATCTTACAACATGTATGATAGCGTCAACC
>CAVBQD010000024.1:0-18139 GCA_963597385.1 bacterium | reverse complement strand
TCAGAGCCTTTCTCAACAGCCTACAGCGTGCCGAAAATACTTTTTCGACACGCTGGCGGCAACACGAAGTGTTGACGGTGGGGTTGGCGAAATTAAAAGAGTTGGGTATTGTCCAACTCTTTTAAACTTTTATAATCCCCAGTATTTTCTGTCAAGAGCACGGTATTGCAACGCTTCGGCAATGTGCTTGGCTTCAATGTTTTCACTGTCGTCAAGGTCGGCAATGGTTCTTGCTACACGCAAAATCTTGTCGTAGGCTCTGCCCGACATACCTAGCTTTTTAAAACTGTCTTTCATCATTGCGTCGGCTTGCGGTGACATTGTGCAATATTTTTGTGTTGCGGCAGGCGTCATTTTTGCGTTGCAGGAAATGTCCGTTCCCTCAAAACGCTTTTGCTGAATCGCCCTTGCTTTGTTAACACGCTTTTTGATTTCGCTTGAACTTTCCGCCTTTTCCTTGCTTGATATGGTTTCATATTCAACATTTTGCACTTCGATATGTATGTCCATTCTGTCAAGGAGCGGCCCCGATATCTTGTTTTGATATTTTCGCTTTGCTCCGTCCGAACATTTGCACGGCGTTGTCGGGTGACCGAGATAACCGCACGGACACGGATTCATAGCGGCTATTACCATAAGATTTGCCGGATAATTCACAGACCCTCCGGCACGGCTGATTGTCACTTTCAAATCTTCAAGCGGTTGACGGAGCGACTCCTTTGTCCGCCTGTCAAATTCAGGAAATTCGTCCATAAACAGCACTCCGTTGTGTGCAAGTGAAACTTCACCCGGATGCATATTTACTCCGCCGCCTGTAAGTCCTTGTGCCGATATGGTGTGGTGAGGACTTCTGAACGGACGCCTTGAAATCAGCTTTACATTTTCCGGCAACATTCCCGCTACGGAATAAATCGCTGTCGTTTCGATTTTTTCGTCAAATGTCATGTCCGGTAAAATTGAACCGATTCGCTTTGCAAGCATGGATTTGCCTGTGCCGGGAGGACCAATCATAATTAAATTGTGTGAGCCGGCAGCGGCAATTTCAATCGCTCTTTTTGCTGTCTCTTGCCCTCTTACATCGGCAAAATCAAGTTCCTCTTTGAGAGTGTCTTCTTCGTTTATATCGTGAGATACCGGCTCAATGAGTTTGCTGTAATCAAGATGGGCAATGATATCCTTTATGCTTTTGGCAGGAAGAATATCAATGCCTTTAACAACGCTTGCTTCAAAGGCGTTTTGATACGGAACAAATATTGCACCGACGCTTTTTTCTTTTGCACGCAACACCATAGGCAAAACACCGTTTATTTTGCGAATTTCACCGTCAAGTGAAAGCTCTCCTATAAATGCGTAATCATCCAAATTTGCTTTGATTTGGCCGCTTGCCTTGAGTATTGCAACGAGTATCGGCAGGTCGTAAATCGCACCGGCTTTTTTTATGTCGGCAGGTGCAATATTAACTGTTATTCGTGAAACGGGGAAGTCAAAACCGCAATTTTTAATTGAAGCTCTTACACGCTCACGGCTTTCTTTTACTGCCGCGTCCGGTAATCCGACAAGGTCAAATCTCGGCATACCCGAGCTGAGGTCGGCTTCAACCTCAACATCGTAGCTCTCTATTCCCAAAATTCCTTCGCTCTTTACTTTAGCAAACATAATTTATCCTTTCAGCTTACCGTTAACGGAAAATAATTTTTGAACAATGAAGTTAAATCCTTTATTGCCGCAAATATATGCGGTGATAATTGCCAACGGAATAATGAGATATTCCCAACCGTTAGGTAAAACGGATTTTAACATGTCTTGTGTTTTTAAAACATAAATAAGCACATATATTATTATGTAATGGAACATATATATACCGAGCGTTCTTTCGCCAAAAGCCGTAAAACCTTTTATCCTTTTCCTCGGAACAAGACTTATCAAAAAGAAAACGGCGGCAAACGATACGGCATATCCCAATATTTTGTACAGCCAACCGAGCGGTCCGAAATCTCCGAGGTGACTGTACGGATGTCTTGCCGTGTTCAACCTGCTTAAAATGTCCGATTGCTCCGGAAATTCAAAAATCAGTACATTCAGCACAACAAAGAATATTACGGCACATATTTTTAAGTAAGGTTTGTTTGTCATTTTTTCTGTTTTTTCTTGGTCAAGTATGTATCCGAGATAGAAAAACGGATAAAACACTATCGTTCTCATCCAAGTGAATAAATCCGGATTGCTTGTCGTTGCATATCCGCACATTACCCCCACCAAAAGCGACAGTATAAATATGTACTGCGGTTTGTAGTCCTTAACGAGCATTGTTATCAGGTACATAAAAAACATTGACATCAGATACCACGGTAAACCGGCGGGGTCTAACAACTGAAAAGTCGGAGCCCATCCGATTGCGGCTTTTGTGATGAAAAGTATAACAGAAGTTGCAAAAAAGCAAGTCAAATACGGAAGGATTTTTTTTATATTTTTTTCATTTACCGCTTTTTTTGAAAACAGTCCTGTTACAAAAATAAAAGCAGGCATATGAAATGTGTATACAGATATATACATTCCGCGAAGTATATCGTCGTTTTCATATAATTGCGTTGCATAATGCCCGAAAACAACAAAAATAATTAGTAGGAATTTTAAGTTATCCCAAAGTGCGATTCTCTTTTTCATTTCTTCACCCAAAAAATATTGTTAATATTTATTATACATTATATTTGAAATATTGACAACACCCAATAATAAGTTTAAAATAGAACTGTAGTTTTATCAAGAGTTAATAAAGGAGTTTTTTATGGATATTAACGCTTTATATAATGAATGGCTGCAAAAAGCAACAGGTGACCCCGACCTTACCGCGGAACTTGAGAGTATCAACGGTCAAGACGATGAGATATTGGATAGATTTTACCGTTCTCTCGAATTCGGCACGGCAGGTCTCAGAGGCGTCATCGGTGCCGGAACAAACAGAATGAACATTTACACCGTAGGTAGAGCAACTCAGGGCCTTGCGGATTTTCTTAATGCTCATTATGAAACGCCGTCCGTTGCTATCGGTTACGACAGCAGAATAAAATCCGAATATTTCAGCAGGGAAGCGGCAAGCGTTTTGGCTGCCAACGGAATTAAGGTTTATATCTATGATGAGCTTGAACCTACTCCTTGCCTTTCTTTTGCAATTCGTCATTTTCATACATCAAGCGGTATTATTCTTACCGCCTCACACAATCCGGCAAAGTATAACGGATATAAGTGCTATAATCCAAAGGGCTATCAAATGACTGATGAGGAAGCCGCCGAAACATATGAATTTATTCAGAAAGTGGATTATTTTACAGGTATCAAAAAGGTTGATTTTGATAAAGCGATTTCAGACGGAATAATCGAATATATCGGTCAGGATATTATTGAACTGTTCCTTGACGAAGTTCAAAAGCAGTGCATTAATCCGGATATTGTTAAAAAAGCGGACTTGAAAGTTATTTACACTCCGCTTAACGGCACGGGTAATAAGCCGGTTCGCAGAATCCTTGACAGAATCGGTGTGAAAAATGTGTATGTTGTTCCCGAACAGGAAAATCCTAACGGCAACTTCCCGACCTGTCCGTTTCCGAATCCCGAGATTAAGCAGGTATTTGAACTCGGACTTGAAATGAACAAAAATATCAATGCCGATTTGCTCCTTGCAACCGATCCCGATTGCGACAGAGTGGGTATTGCGGTGCCGGACGATAAGGGCGAGCCGGTTCTTTTGAGCGGTAATGAAGTCGGAGCGATGCTTCTTAACTATATTCTTTCCGAAAGAAAGGCAAAGGGCACATTGCCTCCGTCGGCAATTGCCGTTAAATCCTTTGTTTCAACCGACCTTGCGGAGGTTATTGCAAAAAAATATAACTGCACATTCAAAAATCTTCTTACGGGATTTAAGTATATCGGTGAGCTTATTACCAACCTTGAAGAAGAGGGCAGAGCAAGTGACTTTGTTATGGGCTTTGAAGAAAGCTACGGTTACCTTGCCGGCACTCACGCAAGGGATAAAGATGCGGTTGTTGCGTCAATGCTTATTTGCGAAATGGCAGCTTATTATAAAACAAAAAATATGAATCTTGTAGATGTTATGAATTCTCTTTATGAAGAATTCGGTTACTATGCAAATGTTGTTGAGTCGTACACATTCGAGGGTGCGGCAGGTATGGACAAAATGGCGTCGATTATGGATACTCTTCGCAGTAATTCGCCACAGAAAATTGCCGGTATGTCCGTTACTTCCGTTTCGGATTACAAAACCTCAACCGTAACATTTGCCGACGGTTCTCCTTCAAAAACCATAGACTTGCCAAAGTCAAATGTTCTTGCTTTTGACCTTACAAACGGTAACAAAGTTATCGTAAGACCGTCCGGTACAGAACCTAAAATTAAGGCTTACATTACTGCTATCGGTACAAGCAAGGAAAATGCACAGGCTATTGCCGATACTTTGGTTGCGGCAGCCGGCGAATTTATGAAATAAGAGGAAAACCGAATGAACAGAACTTGGGTAAAAATTACAGCGATTATATTGGCGGTGCTTATGGGACTCAGCGGTCTTACCGCCGGTATCTTTGCGTTTATAAATTGATGGATAATTGGATAACTTTGCGGTTGTCCGATTATTTTATTGTCAACTATTTTAACTGATTGGGAGGAAGTCCGATGTTCGATAATTTACACGAAGAATGCGGCGTTTTTGGTATATTTGAAAATAAAACAACTTATGTTGCTCAGTCAACATATCTTGCTCTTTATGCTCTTCAGCACAGAGGTCAGGAATCTTGCGGTATTGCCGTTAATGACGACGGTGTGTTTGCCCACTATAAAGGTGACGGCCTTGTTCCGGATGTGTTTTCAAAGGAAAGATTGGAAGCTTTGGGTATGGGCAATATGGCAATAGGTCATGTTCGCTATTCAACAACCGGCGGTAAAAACAATAATAACATTCAACCGCTTGTTATCCGTCATATCAAGGGTAATCTTGCTCTTGCACATAACGGCAACCTTATTAATGCAAATGAAATCAGAAAAACCGTTGAGCTTAAAGGCGGAATATTTCACGGCACTTCGGACACCGAAAGTATTGCCTATACTATTGTAAAGTACCGTTTAAGTTCAAAAAGCACAGAAGAAGCTGTAGAAAAAACGATGAACGACATTAAGGGTGCTTATTCGTGCGTGGTTATGACAGCTACAAAACTCATTGCTTTCCGTGACCCTTACGGTTTCAGACCGCTTTGCATAGGCAAAACAGCCGACGGTGCATGGTGCGTCAGCAGTGAGTCTTGTGCACTTGATACAATCGGAGCACAGTTTGTCCGTGATGTTCTTCCAGGCGAAATTGTTGTTATCGATACCAATGGAGTTCACTCAAATAAGGCACACTGTAACGATGTTGAAAAATCAAAGACAAGCCTTTGCGTTTTTGAATATATTTATTTTGCCCGTCCGGATTCCGTTATTGACGGCGTATCCGTTGAAAAGGCAAGAATGAGGGCAGGTGAGTTCCTTGCAAAAGAACACCCGGTTGATGCCGATATTGTTATCGGCGTTCCCGACAGCGGACTTGATGCGGCTCTCGGATATGCAAACGCAAGCGGCATACCTTACGGTATCGGATTTATTAAAAATAAGTATATCGGCAGATCCTTTATTCAACCGTCACAAGGTCAAAGAGAAGACGCTGTAAGAATTAAACTTAATGTTATTAAAGAAAACATTAAGGATAAGCGTGTTATTATGATAGACGACTCAATCGTTCGCGGCACAACCTGTGCAAGAATTGTTAATCTTCTTCGTGAAGCCGGAGCAAAAGAAGTGCATATGCGTGTTTCATCGCCTCCGTTTAAGCACCCTTGTTACTTCGGTACAGATGTTGACAGCCAGGAAAATCTTATTGCCTGTCAGTATGAAAGCGTGGACGAAATCGGAAAGAAAATAGGTGTTGATTCTCTTGCTTATCTTTCGGTTGAGGCTACAAAACAGCTTGCAAAAGAAGCCGATATGAATTTCTGCGACGGTTGCTTTACAGGTAACTATCCGGTTAAACCGCCTGAAAATTCGGGCAAGTCAAAGTTTGAGGAAAAAATGAATAATTTCTCAAACTATTATGAAGTGTTAGATTGATACAAAAAAATATAGCATTATTTGTGATAAATGTATAAATTTGCGGCACTTTACATTTATTTAACATATTTGGTTGCTTAATATGTTTTGCTATGCTATAATTTTATTGTATATTAGCCGTTCGTATGTTCTTTTAACAACGAAATAAAAAGGAGGAATTGTTTTGAAAGAAGCAAAATCAATGGCGTTTGTCAACGCATATGGTGTTCTTGCAACCTTAGAGAACCTTTGCGATATGGTTGACGAAGCAAAAGCAGTTTGTAAAGGACTGAAAAAACCTGTATCTCTGTGTTTTGATGTAACAGACGGTCCTTGCGTAACTTATCATTTTACACAGGACGGTTGTAAAATGACAGAAGGTGATTACGGTTGTACTTGCAAAATGAAGTTTTCATCACCGGAAAAATTCAATGCCCTTATCGATGACAGCAAACCGGGCGTGCCTACCAAGAATGTGGCACAGGTTTTGTCATTCCTTTTGGGTCCGTTTACAAAACTTACAAACATTTTAACAAAGTATCTTATGCCGAGCGAAGAGGATTTGAAAGACAAAGAGTTTTTCAAAAAGTCAACTGTTCTTACAATGTACACAATCGGCGGAGCAATTTGTGCTTTGGGCAATAATGACAAAATCAGCAAGCTTTCAGCCTCATATATTCCTGACGGCGATATTCAAATGGGCATAACAGACGCTTGCTATGTAACTATCAGAGCGAGAGACCATCATCTTGAGCTTATTAAAGAAAAACCGGACACTCCGAGAGCGGTAATGGAGTTTAAGACAATAGAACTTGCAAATGCACTTTTCAACGGCACTGCGTCAACTATGGCAGAGCTTTGTGCCGGCAACATCTATATGTCCGGTATGATTAATATGATTGACAATATCAACAGAATTCTCGACAGAGTTGCTGTATATCTGGGCTAAGGAGGACACGATATAATGAGTAAATATCCGGAATACAAACACGAAAAATCACAAGAGTGGTTCAACAGAGCACTTGCGGCAATTCCTTCAGGTGTTTACGGTCACCTCGGTCCGTCCGAAGGCTTGTTCCTTCCTATTACAAAATGGCCGTTGATGTCCGATCATGCAAAAGGTACATATTTTTGGGATGTAGACGGCAATAAGTATCTTGACTTTATGTGTGCATACGGTCCTAATGTTCTCGGCTATTGCGATGAGGATGTAGACGCTGCAGCTATGGCTCAGCTCAAGCAGGGCAACTGCACAACTTCTCCGTCATATAAGATGGTAGAATGTGCCGAGCTTCTTAAAGATACCGTTGCTATGGCAGACTGGGCTTTCTTTATGAAAAACGGTTCCGACGCCACAACTTTCTCTGTAATGTGTGCAAGAGCACATACAGGTAAAAAGAAAATGATGTTCTTCAAGGGTTATTATCACGGTGACTTCCAGTGGGCACAAAAAGCCGACTATCCGGGCATTCTCCCTGAAGAAGTTGAAAACAATGTAGTAGTTCCTTGGTTTGATATGGACGCTATGCAAAAGGCTTACGACGAAGCAAACGGCGATTTCGCAGGTCTTATCGCACAGCCTTATGACCACGGTAACTTCTTTGATAACACAACTGCAACCAAAGAGCAGTGGGCAAAGGTTCGTAAGTTCTGTGATGACCACGGTATGGTTCTTATCATCGACGATGTTCGTACAGGCTTCCGTCTTGATATTGCAGGTTCCGACCATTATTACGGTTTTAAGGCAGACCTTATCTGCTTCTGTAAAGCACTTGCAAACGGCTACAATATGTCTGCCGTATGCGGTCAGGAACATATGAAAAATACTGCTTCTTCCGTTGTTTACACAGGCTCATATTGGATGAGTGCCGAGCCGTTTGCGGCTTGTCTTGCTTGTATTCCTAAAATGAAGAAGCTTGACACACCTACGATGTTCAGAGAAAAAGGCACTAAGCTTTGCGACGGATTTGTTGCAGCAGGTAAGGAACACGGATTTAATCTTAAAGTTTCCGGTGAACCGGCACTTTTCTATCTTCGTATTGCAAATGATGACAGCCTTATGCTTCATCAGGAATGGATTGCAGAGTGCGTAAGCAGAGGCTTGTTCCTTGCTTCTCACCACAATCACTTTATGAATGCCGCAGTAACGGACGACGACATTAAACTCGCCGTTGACATTGCGGAGGATGCTTTTGGCGTTGTTGCCGCAAGACATCCTGAATTGGGACTTAAATAATTTTGGAGTAAATTATTTTAATAAAATCTGAAAGGGGTATTTATATGCCAGCAAATTATGTGCCGTTCAATAAAGAAGAATGGCTCCGCCTTGAAAAAAAGGCAGACAGATTAAGACGCTATTGCTTGCAAACAGCCGTATGGGGCGGCTCGGGACATGTAGGCGGTTCTTTATCTGCAATGGATTGTATGACAATTCTTTATCACCGTTTTATGAAGATTGACCCGCAAAATCCGGATATGCCGGACAGAGACCGTTTCATTCTTTCAAAGGGTCACTGTGCAGTAGGCTACGGTCCTGTACTTGTTGACCTCGGATTTATGCCTGAAGAAGAGCTTAAAATCTTTAACCTCACCGGTTCAAAAATCGGTATGCATATGGACTGCAATAAGGTTAAGGGTGTTGACTGCTCAACAGGTTCACTCGGTCACGGTCTTTCTCTTGCAGTAGGTTTTGCACTTGCAGGCAGAGTAAACGGTATCGATTATATGAACTATGTTCTTACCGGTGACGGCGAGCTTAACGAAGGTTCAAATTGGGAGGCTGCTATGAGTGCCGCACAGTTCAAGCTTTCAAATATCGTTGTGTTTGCCGATAATAACAAGTGTATGATTGACGGTCGTGTAGACGATGAAATGAAGGTAGAACCTCTTGATAAGAAGTTTGAGGCTTTCGGATTTAATGTTTTCCGTGTTGACGGTCATAATATGAAAGAACTCAACGATGCTATCGAAGCCGCAATCAAAAATCATCAGGACGGCGGCGATAAGCCTACGGCTATTGTTATGGATACATTCAAGGGTGCAGGCGTTGACTTTATGCAAGACGATTATAAGTGGCATTACGGTTCACTTGATGATGAAAAGCTTGCAAAGGCATATGCTTCACTCGATAAATATTTGGCAGAGCGTTGTGCTCGTGCAGAAAAGGAGGCGTAAGATATGGGTGGTATGTCTTATACAATGACAGATACAACTAAACTGTCAACAGCAGAATGTTACGGTATTGCTCTTTGTGAGCTCGGTGAAGAACATAAGGATGTTGTTGCTCTTACTGCCGACCTTGCAAAATCAACAAAAATCGGTATGTTCGGTGAAAAATTCCCGGACAGATTCTTCAATGTAGGTATTGCAGAACAAAATATGTTCGGCGTAGCTGCAGGTTTGGCTAAAAACGGCTTGATTCCTTTCGCTTCAACTTTTGCGATTTTTGCTTCTGCCCGTTCACTCGACCAGGTTCACACCGATATTTGTTATCAAAATGTGCCGGTTAAAATTATCGCAACTCACGCAGGTACTTCGTTCGGTCAGGCAGGTTCAACTCACCATTCTCTTATTGATATGGCTTGTATGAGAGTTTTGCCTCATATGACTGTTATCTGCCCTTGCGACGGTGCCGAAACTTACAATGCGGTAAAAGCCGCATATGATATCGAAGGTCCTGTTTATATTCGTATTAACAGAGGCTTTGACCAAGTTATTTATAAAAGCCCTGAGGAATGTAATTTCGTTTGGGACAAAGCAACCGTTATGAACGACGGTACGGATATTACCGTTATCGCTTGCGGTTCTTGCGTATTTGAGGCTATGCAGGCAGCTCGTATTGCCGCTTCCGACGGCGGACTTTCTGTTCGTGTGCTCAATATGCACACCATTAAGCCTATTGATAAGGAAGCAGTGCTTTCTGCTATTTCCGATACCCGCCGTATTATTACTGTTGAAGACCACGAGGTTATGGGCGGTTTAGGCTCTGCCGTTGCCGAAGTTGTTGCTTCTTCCGGTAAGGCTTGTGCATTCAAGATGCTCGGCCATCAGGATGCTTTCTCAACAATCGGCTTGCAGGAAGACCTTCTTGCTATGGCAAAGATTGACGCAAACGGTATCGCAGAAACCATTCAGGAAATGATGCACGCTGACTTTGAGGCAGACGATGCTTGGGATGACGAATTCTAATTGAACAAAATCCCGAATATTATCTATCTGAAAGGAGTGTATTATTATGCCAAGCGATGAAGTTCGCTACACAAATAAAGTCTTTATGGCAGGTGCAATGCCGCTTTTAAAGACAATTGCAACAGATGTTCCCGAACTTAAAAAGAAGTTCGAGGGCGTAGATGCAATATATCAAGTATCCGCAAAGGTAAATGCCGAGGATAAAGAAGCTGTTCACTTTATAGTAGAAAACGGTGAATGGAGCGTAAAACTCGGTGAATATCTCGGTCAGAAAAAAATTGATGCCGAGCTTGCTTTCCCGTCTATGGAAAAGATGAATGACTTTATGAAAGGCAAGGTTGCAAATCTTCTTCCGGCTTTGAGAATTAAAAATTTCGGCAAGTTCACAAAATTCTTGCAGGTTCTTCTTAAAATGTCATCACTTTTGAGTATTAAAGACCCTGGTAGCGTTGATGAACCCACCGCGATTCTTCTTTGCAAGCTTTATTTCTACTTGCTTTCATCGGGCATTTCCCAGCTTAACAAGCTCGGCCATCCCGATATTCACGAATGGACTCTCAAGTCACCTGACCGTTGCTATCAGTGGGAAGTTATCGGACATCCCGAGTGCACGGCGTATATTCGTATCAAAGCCGGTAAATCAAGAGCCGGCAGAGGCGAGTATAAGAGAGCAAAACCGTTCTTTAATATGAAGTTCGATTGCCCTAAGTCTGCACTTATGATTCTTCTCGGTACAGGCGATATGTTCAAAATGACTGCTGAAAAGCAACTCATTATGGATGGCGGTCCTGAGTTCGGCGTACAAATCGGCGACTATATGATGCTCGTCGGTGCCCTCGCTTCATAAAACTAAATAACATAAAAATCGAGGCTACGGGTAATCCCATAGCCTCTTTGTGTATTCAGCAGTTAGTGACCTATTGTAGCATATGAATTATCGCTTAGATCTTTCATACTTTTTTTGATTTGTCTGTTTAACTCTTTACGTTCATCGCTTTTAACATAATTTTTAATTGCCTGCTTTTTTTGTTTCGTTATTTCTTCGGCTGTTGTCATACCGATAGCAATATTATATTGGCATACATTATGAGAATTAATAATACTCTTTTTTGTTAAAATATCAATTATGTTAACAATAACAAATCCGCCACAAGTTGCGAGTTTTATAACACCTTTTAAGTATTTGCCTTCATAAAAGGAATCTCCGCCAAACCAACCTAATGTTAATGCTAAGATTACTGCAAGTGTCGGATTTTTATAATTAGCTGTTTGTATTCTTGCAAAAGTCGGTTCATCACAATTCTCTAATTCGGAAATAATATTTTTCCAATTTGGTTTTGTAAAAAGATTTTTGTTTTTTTCAAACCAAAGTCGTCTTTCTTCTTTCATTTTAATCTCTATATCCTTTCAGGCAACAATAGTTGTTTTTAATCGCCATATATCCTGTGTTGCCTAAACAAGAGCAATGGCAATTTTATTTATTTATTTGTAACTGTTGCATCCTTGTCTTTCGCTTGGATAATAGTAATGACCGTACCAAGTACAGTATGTTCGTCCGTTTGAATCTTTTTTGCTTGGATTCCAATATGCACAGCCTTCATCACATCTTCTTGTGTAAAGTGAAAACGGCTTAAGTTCGATTTTGCTCATCTTCTTCACCTCCTGTAATTTTATATTTTTCACTGTATATTTTTACAGTGTCGTTTTTTATTTTGGCAGAATATAAATATAATTTATTCTTTGGCAATATTAACGGAAAATACAATTTGTCTATATCATTCGGCATATCTTTCATTATCGCTTTTATTGTTTCAATATCACCTTTTGATAATGATTTTGATTTATCTGTATGGGTGTGAAATATTCCGCAAAAATTAATTGAATTGTTTTGCCATTCTTCAATTTTTTTATTTAGATATTCTGTATTGGCTTTATATATACCCATATTGTAATTCGGTGTGGATTTGTCAAAGCAAACATTGCAAATAATATTGTTCTTTTCTCCGATTATTCCGCCAATTTCGCATTCCATAATTGGTATGTTTACTAATTTTATATATACTTCATTTTTTATTTGAATCATTAGTAGTTATATTTGTTTTGATAGTATATGTATTGTTGCATTCTTGTTTGATATCTGCTTTCCATAGCGGTTATTGCTGTTGAAGCTTTGGTTGCTCTGGCACTTTTTAAAATTTCTTGGTTGCTTTTTTCAATATTTTTTATACTGTCAAAGGCTTTTTGAGCAATGTTTTTTGAATCTTGAATTTCATCGTAAAGCATTTGTTGATTTTCAGCGATGATATCAAGTTTGTTATTAATGTTGTCTAATGTTCCGATAATTCTTCCGAATTTCAGTTCGTAGTCGAATCTGTCAAACAATCCGCCGTGACCGTAAATTTGTGTGCAAATTCCGTATTCAAGCCACTGATACATTGTTGCCGCTGCTGCAAAATTTCTGTATTGCGGCGGTAAAATGTTTTCTGCATATGCTCTTTTTAAATTGTTATATGCAATATTTTTTGCCTTGTTTGCTTCCGTTGACTGAATGTTGTAACTTTTAAGAATTAAACTGTTTTTTGCTTGTAATTGTTTTGAGTTTTCAAATTCATTTTTATATGCTCGGTTCAATACCTTTTGATTCTTTTTTCGCTTTATTTTTTTAATTGATGCTAACAAAAGAAAAAATATAAACAATCCTGCGTATACTGCAACAGCAGTCCAAAATTCTTTTTCGGTGAATTGTCCGTTCTTTATTAATCTTCTGGCATTTAATAATGTGGGTATTGTAAGCAACATATAGATATAAACCCACCACGGAATCAACTTGAAAACGCTTATTCTTTTATTGGTTTCCAAAGTGTCTTCAAGGTAATTGTTAATGTCATAATAGTTTTGATTATTAAGTGTTTTAATTCGATTGTTAATTTTTGCAATCAACAATCTGCTTGCGTAGTAGTCCGATTCCATTTGCATAACTAATCTGAGGTATGCTTTCATTTGATTAACTCCGATATTTTTCATAAAATTCCTCCTTTTGTTAACAATTATAAACGATTTGTTTATAAAAGTCAACAAAATTGCATTAAAAACTGACTGTTTTGTTTATATAATTAAACAAAGAGGTGATACTGTGCTTTATGATAACATTAATTTAGAAATCGGTAAAAGAATATATGAACGCAGAAAACAGCTTGGAATTACACAGGAATATTTGGCAGAGTTGGCAGATACAACGCCTCAGGCAATATCAAATTATGAGCGTGGCGAAAGGGAACTTAAAGTAAGTACAATATTGAAAATATCATCGGCACTTAAAATCACAACGGATTATCTGTTAACCGGTGAAACAAATACTTTCAGCGTTAATAATGATTTTTCAAATATTTCGGATAAGAATGTTAGACTTATTAATGAAATTGTAGAACGCTGTATCGAATTGACCGAAAAATAAAATATAAAAAATCGAGGCTATGGGCAATTCCATAGCCTCTTTGTGTACTCAGCCGTTAGTTACAACCGCAACCGCAGTCGTTGTTGAAACCGCCACATAAAAGAAGGATGATGATAAGGATAACAATCCAATTACAGCTACCGCATCCGTTATTGCAACAACCCATTGTGCAACCTCCTTTCGTGTTTTCTAACTCATACTATGAAAACCGTCTGGAAGTGTTACAAATAGAGAATTATTATAAATAACGGTAAATATAAAACCGCACCGATTTTTCGATGCGGTTTGTAAAAACATATTGTTCTGAATGTGTTTTGCCTGAATGTGGTTTTTAGCCCAAGAATTTAGTCATTTCAAGAGCCGCATTTACATCACCGTCAACACTGAGTTTGCCGGTCGTGAATGCAACAACAGGATTGAGCTTGCCGTTGATGAGCTTAATCCAGTTTGTGCCGTTGATGTGAATAATAGCATTTCTGTCATAATATTCGTAAGGCTCAACATGTACCTGACCGTCTTTTATTTCTATGTAAAAAATGCCGTTTACTGCTTTGCCTTCGATGTTAATCTGAAAAGCCAATGTACCCTGTACGTTTGAAACATCTGCGTTGTAGAATTTTGTTCTGGTAGTTGCCACAATTGATTCATATGTCATACCTGCCATGATAATTCCTCCTTAAAATATTTATATTTATATTTTATCATACAATATTAATAAATGCAATAGCACTTTTATAGGTACATTTACCAAAAAATAAGCCGATTAATGCTCTGTTTTATATTTATGGTATATTGAATGCAGTTGGATTTTGTGGTAAAATATATCAGTAATTTTATGATTGTGAGGATAAGGTATGTCAAAATATGTTGATATGACAAAGGAAGAACTTCTTAACGAGCAGATTGTTCTTCTTAAAAAGTTTGAAGAATATAAAGCAATGGGTCTTAACCTTGATATGTCAAGAGGTAAGCCGTCGAAAGAACAACTTGACCTTTCTATGGATATGTTGAAGCCTATTGATTACACTGATGACGGTGTTGATGTTCGTAACTACGGACTTCTTGACGGTATCAAGAGCTGTAAGCAACTTTTTGCTGACTTGCTCGGCGTTGACGCAAAGAATGTTATCGTTGGTCCGTCTGCTTCTTTGAACCTTATGTATGACTATATTTGTCAGTGCTATTGTGAGGGCGTTCTCGGCTCAACTCCTTGGTGCAAGCTTGACGAGGTTAAATTCCTTTGCCCTGTTCCGGGATATGACAGACACTTTACTATTTTGGAACATTTCGGCATTAAGATGATTAATGTTCCTATGACAAGCGAAGGCCCTGATATGGATATTATCGAGAAACTTGTTAAAGACGAGGCTGTTAAGGGTATGTTTTGCGTGCCTAAGTATTCAAATCCGCAGGGTATTACATTCTCGGATGATACCGTTCGCCGCATTGCCGCACTCAAGCCTGCCGCAAAGGATTTCAGAATCGTTTGGGATAACGCTTACTGTGTGCACGATATTAAAGAAGAGGGCGACACGCTTCTTAATATCTATGATGTGTTGGGCGATAACGAGGATATGGTTATCGAGGTTTGTTCAACATCAAAGATGACATTCCCGGGTGCCGGTGTTTCGGCACTTGTTGCAAGCGATGCCAATATCGCACAAATTAAGAAAAGACTTAACTGTGAAACTATCAGTTACGATAAAATGAACCAACTTCGCCATGTAAAATTCTTCGGCAATGTTGACGGACTTTTGGCACATATGAAAAAGCATGCCGCAATTATGAAACCTAAGTTTGATATGGTTATCGAACATCTTCAAAATGAACTCGGCGGACTCGGTATTGCCGAATGGCTCGACCCTAAGGGCGGTTATTTCATCAGCCTTGATGTAATGAACGGTACGGCAAAAAGAGTGGGCGAGCTTTGCAAGGAAGCGGGCGTAACTCTCACAACTGTAGGTGCAACTTATCCTTACGGTGATGACCCGAATAACAGCAATATCCGTATTGCTCCGTCACTTCCACCTGTTGCAGAACTTGATTTGGCAACACAAATCCTTTGCACAAGCGTTAAGCTTGCCGCAATAGAAAAGTTGGTGGGTTGATGGAAGTCGGTGCTTCTTCCTCCTGCTTTTTCCCGCTGGTAACGGAAAAATCGCTTGATAATGTTTTATCTCTCGGTTTCAAACAGGCAGAAGTATTTTTTAACACATCTTCCGAACTTGAAGAACCGTATGTAAAAGAGCTCAAAAAGAATGCAGATGAGCACGGTGCAAGGATTTTGTCTGTTCATCCGTTTTCATCGGCTCTTGAAAGTAATTGCATTTTCGCCGAATATGAGCGTAGGTATCACGATTTTATCGGACTTTATCAAAAACATTTTCACGCTGCCGCAATTTTAGGTGCAAAAAATGTTGTTATTCACGGCTCGGTTGCCGTGCAAAAACGCAATATGAGCGAGGAATTTTATTTTGACCGTTTCGCTTCGCTTATTGAACTCGGTAAAAAAGAGGGCGTCAATGTTTGTCAGGAAAATGTTGTTCGCTTCAGAAGTGAAAGCGTTGAATTTTTGAAAAAAATGAGAGCGTATCTCGGCGACGATTTTCATATGGTTTTTGATATAAAACAGGCTATCCGTTCGGGATATGACCCGTTTTATGTTGCAAATGAATTTAAAAATGAAATTGCACATATCCATTTGAGCGATAATACTCCCGAGGTTGACTGTATGCCGCCGGGCAGGGGAACATTCGATTTTAAGCGTTTGTTCAGCCTTATGGCAGACGGCGGCTATAAGGGCGGATATGTGATAGAAATATATTCAAAGGGCTATGATGTAATGAAAGAATTAGCTCTCAGTAAGGAGTATTTGGACAGTATAAAATTATGAATAAGTTAAGCAACAAGACAAAAGGAATTTTTTGTATACTTTTTTCCGCTTTCTGTTTCAGCGGTATGAGTTCGTTTATCAATCTTTCAGGGGATGTTCCTGTTCCGCAAAAGGTGTTTTTCCGTAATCTTGTTGCTCTTTTTTTTGCCGCAGGAGTTTTGATTAAAAATCACGAACCGTTTAAGCCTATAAAAGGTTGCCTTAAATTTCATTTTTTGCGTTCAAGCGTAGGACTTTTGGGCGTGTTCGGCAATTTTTACGCAACAACGCATATGGCTCATACGGCAGACGCGGCAATGCTTAACAAACTTTCGCCGTTCGCAACTTTGCTTTTTTCTGCGATTTTTCTTAAAGAAAAGGTCAAACCAAAGCAGACAGTTGCTATTATCATTGCTTTTGTCGGTGCAATGTTTGTAATTAAACCCACTATGTCAAATATCGAACTTCTTCCGTCATTTGCCGGATTTATCGGCGGACTGAGTGCCGGTGCGGCTTACACCTGTGTCCGTCATATGGCGAATAAGGGCGAAAACGGTAGATTCACCGTGTTCTTCTTCTCTGCATTTTCGGTGCTTGTAACATCGCCTTACCTTATTTTTAACTATTCTCCTATGATGGGTAAACAGTTTTTGTATCTTATGCTTGTCGGTCTTTGTGCCGCAGGCGGTCAGTTCGGAATTACAGCGGCTTACGGCTTCGCTCCGAGTAGTGAAATTTCTATTTTCGATTATTCCAATATTATATTTACGGCTGTTGAGGGCTACCTTTTCCTCGGACATCAGGTGCCGGATACGCTATCCGTAGTAGGATATGTTGTTATCATTGCTATGGCTGTGTGGATGTTTATATACAATAACAAGGATAATTCGCTAAAAAGAGCATAATATAAACTATATGTAGATTTACTCTTATACTTGCATTTCTCTATATCTTGTGGTATAATAACGAATGTTCGATAAAAACAACTGTTGCATTGGAGGAAAATGCTATGAAATGTCCGTTTTGCGGTTATACCGAAAGCAAGGTTATCGATTCTCGACCGACCGACGAAAATGAGCGTATTCGCCGCCGCAGAGAGTGTATTCAGTGTTCAAAAAGGTTCACCACCTATGAAACAATAGAGGATGTTCCTGTTATCGTTATCAAGAAAGACAGGTCAAGAGAAGTCTTTGACAGAAATAAAATTCTCAAAGGTATGCTCCGTGCCTGCGAAAAGCGTAAGGTTACCGTTGCTGAGCTTGATGAAAAGATTGATGAAATCGAGGCTCAGCTTCAGTCGTCCGTTGACCGTGAGGTTTCGTCCTCCCGTATCGGTGAACTTATTATGGAAAAGCTTAAAGAGATTGACGAGGTTGCATATGTAAGATTTGCATCCGTATATAAGGAATTCGATTCAGCCGAATCATTCCGTGATGAACTCGCCAAACTCGGTGAATAAAATATAAACCTATTAGGCTCCCTTTGTTTATGAACAAGTC